>JBKQKS010000287.1:0-17139 GCA_052147395.1 Roseiarcus sp.
CTCACGCCACCCGCTTGCGCAAAATCGCCGAGCCGCGCTCGGCGGCCATCACCAACACGAAGGTGGTGATCAGCAGCAGCGACACCGTCTGGTACTGGAACAGGTTCATCGCGGTCAGCAGACGGAAGCCGATGCCGCCGGCGCCGACGAAGCCGAGCACCAGCGACGAGCGCAGGTTTTCGTCGAAGCGGTAGAGGCTGATGCCGAGCAGCGACGGCAGCACGCCGGGGATGACGGCGTGGGTGAACACCTGCAGGCGCGACGCGCCGGTCATGGTCAGCGCCTCGACCGGGCCGAAGTCCATGTCCTCGATCACCTCGGCGAACAGACGCCCGAGCATGCCGATCGAATGCACCGCCAGCGCCAGCGCGCCCGGGAACGGCCCGAGGCCGACGGCGGTGACGAACAACAGCGCCCACACGAGATCGGGCACGGCGCGGGTCAACGCGATCGTCGCGCGGGCGAGATAATAGAACGGACGCGCCGGGGTCACGTTGGCGGCGGCGAGCACGGCGAGCGGCAGCGCCATCAGCACCCCGAACACGGTGCCGAAAATCGCGAGGTCGATGGTCTCCAGCACCGCCCACAGCGTGTCGGGAAACTCGGACCACGCGGGCGGCATGGCGCGGCTGATGATATCAACCATGCCATGGACGCCGGTGATGAGGTCTTCCGGGCGCGCCTCGACGACATAGAACGCCTGGGCGATGATCGCCAGCGCCGCCAGGGCGACGAGGACCCGCACGATGACGACGCGGCGGGGAAAGTAGCCGAAGTCTCGGGAGCGCGGCGCCACGGCAGGAAGGATCGGCGCCTCTTCGATGCTCATGCCGCGAGCTCCCGGTAGAGCGCCGCGATCTCGTCCTCGCCGCATTCCGCCGCCGGCAGGTCGAACTGCACTCCGCCGTCGCGCAGGCCGACGATGCGATGCGAATGGTTCAGCGCCAGCTTCGGCTGATGCAGCACGCACAGCACGGCGAGGCCGCTGTCGTCGGCGAGCTGCCTAAGCAGCCGCAATATTTCCTCCGCCGCTTCGGGATCGAGGCTCGCCACCGGCTCGTCGGCGAGGATGAGCTTTGGCCGCTGGGCGAGCGCGCGCGCGATCGCGGCGCGTTGCGCCTGTCCGCCCGACAGCGTGTCGGCGCGCTGGGCGCCGAGCGCCTCGACGCCGACCGTGCGCAGCAGCTCGTGCGCCAACGGGATTTCCTCGCTCGGCAGGCCCCCGAGCGCCGTCCACCATGTGCGATTTCGCCCGAGCGTTCCGCTGACGACATTCGCCAGCACGCTGCGCCGGCGCACCAGATTGCCGCGCTGGAACACCATGGCGAGCTCGAGCCGGGCTTCGCGCAGCGCCTGGCCCGACAGACGCGCGAGGTCCTGGCCACAGACCAGGATCTCGCCGACGGTGGGGTCGAGCAAACGCGCAACACAACGCAACAGGGTCGTCTTGCCGCAGCCATTGGCGCCGAGGATCGTCACCAATTCGCCGGCGCGCACATCGATGTTCACGCCGCGGAGCGCAAGCTTGCCGTTGGGATAGCGCATGTGCAGATCCCGAACGGCGAGCCGAGTCTCCCCTTCGTTCGCCATGCGCGGGCCGCCGGTTCTCAGAGCTTGGCGAGATCGACGTGGAGGATCGACACCAGGTCGCGGATCTGGTCGAATGCGCTGTCGACCTGCGGCACTGTGACCAGCGCCGGATCCTCGTTGGCGGCGAGGAACTTCTGGTCCGCGTCCGGCAGCTCTTTCAGGTCGAGCGAGCTCAGCACCTTGGCGAGGCGAGCCTTGAACGCCGGATCGAGGTCGCCGCGCACGCAGATCGGATCGATCGGGATCGGGTTCGACTTCCACAGCGTCACGAACGCCTTGTCGTCCCACTCGTTGTGCAGCTTGGCGCTGTTGATCTCCTCGCTGTTGAGCTCGCCGGCTAGAACCTTGTGGTTGCGCAGCGCCTCGTAGGAGGCGGTGTGGCTGCCGGCGTAGACGGCCTTGATGCCCTTGTCGGGATCGATGCCGGCCTTGCTGAGGCCGAAGGCCGGGAACAGGTGACCCGACGTGGAAGCGGGGTCCGAATAGGCGAAGGACTTGCCGCGCACGTCGTCGAGCTCTTTGATGCCGGAGCCCGGCCAGGTGACGATCGAGGCGTAATAACTCGACGGCTTGCCCGCGGCATCGCCGAAGGTGGCGACCGCCTCGGCCTTGGCGACCTGATGGGCGAGCACATAGCCGAGCGGGCCGAATTCGCCGATCTCGAGCTTGTCGTTGCGCATCGCCTCGATCTCGGCGGTGTAGCTGGTGGCGACGAACAGTTCGACCTTGCAGCCGAGCTTGTCGCCGATCAGCTTGGCGAAATCGGTGTAGACGGGCAGCAGGCGCTGCGTCGACTCGTAGGGCTCGACGCCGAAGCGGACGCCGTCCGCCGGACAATCGGCCGCCCTGGCGGCGGTGGAAGCGGCGAGCGCGCCGACGGCGGCGGTGAAGACAAGTGCCGATCGCATGAGACTGGCTCCTGACGTTGAGCAGACGGTCGTTTCAGCGGGCTCGGGACTAAAGGTCGCGCGTGACAGTTTGTTAACCGGTCGCGGCGAAGCCGGGCCGGCGCCGAGTCCGGCCCTTCAACTGAGCGTTATCGCAGGGCGCAGGGACGGCGGCGGCGACGAGGCGCGCGAGGTTTTGCCGCCGGCGACGCCGGGGTTCGCGTATTTCGCTTTGCGCGCGGACAGGGCGCCCGGCGCAGGCCGCGTTCGACCCGAAGGCGACGTTCGCGCGGCGACCCTCTTCGAGCGATCGCAGCCCCTTTCAATCCAGCCGCCTCGATGGCAGACTGCCCTTCGCGTATCGCTTGCCACCGCCCGAGGCGATGAGTCGAAATGGGAATTGACGGGTGTCCCACCTTAATTCCGTCGCGAATCATCGGCGGCGCGAAAGGCATTGCGGGAGACTGGAACAGCGACTACGTTGCCCCAGAAGGGATGGACGAACGTGGCGACGCCTGAAGAATTGGAAAATCGCATCGCGAGACTCGAGTCTCTCGTCTCTAGCCTTACTTCAGTTGCTACGAGAACGTATATCGCCCTCTTGAGCGTTCCTTACGAGATTCGAAACCAAGATCCAGGTTTCGACGAAAGTACGGATTTGATGAGCAAGAAACTGGATGAAATTTATGAAGTGCTAACAAATAAAAATGAGGTTAAAACGTGACGCTGCCGGTTCTGATATCTTCACAGAATATGGCGGACCTGGAGGCGAAACGGGCACGCGAGTCGTCGACCAGTCACGCACGAGCAGCTGGCAGCGGCGGAGGTCCTACGGGCAATGACATGGAACGGCGAGTATCAGCGCTCGAGAAGGCCTACGAAAAGATCGATGGCAAACTGGATAAAATCGTGGATCAGAGCCACGCCGCGGACCTGCGACTTGAAGGCCGCTTCAATACTGTTGACATAAAGCTAACTTCTGTAGACGCGAAACTAGACGCGAAGGCGTCTGCGGCTACTGTCTCGGAAATTGCCGGTCGCGTATCGGATTTACCAAGCAAATGGTTCGTAGGAACAACCGCGATTGCTGTACTTTTCGGAGCCTCTGCGTTCATTAGCGCTGTACTCGTGTATTTGGAAAAGCTTCGGCTGCTTCTAGGCGCGCACTGAGCCCAAATGAAAACGTTCGCCGGTGGATCCGCGGCGGGCATCCCGTAGGGGGTTCGAATTACGGTGACAGGAATTATGAATTACGGTGACAGGTCCGAAAGCGCTAATTTAACGACCGCTTTCCGCCCGTTGCGAACGTTTGAGATCGAGCGGGAGCCGACGCTTGCGCCCTACAACGGGCTGCCATTCGTGATCGTTCGCGCGCCTCGGGGAATCGCAAATAGCGAAATACGATCACGGCGCCGCCAGCGCGCGGCGCTCGCCATCACGCGAAGCGCTGTGCGAGAACGCCGGACCGGACAAGTCGTCATCTGTCGCCTTCGCGACGCTGGCCCTCGCCGTCCCGACGATATATTCGGCTGAGAGGTCCCCCGGAGCCCTCATGTCCGTCTACAACACATCCCTGCCCCCCGTGACCGTCGAGCAGCTCGCCGCCCGCGTTGGCGGAGAGCTCGGCGTCTCGCGCTGGTTCGAGATGCCGCAAAGCCGCCTGAACGCCTTCGCGGATGCGATCGAGGACTGGCAGTTCATTCACGTCGATCCCGAGGCGGCCAAGGCGACGCCGTTCGGCGGCACGGTGGCTCACGGGTTTTTGACGCTCTCGATGTTGTCGGCGATGGCCTACGACGTGATGCCGCCGATCGAAGGGCTCGCGATGGGCGTCAACTATGGGTTCGACAAGGTCCGGCTCATCGCCCCCGTTCCCGCGGGATCGCGCATTCGCGGGCGGTTCACGCTGATGGAGCTCGAGCGGCGCTCCGAAACCGAGTGGCGGATGCGCAAAGGCGTCAAGGTCGAGATCGAGGGCGGCGCCAGGCCGGCGCTCGCCGCCGAATGGCTCTCGCTGTTGATGTTCGCGCCGCAGGGCTGAGCTTTGCCCCCCGCAGGCGCCATGCTAGAAGCCCGCGCATGACGTCTCCTCCCCTCGCCCGAGCCGCGAGCGCGCCAGTGAACCTCGCCGGCGCGACGCGTGTAGGAATCGCCGCCGCGGTCGCCGAGCTCGGCGTTCCCGAGCGCGAGATCCGCATGCGCGCCGCGCAGCTCTGGCACTGGATCTATCACCGCGGCGCCAAGAGCTTCGCGGAGATGCGCAATATCGCCCGCCCGCTCTTGGAAAAGCTGAGCGAGCGCCATACTCTCGCCCGCGCGCAGATCGTCGCCGAGCAAGTGTCCGCCGACGGCACGCGCAAATGGCTCATGCGCATGCCGTCGACCGGGCCGCTCGACAAAGGCGCCGAGATCGAATGCGTCTACATCCCCGAGAGCGACCGCGGCACGCTGTGCGTGTCGAGCCAGGTCGGCTGCACGCTCAACTGCACATTTTGCCACACCGGCACGCAGGCCTGGGTGCGCAATCTCACCGCCGCCGAGATCGTCGCGCAGGCGTTGGTCGCGCGCGACCGGCTCGGCGATTTCCCCGGCGGCATCGCGCCGACCGACGGCCTCGTGCCCTCGGGCGAAGGCGTGCGCGCGGTGTCGAACATCGTGTTCATGGGCATGGGCGAACCGCTCTACAACTTCGACAACGTGCGCGCGGCGATCGGTGTGCTCACCGACGGCGACGGGCTGTCGCTGTCGAAACGGCGCATCACCGTCTCGACCTCCGGCGTGATTCCGGAAATGGCCAAGCTCGGCGAACAATGCGGGACGATGCTCGCAGTGTCGCTGCACGCGACCAACGACGCGCTGCGCGACGAGCTGGTCGCGCTCAACCGCAAATACCCGATCAAAGAGCTGCTGCAGGCCTGCCGCGACTATCCCGGCGCCTCGAACGCGCGGCGCATCACCTTCGAATACGTGATGCTGAAGGGCGTCAACGATTCGCCCGCCGAGGCGCGGGCGCTGGTGAAGCTGCTCCAGGGCATCCCGGCGAAGATCAATTTGATCCCGTTCAATCCGTGGCCGGGCAGTGCGTACCAATGTTCGGACTGGGACGCCATCGAGCGTTTCTCCGAAATCGTGTTCGCCGCCGGTTATGCGAGCCCGGTGCGCACGCCGCGCGGACGCGACATCCTGGCCGCCTGCGGCCAGTTGAAGAGCGACACAGAAAAGCTGCGGGCTCGCGCGCGTCTGATGCTGGAAGAGAGCCTCGTCCTTGTCCAAGACTGATTTCGCGTGATGTCGGACGCGCCCGAACCTGCTCCGTCCGCCGAATTCAGCGTCGGCGATCTGCTGCGCGAGAGCCTGGGCTCGGTGTTCAGGGCGCCGAGGTTCGGCGCTCGCGGTTGGACTCTCGTCGCCATCATCGTCCTGCTCGGCTGGTTCTCGACCTCGATCTATCGCGTCGAGCCCGATGAGCAGGGCGTGGTGCTGCGCTTCGGCCGCTGGGTCGACACCACCGAGCCCGGTCTGCACTTGCGCTGGCCCTACCCGATCGAGACCACGCTGCTGCCCAAGGTCACCAAGATCAATCAGATCCAGCTCGGCGTGAGCAATCCCGGCGAGACGCCGACCGGGCGCGAGCATCAGATGCTGACCGGCGACGAGAACATCGTCGAAGCCGATTGCTCGGTGTTCTGGAAGATCCGCGACGCCGGGCGCTTCCTGTTCCGCATCGATCAGCCCGAGCTCGCGGTCAAGATCGCCGCCGAGGGCGCGCTGCGCGACGTGATCTCGCACACGCCGATCCAGGCGGCGATGTCGGACCAGCGCCTGCAGATCGCCGAGGAGACGCGCCAGCTGCTGCAGCAACTGCTCGATTCCGAGCACGCGGGGGTCGAAATCACCGGCGTCCAGTTGCAGCGCGTCGAGCCGCCGCTCGCCGTCATCGACGCGTTCAACGACGTGCAACGCGCCAAGGCCGACCAGGAGCGCGAGCGCAACGAGGCCCAGGCCTACGCCAACGACATCCTTCCGCGCGCCCGAGGCGAAGCGGCCAACACCATCCAGCAGGGCGAGGCCTACCACGCCTCGGTGGTGGCGCTGGCTCAGGGCGAGGCGCAGGCCTTCAACGCCGTGCTCGCCGCCTACAAAACTTCGCCCACGGTCACCGCCTGGCGGCTCTATCTGGAGGCGGTCGACGAGATGCTGAAGAAATCCACGCGGGTCGTGGTCGACACCTCCGGCAAGGACGTCGCCGGCGTGACCCCCTACCTGTCGCTGCCCGATCAGCGCCCGGCCCGCGCGCCGGCGCCGCCGCAGGTGATCGAGACGCCGCCGCCGGCGACGGGGACGGTCAAATGAGGGGGATAGCGGAGACCATTTGGCCTGGCGGCGCCACCCTGGGTCCTCGTCCTGAGCTCCTTCGCCAAGCTCAGGACCGAAGGGGCCTCGAAGGACGATGCATCGTCAACATCCGTTTGCGCAATGCGGCCATCCTAGCGTCGCCCCGGTCGAGGCGCAGCGTTTCGCGGTCAGACGACCGCGCGCGCAATCAGCAGTCGTGGATGGCCGCAGCGGAAGTGTCCTCTGGAACGTCCTTCGAGGCCCCTTCGGGGCGCCTCAGGACGAGGGAAGTGGCCTGCCCGGAGAGGCGCTTCCGAGATCTCGCGAGCGCCGCTGATACCCCGCGCGCATGGGCGGCCCTCGGCAAGTCGCGGGGCCCGTCATGACGCTCCGCCTCGCCATCGCCTTCGTCATCTTCGCCGCGGCGCTGATCGGGCTCGCGTCGCAGACGTTCTACATCGTCGGCGAGGGTCAGCAGGGGCTGGTGGTCCGCCTCGGCGCGCCGATCCGCGTCGACGACGACCCCGGCTTGAAAGTCAAAGCGCCGTTCATCGACAGCGTATTCATCTACAACACGCGCCTGCTGCTGCTGCTGCCGCTGACCGAACAGCTGATCATGGGCGATCAGAAGCGGCTCGAGGTGCAGCCCTATACGCGCTATCGCATCGTCGACCCGCTGCGCTTCTACCAGGCGCTGCGCAGCGACGACAACGCGCGCGCTCAGCTGACGCAGCTCGTCTCGTCCTCGGTGCGCGGCGAGCTCGGCCAGGTTCCGCTGCTCGACCTGCTGACGCCGCAACGCCAGGAAATCCTGGAGAAGATCCGCGACGAGGTCGAAGCCAAGGCGAAGCCGCTCGGCGTCGAGGTCGACGAAGTGAGGTTCCATCACGCCGACCTGCCGGTCGAGACCAGCCAGGCGATCTACGACCGCATGAAGTCGGAGCGCCAGCGCGAAGCCAAGCAGCTGCGCGCTCAAGGGTACGAATGGGCGCAGCAGATCAAGTCCGAGGCCGACCGCGATCGCACCGTGCTGCTCTCTGAGGCGCAGGAGAAGGCGACGGTGAGCCGCGGCGAGGGCGACGCCGAAGCGAGCCGGCTGCTCTCCGGCGCGTTCGCCAAGGACGAGAAATTCTACCAGTTCTATCGCGCGCTGCAGACCTACAAGCACGCGCTCGCCGACGCCGGCCCGACGCTCATCGTCTCGCCGACCGCGGCCTTCCTGAGGCTGCTGACGAGCGGACCCGACGCCGCTGGCGCCGGGGCGCCCAAGTGAGCGCGCCGATGGCGCCCGCGGCCGAGGGCCCGCTCGCGACGATGCGCCGGCTCGCGATCTCGATCGGCCCGGGCGTCGTGGTGATGCTCGCCGACACCGACGCCGGCAGCGTCATCACCGCCGCGCAGAGCGGCGCCGAATGGGGCTATCGCCTGGTGCTGCCGCAACTGATCGCGATCCCGATCCTGTTCGCGATGCAGGAGCTGACGATCCGCCTCGGCCTCTCCTCGGGGCTCGGCCTTGCCGAACTGATCCGGCGCCGCTACGGCCGGCTCGCGACCCTGCTCGCGCTCGCCGCGCTCGCCATCTCCTGCTTCGGCGCGCTGGTGACCCAACTCAGCGCGCTCGCCGGCCTCGCCGACAGTTTCGGCGTTTCGCCGCGGCTCGTCGTCGGCGCCACCGTGATGTTCTTCATCGCCGTCGTCACGCTCGGCGCCTATGCCTCCGTCGAGCGGGTCGCCATCCTCGCGGGCCTGTTCGAACTCGCGTTCCTCGTCGTCGCCTGGCGCGCAGGGCCCGACTTTCGGCAATTCTCGCGCGACGCCGCGGACGTCCCGCTCGCCAATTCTTCCTATCTCTATCTGCTCGCCGCCAATATCGGCACGACCTTCATGCCCTGGGCGGCGTTCTATCAGCAATCGGCGATGACCGACAAAGGCATGCGCGTCGAGCAGCTGCCCGGCGCGCGGCTGGAGACTCTCGCCGGCGCGATCCTGTGCCAGGTCGTCACCGCCGCGATCGTGATCGCCGGCGCGGCGACGGTGGCTCGCACGGGCGGCGACGGCGGCGCCGGCTTCGGCAGCATCGCGGAAATCGCCGGCACGTTCACCCGCACGCTCGGCCCCGTCTTCGGCCGCGGAGTGTTCACGTTCGGCCTCATCGGCTCGGCGCTGGTCGCCGCGATCGTGGTGACGCTGACGGTCGCCTGGGCGATCGGCGAGACGCTCGGACTCGAGCATTCGCTCGAGCGCCATCCGCGCGAGGCGCCGTGGTTCTACGTCGCCTTCGTCGCGCTGCTGAATCTCGGCGGCCTCTTGGTGGTTTCCGGCGTCGATCCCCTGAGAGTCTCGATCGGCGTCGGGGTCGTCAACGCCGTGCTGCTGCCGGTGGTGCTGGGGTTCCTCTACTTTCTCGCGATCGCCGAACTCAGAGGCGCGCTGGCGCTGAGCCGCTCGTATGCGGTCCTCATCGGCGTTCTGTTCGCGCTGGTGTCCGGGGTCGCGCTCTACAGCGGCCTCGCCGGCGCCTTCGGCTAGCGCGGGAGCCGGGAAAACGCGATGGATAATGGTTCGTCCTGGGTCTTGGCGCCGCTGCAGATCCTGTTCGTCGATCTGCTGCTCGGCGCCGACAATGCGCTGGTGATCGCGCTCGCCTGCCGCGCCCTGCCGCCAAAGCAGATCAACCAGGCGGCGGCGCTCGGCGTTCTCGGCGCCATGGTTCTGAGACTGCTGCTGGTCATCGGCGCGACCTCCCTGCTGGTGTTGCCGTTCGTCAAGCTCATCGGCGCCTTCGCGCTGTTGATGATCGCCATGAACCTCGCCGCGGGCGAAGACCTCGCGGGCGATTTCGCATCGGCGTCGCCGGCGACCAGCCTCATCGCCGCGGCCTGGATCATCATTATCGCCGACGCGGCGATGAGCTTCGACAATGTCGTCGCGATCGCCGCGATCGCCGGCGGCAATTACCTGTGGCTCGCGATCGGCGTCGGGCTCAGCCTGCCGGTGCTCGGCTTCGGCGGCGTGATGCTCGCCAATCTGCTCGCGCGGGCGCCCTATCTCACCGAGTTCGGCGCGGCGCTGCTCGGCTGGCTCGCCGGCGGCATGGCGACCACCGACCCCCTGGTGTTTCCGTGGGCCAGCGCCAATGCGCCGGCGCTGGTCGCCTTCGCGCCTGCGTTCGGCGCCGCTTTCGTGTTCGCCTATGGCCGCTGGGTCGCGCGTCCGAAGCGCGAAGCCGTGCGGGCGCCGCGGCTCGAGACGCCCGAACCGCCGCCGCGCCCGGCGCCCGCGGCTCGGCCGGCGCCGCCCCCGCAACGCGAGGTCGCAGCCCCTGCGCCGAAGCTCGCGGCGCCCCTAGAAGTCGAGGCGCCGCCGGCTCGGCTCGACCCGCTCGCCGATACGAGGCCCGAACCGGTCGACATCCGCGGGCCCGATCCCGAGCCCAAGTCGCGCAGCGAAATCGTCGCGATCATCGCCCTGATCGGGCTCGCCGTCGTCGCCGGCGCGATCCTCGCCTTCGCCTCGTTCATGGACGCGTTCAACTGAGCCTCGAAATGCGCGCGCGGCGACGCGCATGGCGCGTCTGCCCTCCCCGGCGCGGTCATGACCTCCCGCCGGCGCCAGAAAAGCGGGGAATGTCGGGATTCTGGCGCGCCAAACGACTTTCGACCGACTGGCGCAATGTTGCGAGAGCCTTCATACTGGCCTCGACAAGGGCGGGACGAGGACCGGCCCGCGCGAGAAGATTGGAGCCCCTTGCCCCGGACCGCCGCAAAGCCGAGCGCCGCGAAGGAGCGCGCAGCCGACTGGGCCCGCGGCTATCAGCCGCTGCCCGGCATTCCCGACGAATTCGTCGGCGCCGACGGCGTGCGCCGCCCCTATTGGACCGAGTTCCTCGAGTCGCTGGCCGAGCTCGGCCAGGAAGAGGTCCCCCAGCGCTTCGCCGCCGCCGACAAGCGGGTGCGCATTCGCGGCATGTCCTACCGCGTCCAGGGCGAAGCCAAGGAGCGGGTCTGGCCGCTGAGCCGGCTGCCGCTGATGATCCCCGAGGCGGAATGGCGGGAGATCGCGGCGGCCGTCGAGCAGCGCGCCGAGTTGCTGGAGCGTGTGCTCGCCGACGTCTATGGCGAAGGCCGTCTGGTCGCCGACGGGGCGCTGCCTGCCGCCTCCATCGTCGGGTCCTCCGATTATGTGCCGGCGATGCGCGGCGTGAAGCCGCCCGGCGGGCGCTGGCTCCGGCTCTATGCCGCCGACATCGGGCGCGGCCCGGACGGACGCTGGTGGGTGCTCGGCGACCGAGCGCAGGCGCCTTCCGGCTCGGGCTATGCCCTGGAAAACAGGCTCGTCGTCTCCCAGGTGTTCCCGACGCTCTATCGCGGCATGAACGTCGAGCGGCTGGCGCCGTTCTTCCGCGGGCTGCGCAACGGCTTGAAAGCGAGCGGCGAGCGCGCCGAGCCGCGCATCTGCATCCTCACCCCGGGCCCGCTCAGCGCCACCTATTTCGAGCAGGCCTATCTCGCGCGCTATCTCGGCTTCCTGCTCGTCGAGGGCGACGACCTCGTCATGCGCGACGGGCGGGTGTTCGTGCGCACTATCGCCGGCCTCAAGCGCGCCGACGTGCTGTGGCGCCATGTCGACGCCGAATGGTGCGACCCCCTGGAGATGAACTCGGCCTCGCAGATCGGCGTCGCGGGCCTATTCGACGCGATCCGCGCCGGCGGCGTTGCGGTCGCCAACATGCCGGGGGCTGGCCTCATCGAAGCGCGGGCGCTGCTCGCCTTCCTGCCCTCGCTCGCCCGCCGCCTGCTCGGCGAGGACCTGAAGATGCCCAATATCGCGACCTGGTGGTGCGGGCAGGCCGCGGAGCGCGAGCGCGTACTGCAATCGTTCGATACGATCACGATCGCTTGCGCCTTCCAGGATGCGCCGGCTGGCGCCGCCGTCAGCCGCGGCGTGCTCGGCGCCGAGTTGAACCCCGAAGCGCAGGAAAAGCTGCGTGCGAAAATTCTCGCGCGCGGCGTCGATTATGTCGGTCAGGAAGTCGTGCGGCTGTCGACGACGCCGCGGCTCGAGCGCGACAAGCTGGCGCCTCGCCCGTTCGCGCTGCGCGTCTATGCGGCGGCGACGCCCAAAGGCTGGCGCGTGATGCCTGGCGGCTTCGCCCGTATCTCCGACAAGCCGGATGCGCGGGCGGTGTCGATGGGCGCCGGGGTCGAATCGGCCGACGTCTGGGTGCTCGCCGAAAACCCGGTCGAAACGACGAGCCTGCTACCGACCCCGGAGAAAGTGCGCATCGTGCGCATGCTCGGCAATCTGCCGAGCCGGGCGGCCGACAACCTGTTCTGGTTCGGCCGCTATCTGGAGCGCGAGGAAGCGACGCTGAGGCTCGTTCGCTGCCTTTCGGCGCGTGCGGTAGACCCGGATTCGCCGATGGACGGCGCGCAGCGTTCGCTGGAGCGGCTGCGCTCTCTGCTCATCGCCTGGGGCGCAGTGAACGCGGACGCAAGTCCGAACGACAACGCCTACGCCGAGCGGGCGCTGCGCGACCCCGAATGCTACGGCTCGGCGCTCTCGATCGCCCGCGCGGCGCGCTACGCCGCCTCCGTGATACGCGAGCGCCTGACGCAACAAACCTGGCAGCTCATCGGCCGCCTGGAGAACCTGATCCTGGAGACGCCGAAACGCGCGCTCACCGAGACCGCGATTCTCGATTGCGTCGACGAGGCGCTCACGCTCATCGCTGCGCTCTCCGGGCTGTTCGACGAGAACTTCAACCGCGGCGCCGGCTGGTTCTTCTATGAGCTCGGGCGGCGCATCGAGCGCGGCATCAACACTTGCCGGCTGGCGCGCCAGTTCGCCCACAAGGACGCCACCGAGCACGATCTCGACGTGCTGCTCGACCTCATCGACTCGCAGATCACCTATCGTTCGCGCACGTTGATCGGCGTCGCGCTGGCGCCGGTGCGCGACATGGCGCTGCTCGACCCTTACAATCCGCGCTCGGTCGCGTTCCAGATGCGGCTCATCGAGTCGCACATCTCGTCCCTGCCGGTGCTGCGCCAGGACGGCCTGCCGGAGGAGCCGATGCGGCTCGCGACGCTGTTGAGAGCCGAACTCGCCGCCGAATACGCCGACAGGCTCGGGGACATGAGCATCCTCGCCATCGAGCAACGCCTCACCGCGCTCGCCGAATCGATCGCCAACCGCTATTTCCTGCAGGGCGCCGCGCACGGTCGCGCCGAGAAGATCATGGGCCTGGCGTGATCTACGACGTCGTTCACCTCACGCGTTATATCTACGGCGCGCCGGTCGCCTTCAACGCCTGCGTGTTGAAGCTGACGCCGCGCGACGACGCGGGGCAACGCGTCGAATCGTCGAGGATCGAGGTGACGCCCAAGCCGCAGTTGTGGAACGAGCGCATCGACCCGTTCGATAACCGCATCGTGCGCCTGCGCATCGAGACCGCGCATCGCGAGCTCGTCGTCGAGGCCACGTCGCGCGTGACAGTCGAGCGGCCGGCGCCGCCGCTGGCGGCGCTGACGCCGGCCTGGGAAACGGTGGCCACGCTCGCCGCGCAGACGAACTCGCTCGAGTCCGGTTCTCCGGTGCTGGCGATCTATCCCAGCCGGCTCATCCCGTTGTTCGACGCTGCAACGCATTACGCACGCGAGAGTTTTGCGCCGGCGCGCCCGGTCTACGAAGCGGCGCTCGAACTCAACGCCCGCATGAAGCGCGACTTCGCCTACGACGCCAAGGCGACCGAGGTGAAGACGACCCCCGCCGAAGCGTTCGCGGCCCGGCGCGGCGTGTGCCAGGATTTCGCCCAGGTGATGATCTCGGGCTTGCGCGGGTTGGGCCTCCCTGCGCTCTACGTGAGCGGCTACATTCGTACCATTCCCCCCGAGGGCAAGCCGCGGCTGCAGGGCGCCGACGCCTCGCACGCCTGGGTGAAACTGTGGTGCGGTCCGGGTTTCGGCTGGCTCGGGCTCGACCCGACCAACGCCATCCCCGAGGACGATGACCACGTCGTCGTCGCGCACGGACGCGATTATTCCGACGTCGCGCCGGTCGAAGGCACGATCGTGTCTTTCGGCGGCCACGAACTGGAAGTCGAGGTCGACGTCATCCCCGTCGAGGCGAAATGAAAATCGATGTGACCCGCGCCGACGTCGAGGCGGCCCATCGCCGCATCGAGCCTCATGTGCGGCGCACGCCGATCCTGGAGGCGGCCTCGCCCGTCGGCGCCGCGCCGATCTCGCTGAAGCTCGAGTTCCTGCAGCACGCGGGCTCGTTCAAGCCGCGCGGCGCCTTCAACAACCTCCTCACGCGCCAGGCGCCGGCCGTGGGCTGCGCGACCGCATCCGGCGGCAACCACGGCGCGGCCGTCGCCTACGCCGCCGGCAAGCTCGGCATCCCCGCCAAAGTGTTCGTGCCGAGGATCGCCGCGGCGCCGAAGGTCGCCAAGATTCGCGCCTATGGCGCCGACGCCCATGTCGAGGGCGCCGACTATTTCGAGGCCCAGGCGCTCTGCGACGCCTATGTCGAAAAGACCGGCGCGTTGAAGATCCACCCTTACGAGGCGCCCGAAACCATCGCCGGCCAGGGAACCGTCGCGCTCGAATGGGATGAGGACCTCGAGCGGCTCGCCCTGCCGCCGCTCGATGTCGCGCTGATCGCCGTCGGCGGCGGCGGCCTCATCGCCGGCGCCGCGGCGGCATTTTCCGAGCGCACGCGCATCGTCGGGGTCGAGCCCGAGGGTTCGCGCGCCCTGCACGCCGCCTTCGAAGCCGGCCGTCCCGTCGATGTCCCGGTCGGCTCGCTCGCCGCCGATTCGCTGGGCGCACGCAAAGTCGGCGATCTCTGTTTCGAGATGTGCCGGCGCAGGGTCGAGCGCGTCGCGCTGGTGAGCGACGCGGCGATCGAGGACGCGCAACTCCGGCTGTGGCGCCAGTTCCAGATCGTCGCCGAGCCCGGCGGCGCCGCGGCTTTCGCGGCGCTCGCGAGCGGCCCTCATGTTGCGAAAGCCGGCGAACGCGTCGGCGTGCTCGTCTGCGGCGCCAACGCGGATCTGACCGCCTTCACCGCGAAACTCTAGCTGTTGCAACCGGGCAAATTCCCGGGCGGCGCCATTCTGTAGCTTAAGCGCCCTCATCCCGAGCTTGTCGAAGGACGACCTCGGTCGGCTTGTCAAGCGCCTCATCCTCACACGAGTCTTCCAGGCGGAGGCAGCGAGGTCAGCGACCTCGCCTACAAGGGCGCCCGGGAAATTCCCTCGGCTGCTAGCTGTTGCGGCGAGCGGATTTGGCCACTATGGTCCGCCGCGCCTTGGGGCGTCGCCAAGTGGTAAGGCAGCGGATTTTGATTCCGCCATTCCCAGGTTCGAATCCTGGCGCCCCAGCCAGTGAGTTCGCCGTTTTCCCGCGCTTCAGGTGGCGACGGCGCCATGTTTGTCGGCTCGAAGGGGAAGCGGGCCGCACGACATCGACGCTGCGGGGTCATCTGACGGCGGCTCGCCGACGCCCGGGATCGCGCCCCGGATAGCGCCCCGCGCCTGAGGCCCTGTCCGCCGGCCTGCCTTTTGGCGGCCGTTACTTCCGTTGGGGAATGTTATACAACCTGTCCTGCCGCAGGACGTGAGGGGCGCATGGTCAAGTCGACGACGTGGACCGGAACAGAGCAGGATTCTCTTTGGGCCGACGCGGGCAATTGGTCGAAAGGGACACCCGTCGCGGGCGAAACGGCCGAGTTCGACGACGGCCTCACCTGGGTGGTCGAGCTCGAAGGCGCGGGCAACGCGGCTCAGAGCGGCGAACTGGCGATGACCGGCGGCTCGCTGTATCTCGGCGGCGGCGAACTCGATCTCTTGCCGACGATACCGGAGAGCGGCATCGCCGACGATTTCGTGCTCGATGGCGCCGCCTCATTGACCGTGCTCGCCGACGCGCGGCTCGTCGGCAATCAGGTCGCCTGGATCGGCCAGGACGGCTCCGCGGCGCGCATGGACGTGCTCGGGGTCGTCCAGGAGGAGTACGCGCTCGTACACGGCGGCGAGCTCGTCGTCTCCGGCAAGGGCCATTGGATCACCGGGCAGAGCGGCATCGAGGTCGGCGGCTCGGGACACGGAACCCTCATCGTCGCCGATGGCGGCCATGTCGACGAAGGCGCGAACGGTCTGACGGACCCCGCCGCGTCGCTGGCCCTCGGCGACGGCTCGGGCGACGGCAGCGCCGAGGTGATCGGCGCCGGCTCCCGGCTCGCGCTCACAGAAGTCTATTTGGGCAACGGTTACAGCGGCAAGCTCACGATTAGCGACGGCGGCGTCGTGGTCGACGAGGTCGGCGTGGTCGCGGAAGCCGGCGACGGCTATGTCGTCATCGACGGCGCCGGCTCGCGGTGGTCGAACCTGGCCGGCCTCTCGTTCAGTCAGATCGCGCCGACGGATTCGTCGATCGCCGTCACGCGTGACGGCGAGCTCGACTGGGGCGGCAGCGGGTTCGGGCTCTACGACAACCTCTACCTCGACGGCTCGGCCGTTCTCCACGGCCGCACGATCTTCGATGGCGGCCAGATCGACGCGCTTGCCGGCGAAGGCGACGTCACGGTGACGCAAGACATCGACATCGTCAACAATTGGCTGTTCCAGAACCAGGAGCTGGCCGCCGTCTCCAGCGCCGAGGGCGCGGCGCTGATCCTCGCCGGCCATATCTCCGGCGACGCGCAATCGATTCTCTATGCCGGCGCAGGCCACGTCGAGGTCACACACACAAACAACGCTTTCGGCATGACCGAGATCTACGGCGCCACGCTCGAAGCTGCGACCGCGGGCGCGCTCGGCAAGGGAGCGATCGAGTTCGTCGGCGGGACGACCAAGGCGGAATTGCAGATCGGCGGCGGCTCGCCGCTCGGCAACACAATCGAGGATTTCGGCGCCGCCGACGCGATCGATCTTCTCGCCTTCGGCTACGACAAAGGCATTCGAGAGAGCTGGACCTCGGCCGCTGGCGGCGGCGGCACGTTGACGCTCACGTTCGACGGCGCGAAGGAATCGCTGCATTTCGGCGATGCTTTCTCCGCGGCGTCCTTCACTCTGGGCAATGACGGCGGCGGCGGCGCGCTCGTCAGGCTGAAGGCCTGAAGCGCGAAGCCTCGCCCTGGATCGAAAAGCGGAAACCCCGTAAGCTCGGCGTATGAGCAAATCCCTTTACGCTGCGCCGATTGCGACCGGAATCGTCGCCGCCTTGGTCGGATTCCTCGGAGCGTTTCCGGTGGTGCTCAAAGGGCTCGGCGACGTCGGGGCCAGTGATGCGGAGGCGGCCTCGGGGCTGATGGCGCTGTC
>JBKQKS010000288.1:0-7416 GCA_052147395.1 Roseiarcus sp.
GCGGCGGCTGCGCGGACATCGAGCTTGCCGGTGACGACGTCGGCGATCAGGCGGGCACGGAATTCCTGGATGAGAGTGATTTGTCGTTCTATACAGTTAAGTGTATCACTTGAACGTTCTGTTTCAATATTTATTGAAGCAACAATATCGTTCTGTAAATCATACGAAGGAATAGATATTACTGCCGCACCTAGTTCCTCAGCATTTAGGTGCGGCTGGGCTGCGCGCATGCTCGCAGGAATCAACTGATCAATCTGAACGTGCGGAGCCAACAAGGCGGCAGCGACGAACTCGGGCATAGCTCGGGTTACGGAGACGACAATATCATATCCAGCAACAGCCCCTGCGTATTGTTTAGGGATAATGGCTGAGTCAGCAGTGTAAGCGCCGCTTCTAACTACAATAATATCTCCCGTTTCTAAAAATGCATTTCTTGATTTGGGTACCGCGTCCGCGTCCACGAACAACATATTCTTCGTAAGAATTCGGCCGTGGTCGATGTTAGTCGCTCTAATAAAAGGTAGGCCATCATGACTTTCTTTTGGTGGTTGCCCTAGACCGTAGCGGATATTCGCGATTTGTTTAAGCCGCTTTACCTTCCACCCCTCCGGTACGTCGCCAAGCCACGGGATGCCAGAGGGCTTGAGCCTCACGTTAGGGTCGAGGCCTCGCGTCACGGCGTGCCGGACGATAGCCTGCGTCCGTTCGTTCAGCAGCGCGACGAGCCTCTTCTTGGCGCGGATAAGCTTTGCCGTTCGGGCCCCATGCCAATCCAGAAACCGCATAATCAACCACTGCTCGTCGAGCGGCGGGTAGGCCGACGGCATCTGCTTGAAGGACTCCCAGTAGAGTCGGTTTCGATCAGGCACGATGCCGCGCGAGAACACATCGACTTCGCGCATATATGCCGCTGTGCGAAACAGGTAGGCGTAATAGTCGGCGTCAATGTCGGCGAACGGCCGCGCGACGACATAGGCCGGGCTGACCAGTCCATCCACGGGCGCAATACCGACCGCACCTTGCCACATGCGCATCATGTTGTAAGCGATGTCGCCCCGAACCGCCCGCTGATACTTCGATCGGTCGGTCATCTCCTGCTTCCGGGCGCCGTTGTCGAAGTCGCGCACGCGGACTCCGCTTCGCAGCGACACCTCTAGAACAGGCAGCTCGGGATACCCGGTCTCCCGACGCGGGGCGAAAAGCCGGCCGTTTCGCCTCACTTCCCAGTGCGCCGGAATCTCCCCGAGCCATGGCAAGCCCGACGCCTTCGTCTCCGGATAGGGCCTCAACCCCTCGATCATTGGCCTAGCCCCTCGAACCAGGTCTTGATCCGCCCGGCCATCAGCTTGCGCCGTTCGATGAGAAACTCGTCGTAGGACATCGCCACGCCGTCCAGCATCGAGAGCGGGATGCAATTCTGCGCCAGGTTCTCTTCGAGCGTTTCCCGGTCGGTGATGCCGCCAAATCGAACGGGACCGCCCGCGACCTGGGCGCGCAGCGCCGCGAAAACCTTGTCGGGCGCCTCGTCGCCGATGCTGATGTTGATCTCCGATTGCGCCACGACGAAATTCGCGATCTGGTTATAGCGCCCGCGTTGCAGGCCCTGCTTCTTGAGAAGGTTGCGCGGGAACACATGGTGAACGTCGGCGCGATTGAGCAGGAGATCGCGCACGGTGATGTCGCGCGACAGGAAGCCCTTGTCGCCGAGCTTGGCTTGAGCGGCGCGGTAGCTCTGGAAATACGGGCTCGTCGCCGAGGACGTATCCATCAATTGCGGCAACATGCCCGTCCAGAAAGACGCGGGCAGTTCCGCCGCGACGACCGCCTTCACATATTCCCGCAGCCCCTGAGCGGAGATGAGGCGGATATCCTGATCGTAGGACGACTCCGGCGCGCCGGCGTAGCGGCCGCGCAGCACCGACATTGCATACCACCGCTTGACGAGGCTCTCCAATTCCGGGGCCGGCAGGTTCAGCGCCCGCCCTTTGAGATAGAGGATGTAAGCGAAGTTGACCGCGTTCTGGCTGCCGATGAGGTCGTTGACCACGAGCCCCGCCGACCGCAGGATCATCGTGATGCGGTCGAAATGCGTCTTGTTGACGAAATCCAGCACGCCCTCCCTCAGCGTGGCGAAGGACTGCTCGGCGATTTCCGCCTCGTAGGTCTTGGTCTCGAAATTGCGGCCCGACAGCAACGCGACGAGGTCTTGCAGCCGGCCGCGCTCGAAGCGCGATGTGAACGCCACGCGCAGAATGTCGGTATAGCTGGGATCGTAGAGATCGTCGCTGGCGTCCTTCAGCCATTTGATCTTCGGCCAGAAGTCCGACTTGGCGAAATCCGAGTCCGCCTTCTCGACCTTCGCCGCTTGATCGGGCGCCTTGGCGAGGTGGCAGAAATAGTCGATCGCCTTACGCAGCACCGAGCCGCCATATTCCATGTTGGCCGCGATCTTGGACATCGCGAAATCGGCCTGGCTCAGCGTCATGCCGGCGGAGTTCACACGGATGAAGATCTCCGTCACGGTCTCGATGTCGAGGTCCTCCGCGAGTTCGATCACGCCGACATTGTTGCCGGTGATCTTCGTCAGCCGCTGAAGGATCTTGCCGATCTGCTTGCGATCCACGTCCGGGTTGGCGGTCGCGTAGGCGTCGACGGTCCCTAGGAAGTCGGCGTCCGCGCCGAACATCGAGCTGACGTCGCTAATCCATTGCGCGTTCTTTTCGATCGCCGGGTTCGTGACCTCGAATTTCTCCTCGATCGGATTGAAAGCGATCTTGATGCGGATCGTCTCATAGTCCTTGGTCAGGACGTCCCGGCCGAGCAGAGCCGCCATCAGAGCCGTGACGCGCTGTTGGCCGTCGATCAGGATGCGCTTTCCGGCCGAATAGGTCCCGTCCTTCAGGCGAACGGTCGGGTTCCTCCAGGTAATGAGGTAACCGACCGGGAACCCGGCGTAGAGCGAGTCGAGGAGGTTTCGAACCTTGACCGGCTCCCAGACGAAGGGGCGCTGGATTTCGGGGATCGCGATTTCGCCCGACTTCACCCAGCTCAGCAGGGTGTCGATCTGATGGGGCGTGACGGAATATTTCTGCGTCGACACGCGTCAATTTCCCTTTCCGATGATGTCAGCCATGAGACCGGCGCTTTCGCGCTCCAACGTGAGGATGTCGGTGCGGATCTCCTCCAGCGACCTCGAGGGCTGCGGCTTATAGAAATATCGGGTAAAGCTGATCTCGTAGCCGACGGCGGTCTTGGAATCGTCGACCCAGGCGTCGGGCGCGTGTGGCAACACCTCGCGGCGAATGAAAGCTTCGATCCCGCCTTGTTCCTTGAACGGTATGGTCTCTGTATCTCGCAACTCGCTATCCGGTTCGAATTCGACAACGCAGCGCTTGCCGGCGATGGAATGAGGGAAGAGCCCGTGCAGCGAGTCAGCGACCATCTTCCCCGGCTTGTGGATGCGGCGAATGACCCGCTCGGCGCTCTCGTCCCTGACGGCCAAGGCGGATTGCAGCAGCTTGGCGCGCTTGGCGGAGATCTTGACTCCATGCTGCTCGGCGTCCGCCTCGACCGCGGCGACAAACGCGTTGTAGTCCTTGTGCGGGCCGTCGCCGAGGCGAAGATGGACGCGGTCCACGACATGGGCGACCGGCGCCTCGTCAAGCTCGGCGCAGATCCGCCGGAAGCGATCCCGGTGAGAGGGCGAAAGGTCGACGGATAGCCGCAGGGGACGCTCGACCGTGACCTTCCAATAGCCGAACTCGGCATTGTCGAAGATGCGCGAGTGCTCGGTTTCCTCGAATTTCACGAAGGTCTCGACGATGCGCTCGACATCGGCGTCGGCGAGTTCGCAGTTCTTCTTGCCGAGGTTCTTGCGAAGGGGCTTGAACCACGCCGTCCCGTCGATGAGTTGCACCCTTCCGCGCCGAGGACCGGGCTTGCGGTTCGTCAGCACCCAGACGTAGGTCGCAATGCCGGTGTTGTAGAACATGTTGAGCGGCAAGGCGACGATGGCTTCGAGCCAGTCGTTCTCGATGACCCAGCGCCGCACATTGCTTTCGCCGCTGCCAGCGTCGCCAGTGAACAGCGAAGAGCCGTTGTGAACCTCGGCGACGCGGCTGCCAAGGGGCGTGCCATGCTTCATCTTCGAGAGCAGGTTCGCAAGGAACATCATCTGCCCGTCGCTGGACCGGGTGACGAGGCTGTATTCGGAATCGCCGGCGTGTTGGATGACGAAGCGCGGATCGCGCATGCCCTCCTTGCCGCCCATCCGCTCTTGGTCGCTCTTCCAGCTTTTGCCGTAGGGCGGGTTCGACAGCATGAAGTCGAATTCGCGCGAAGGAAAAGCGTCGTTCGAGAGCGTCGACCACTCCGGTCCGCCGATGATATTGTCCGCTTCGTCGCCCTCGCCCTTGAGGAGGAGATCCGCCTTGGCGATGGCGTAGGTTTCGCCGTTGATCTCCTGTCCGAAAAGGTGCGTGGACACCTGCTTGCCCTGCTCGGCCGCGAGTTCGGCTAGCGTCTCCTCGGCGACCGTGAGCATTCCTCCGGTGCCGCAGGCGCCATCGTAGAGCAGGTAGGTGCCCGACTTGAGCCGGTCGGCAATGGGGACGAAAATCAGCTTCGCCATGAGTTTTACGGCGTCCCGCGGCGTCCAGTGTTCGCCCGCTTCCTCGTTGTTCGCCTCGTTGAAGCGCCGAACCAGTTCCTCGAAAATGGTGCCCATCGCGTGGTTGTCGAGGCCCGGATGCCGCACAGAATTGTCGCCGTTCAGCACCGGCTTCGGACCAAGATTAATCGAGGAATCGAGGAATTTCTCGATCAGCGTGCCCAGCACGTCGGCCTTGGACAGTTTGGGAACCTGATTGCGGACCTCAAAATTGTCGAGAATCTCCTGCACGTTCGAGGAAAATCCGTCGAGATAGGCCTCGAAGTCGGCCTTCAATTGCGCCTGGCTGGCGCGGTTGCGCAGGTCGCGCAGGGTGAAGCGAGAAGTGTTGTAGAATGCTTGATCCGCCGCCTGCCGGAGCGCGGCGTCCTGATTGGCGATGCCCGCCTTGTCGAGATTGCCCTTCATAGCCATGACGACGGGCTTGCTGGGCTCCAGCACAGCGTCGAGACGGCGAAGCACCATCATCGGCAGGATGACATCGCGGTACTTGCCGCGCACATAGAGATCGCGGAGGGCGTCGTCGGCGATGCCCCAAATGAAGTTCGTGATCCAGTTGAGATCGCCGTTGCTCATGTCCGTCCAGATTTCGAGGCGCCGACGGTGCGCCGAGATACGGTGGCCGAAGTGGCGTTCGGCGCCGTTTCGGTGTCGTTATGCACTCGCTCGCACTCTTCCACCGAAATGACCATGACCACGCCCCGGCCGCGCTTCTCGATAAAAACTAGGTCGGCGCGCGCTGAGTCGATCATCAGCCCGAAGGCGTTCTTGGCCTCCAGCGCCGACATGGTCTTCATCGCCGGATCTCGTGGCGGTCAATTTAGGCCATTTAGGGCGAAATGGCGCTTCTTGCCAACCAAGATGCTATGGGGGTGGGCGGCCGCGGATTTGGTATCCTTGGTGGTTGTACAACGCCCACGAAGGAGAGACCGATGTCGGAGATGTTCAATCCTCGCGCTGCCGCGACCGCTTACATTTCACCATACGACGATCGTCGCGGTTTTGGAACTGAGCGGCAAGAACTGGTTGTTCGGTGCGGTGGCGCCGGGCGTTACGCGCCGGACCAAACGAAGTTTCGAGGCGCGCGACATCGACGCGGTGGCGCGGGCGCTCGAACAACTGAAAGCGGAATCGGCGAAGGCGGGCTTCGCAGCAGCGCGGATCGCGCTGGGCTACGAAGCCGGGCGCGATGGGTTCTGGATCGCGCGCGCCCTGCAACAGCGGGGAATCGAGGTCTACGTCATGCATCCGGCGAGCATCGCGGTGGAGCGGCGCGGCAAGCGCGCCAAGACCGATCGCCTCGACGTCGATCTTCTGCTGACGACGCTGATCGGCTGGCTGCGCAGCGAGCCGGGACGCTGCACGATGGCTCCGATTCCGACCGAGGAAGAGGAGGACCTGCGCGAGCCCGGTCGGCGGCGCGAAACGCTGGTACAGGCGCGGCTGAAGGTGGAGAACCAGATGGCGAGCCTTCTGATCCGATACGGAATCGAAGGCTTCCATCCGCGGCTGAAGAGCGCCGAGAAGAAGCTCGCCGAGCTGAAGACGTTCGACGGCCGGCCGCTGCCCGCCAACGCGATGAACAGCCTGAAACTCTTGCTGGCGCAGCATCGGCTGTTGTCGCAGCAATTGAAACAGATCGAGGAGGCCAGGCGGCAGGTCGTGAATGTCGCCGAGCCGAATCGCCTGCAACTCATGATCCAGACGCTGGCTCGCGTCATCGGGGTCGGTGTGGAGACGGCGACTGTGTTCGTCTTCGAAGTGTTCTCTCGCCAATTCAAAGACCGGCGGGCGCTGGCCGCCTTCGTCGGGATCACCGGCACGCCCTACGACAGCGGCGGATCGCGGACCGAACAGTGCATCAGCAAGAACGGCAATCCGCGTGTGCGCAGGATGCTGAGCCAATTGGCCTGGCGCTGGCTGAGACATCAGCCCGAGAGCGCGCTCGCCCAATGGTACAGGGCGCGCCTCGGCGGCGCCAAAGGGCGGATGACGAAGATCCTGATCGTCGCGCTCATGCGTAAGCTTTTGATCGCGCTGTGGCGCCTGGTCGAGACCGGCGAGCTCCCTGCCGGCGTGCGCCTCGCCAAGGCCTGAAAGCGCACGCCGCGCGGCGAACCGAGGCAACGACGAACGAGACGCCAGAACAACCGAGACGAGGAGGAGAGCGAACGACGCTTCTTTCCCACCGCTACAAGGCGACAGTGCGCCGCCCCGGACTATGGCTTCGACGCCGCCAACAAGATTGGACCTGTCACCTTGGCTCCGCCCCCGTCCTGACGGAATCGGGCAAAATGGTCGGGAGCTCCGCGCTCCCCCGGATACGAGTTTGCGGGCCGGGATCGGCCCAAACCGCAAGGAGCCAGCCTTGGATCGGAATGAACAGAGCTTCGCTTCGCGCTCGACCCGATGAGGATGAACATGACGCTCCCCACGCCCCGCCGCCGCTGCGAGCCTTTCGCACCAACAACCCGCCGGCCTCGTCAGGTCGGCCATGCGCTCCACCTGACGTTTCCCCTCGGCTCGGGTTTGCCCAGGCGGGTCCACAGGTCCCTCCCGCGCGCCGCTGCGCCTGACTCTCGCGGTCGCTCCGCAACGCGCGGGTCCCTCCCATGGACTGCCTGGACAAACCCTACCGGAGCATCGCTCGATCAGATCGAACCCAACCAAGCGTCCAGTCCCCGTATCCCAAGAGAGCCAACCTCGGATGTCCACGCAAAACGCCAAAAAAGCCCCTTGACAAAACC
>JBKQKS010000289.1:0-5618 GCA_052147395.1 Roseiarcus sp.
CGGCGCTACGAGCGGAAAACGCCGGCACAATCGCTCTGACCGATTCGCCATCTCGAACAATCAGCCATGTCACCTCACGCGTAGCAAAACTATAAACTTCAAGCTAAGTGAACGGTATTGCGCTTAAGCTACAGAATGGCGCCGCCCGGGAATCTGCTCCGGTTACCGAATGGAGACGCTACCCTCCAGCGCTGAGCGGCGGGCAAACGCCGGCTGTGCTATCAAGCTTCTGTTAACCCTCGCTGAGCGAGTCTCGCTCCATGACCTCCCTCGCCGAAGTCGCGCTCGCCGCCAAACTCGACCTCGCCAACGAGGTCGCGCTGTGGCTCGCCGGCTTGCGCCACGAGCGGCGGCTCGCCGCCAACAGCGTCGAAGCCTATGCGCGGGACGCCCGGCAGTTCCTCGCCTTTCTCACCGAGCGCCTCGGCGCGGCGCCGGGGATCCGCGAGTTTCTGGCTTTGAAGCCGCAGGACTTGCGCGCCTTTCTCGCCCATCGGCGCGCGGATGAGATCAATCCGCGCTCGTTGCAGCGGGCGCTGTCGGCGCTGCGCTCGTTCGCCCGCCATTGCGACCGCAACGGCGTCGGCCGAGTCTCTGCGTTCGCCGCGCTGCGATCGCCGAAAGCCGGTCGTCGGCTGCCGCGACCGCTTCCCGTCGACGACGCCAAGGCGGTCGCCGACCCCGCCTCGCGCGCCGGCGACATCCGCGAACCGTGGATTCTCACCCGCGACGCCGCCGTGCTCGCGCTCTGCTACGGCGCCGGACTGCGCATCAGCGAGGCGTTGGGAATCAAGCGCGCCGACGCGCCGGTGGGCGGCGTCGATCAGCTCACCGTCATCGGCAAGGGGTCCAAGCGGCGCTCCGCGGCCATCATCGCGCCGGTCCGCAGGGGAATCGAGGATTACCTCGCCCTCTGTCCCTATACGCTCGCGCCCGACGGACCGCTGTTCGTCGGGGCCAAAGGGGGGCCGCTGTCGCCGCGCATCATCCAGCTCGCGATGGAGCGGCTGCGCGGCGCGCTGGGCTTGCCCGACAGCGCAACGCCGCATGCGCTTCGCCATTCCTTCGCCACCCATCTTCTGGCGCGCGGCGGCGATTTGCGCACCATTCAGGAGCTGCTCGGCCACGCCTCGCTGTCGACGACCCAGATCTACACCGCCGTCGACGGAACCCGCCTCATCGAAGCCTATCGCAACGCGCATCCCCGCGCCGTCGTGTCGCGCGGCTGACATCTTCCGCCCGCCTCGCTATAAACCGCGCTCGATCCCGGCGCGCGGCGCCGCACCTTTGGGTTTGCCATGACCAATTCGAACCTCTCGAGCGACGGGCTCGACCCGCGCCGGCGCCGCATTCTGTTCCGCTGCCGCCGGCGCGGCGTGCGCGAAATGGACCTCGCCTTCAGCGCCTTCGCCGACGCGCATCTGCCGACATTGAGCGACGCCGAGCTCGACGAGCTCGAACGCTGGCTCGATGTGCCCGATCCGCAAATCCTCTCCTGGATCACCGGCCAAGACCCGACGCCGGCGTCGTACGATACGCCGCTGTTCGCAAAACTGCGCTCTTCGCCGGGCGACGCGTATACGGGCGGGACGCCGGCGACGTGAATCCCGCGCACGCGCTGGCGCTGAGATTGAGCCAGGGCGGCGCCGTCACGCTCGCACGCGCCCCCGAAGGCTATGACGCTTTCGTTCTCGCCGATCTTGCCCGGGCGCTCGCCGGCGCCGCGGAAAAGCGCTCGGCGGCGCTCGTCTTCGTCGCCCGCGACGGCGTCAGGGCGCAGAACGTGGTCGATGCGCTGGCCTTCGCCGCGCCCGACATCGAGGCGCTGCAACTCCCTTCGTGGGATTGCCAGCCCTACGATCGCGTCTCGCCGAATGCGGCGATCTCGGCGCAACGGATGATCGCGCTCGCCCGGTTGGCGGCGACGCGCGGCGCGCGCGAGCGGCCGCGGATTCTGATAACGGGTGTGAACTCGCTCGTTCAGCGGCTGCCGCCGAAAAGTTTCATCGCCTCGGCCGCCCTCTCCGCCGCGCCGGGCAATGCTTTGCGCACGGAAGACCTCGTCCGTTGGCTCGAAGCGAACGGATTTTCGCGTTCGAGCGTGGTCACCGATGTCGGCGACTATGCCCAGCGCGGCGGCATTCTCGATCTCTATCCGCCCGGCGCTACCGCGCCGCTGAGGCTCGACTTCTTCGGCGACACGCTGGAATCGATCCGCGCCTTCGACCCGGAGACGCAACGCAGCGTGGGACAATTGCGCGCGTTGAATCTCGCGCCGATGAGCGAAGTGCAGCTCACGAGCGAGACGATCCGCCATTTCCGCCAGGGCTATCAGCAGGCCTTCGGCGCGCCGCGGCGCGCCGACCGGCTCTACGAGACGCTGAGCGAGGGCCGCCGCGCGATCGGCCTGGAGCATTGGCTGCCGCTGTTCTACCGCGGGCTCGACACGCTGTTCGACTATGTCGCCGACGCTCCCTTCGTGCTCGACGCCCACGCCGAGCAGGCGGCGGAATCGCGCTTCGCCCAGATCGCCGACTATTTTGCCGCGCGCAAAGCGGCCGACGAAGCCGATCCCGTTTCGGCCGACTACAAGCCGCTGGAGCCGAGCGCGCTCTATCTCGCGCCGAGCGAGCTCCCCGAGCGTTTTTCGGGCGCCGCACTGGCGAGAATTCTGCCGTTCGAGGCGCCACCCAACGCCTCCGACGTCATCGACGCCGGCGGCCGTGTCGGGCGCGATTTCGCGCCGGAGCGGCAGAACGAGAACGTCAACGTGTTCGAGGCCGCGGTCGCCCACATCGAAGCGCTCAGGGCCAAGGGCCTCACCGTCGTGGTCGCCGGCTGGAGCGACGGCTCGCGCGAGCGCTTGAGCCATGTGCTCGCCGAGCACGGGCTCGAGCCGTTCGAGCTCGTCTCCTCGCTCGCGCAGGCCAAGTCGGCGCGCGTGGGGGCGCTGCCGCTCGCCGTCATCGCGCTCGAACGCGGCTTCGAGTCCGCCGATCTCGCCGTTATCGGCGAGCAGGACATCCTCGGCGATCGCTTGGTCAGGCAGGTGAAGCGCAAGAGACGCGCGCAGGACGTGCTCGCCGAGGCCGCCGCGCTGACCGCCGGCGATCTCGTCGTCCACATCGACCACGGCGTCGGGCGCTTCGTCGGCCTGACGACGATCGAGGCCGCCGGCGCGCCGCACGATTGCCTGGAGATCCACTACGCCGGCGGCGACCGGCTGTTCCTGCCGGTCGAAAATCTGGAGCTGTTGTCGCGCTATGGCTCGGAGACCGGCGAGCTCGACAGGCTCGGCTCGACAGGCTGGCAGACCCGCAAGGCGCGGCTGAAGAAGCGCGTGCGCGAGATGGCGGCCGAGCTCGTGCGTGTGGCGGCGCAGCGGCTCACCCACGCTGCTCCGCGGCTCGGCCCGCCGGAAGGCCTCTACGACGAATTCTGCGCCCGCTTCCCGTATGACGAAACGGAGGACCAGGAACAGGCCATCGAAGCGACGCTCGACGACCTCGGCGCGGGCCGGCCGATGGACCGGCTGGTGTGCGGCGACGTCGGCTTCGGCAAGACCGAGGTCGCGCTGCGCGCCGCCTTCGCCGCCGCGATCAACGGCAAGCAGACCGCCGTCGTCGTGCCGACGACGCTGCTCGCGCGCCAGCACTATCGCAATTTCGTTGAGCGCTTCTCGGGATTGCCGGTGCGCATCGGGCAATTGTCGCGCATGGTCGGCGCGGCCGACCGGCGCGAGACCAAGAAGGGCCTCGCCGACGGCTCCCTCGACATCGTGATCGGCACCCACGCGGTGCTCGGCAAGACCGTCGAGTTCAAGGACCTCGGGCTCGTCGTGATCGACGAGGAGCAGCATTTCGGCGTCGGCCACAAGGAGCGGCTCAAGGAGCTGCGCGCCGAAGTGCACGTGCTGACGCTGTCGGCGACGCCGATCCCGCGCACTTTGCAGCTCGCCATGACCGGCGTGCGCGACCTCTCGATCATCGCGACGCCGCCCGTCGACCGGCTGGCGGTGCGCACCTTCGTCTCGCCGTTCGACGCGCTGATCGTGCGCGAGGCCCTGTTGCGCGAACGGTACAGGGGAGGACAATCGTTCTACGTCTGCCCGCGCATCGAAGACCTCGACGAATGCGCCGCTTTCCTGCGCAAGGAAGTTTCGGAAGCCAAGTTCGTCGTCGCCCATGGCCAGCTCGCGGCGGGCGAGCTCGAGGACAAGATCGGCGCCTTCTACGACGGCAAGTACGACATCCTGCTCTCGACTTCGATCGTGGAGTCGGGACTGGACATACCTCGCGCCAACACCCTCATCGTGCACCGCGCCGACATGTTCGGCCTCGCCCAGCTTTACCAGTTGCGCGGAAGAGTCGGGCGCTCGAAGACGCGGGCCTATGCGATCTTCACCACCCCCGCCGGCAAACAAATTACGCTGCAGGCGGAAAAACGGCTGCATGCGCTGCAATCGCTCGACACTCTGGGCGCCGGGTTCCAGCTCGCGAGCCACGACCTCGACCTCAGAGGCGCCGGCAATCTGCTCGGCGAGGAGCAGTCCGGCCACATCAAGGAGGTCGGCTACGAGCTCTATCAGCAGATGGTGCAGGACGCCGTCGAGCGGCTGAAGAAGGGTGAGGACGAGCCGGCGCAGGATATGTGGTCGCCGTCGATCTCGCTGGGCTCGCCGGTGACCGTCCCCGAGAGCTACATCCCCGATCTGACGACGCGCTTGACCCTGTACCGCCGGCTGTCGGCGCTAGAAGACGAGGCCGCGATCG
The DNA here is from genome assembly GCA_052147395.1 of Roseiarcus sp. Classification (GTDB taxonomy): domain Bacteria; phylum Pseudomonadota; class Alphaproteobacteria; order Rhizobiales; family Beijerinckiaceae; genus Roseiarcus. The sequence goes on from JBKQKS010000289.1 coordinate 4,773, forward strand.
AGGCGATGGGGGCCGAAATCGTCGACCGCTTCGGGCCGCCGCCGGACGAGGTCGATCTGCTGCTGAAACTCGTGCGCATAAAAGTGCTGTGCCGTCGCGCCAACGTCGAGAAGCTCGACGCGGGCGCCCGCGGGATGACGCTCGCCTTCCGCGACAATTCCTTCGCCAACCCGTCGGGGCTGGTGAAATGGGTTTCCGCGCAACCGCTGGCGCGCGTGCGCCCCGACATGCGCATCGTGGTCAGCGGCGACTTCGAGGCGCTGAAGGACCGGCTCGCGGGCGCACTGGCGACGATGCGGGAGATCGCCAAGATTGCCGGGCGGAAGGGGTAGGGCTCGTGTAGCCGGGGGCGCCGACCCCGGTTGCCGCCCTCGGCTATAGAGCGCGCCGAACCTGAACGGGTCCGTTTCGTCCGCCCCGATGTGGCGTCAGAACGGCGCGGCGCTCATTCGAACAAGATCATTTCGTCGGGCGCGAGAGGCGGATCGTCCGACGCCTCGGGCAACGGGCTGTCCCGGAATGCCGCGAGCCGCGCCCGCCACGCGGCGATGTCGAGCGCCGCCGGCTCGCTTTTGCTCACAGGCGCCTCGGCGTCCGAGAAGCGGAAGGCTTTCAGTAGCCGCACCGCCTGGCTGCGGCCGTGCATGAAGAGTTTGGCGGTGGATTTGTTTGCGGGCGGAGCCACAGACTGCGAAGGTAAGAGCAATATCTATCCGCGATAGGTAGCGCTGTCGCGGCCGATCCGTTGACACATCGCCGAATGGTGCGCTACCGACAGACGCACGCGCTGAAATTCCCCACTCTCCTGAAAGGCAACCTTGTAGCCGGGGGGAGCTGACCCCGGCA
>JBKQKS010000290.1:0-6440 GCA_052147395.1 Roseiarcus sp.
CGGGTCGATGCCGACGCCGTGGATGAGGCGGCCGTCGCCGTTCCGCTGGAATTCGAGAGTGCCGTTGGATACGATGCGCGATGTTTGGCGCCCGTGCAGGAGACGGCGATGCGAACGACGCTCAAGATCGACGATGACGTGCTGTTGGCCGCCAAGGCCCTGGCGACGCAGCGCAATCTCAGCCTCGGCGCTGTGATCTCCGAGCTCGCGCGAAACGCGCTGCGCCAGCCTCGATCCGGTGGCGAACGCAACGGCGTCCCGCTCCTAGCCGTCGAACCGAATGCGGCGCTCGTCACGCTCGAAATGGTCAACGAGCTCCGCGACGAACTTCCATGACCTTTCTCATCGATGTCAATGTGATCATCGCGCTCATTGATCCTCGGCATGTCGCGCACGATGACGCCCACGCTTGGTTCGCCTCGGCCGGCGCCGCGGCTTGGGCCACTTGCCCGATCACCGAAAATGGCGTCATTCGGATTGTCGGCAATCCGCGTTATCCCCACACGCCGGGATCGCCGGCGGCCGTCGCCGAGATCGTCGCCAAGCTCGCGAAACTGCCCGGACATGTCTTCTGGCCGGACGACATGAGCATCGTCGACTCGGCCGAAGTGGATTTCGAGAAAATCATGACGTCGGCGCAGGTCACCGACGCCTATCTGCTGGCGCTAGCCAAGGCCCATGATGGCCAACTGGCGTCCTTCGACCGAAAGCTTTCCACCGCGGCGGTCAAGAACGGCAAGGCGGCGCTGCATCTCATCATGGCGCGATGAACGCGGCGGGGATTACGGGGTCACCACGAAGGGGCAGTCGGCAGTCGTAACCGATCCGTGTGTGCGGTCAATATGTTGCGTGCATATTCTCTCGTCTCGGGAGTCGCGACTGCCGACCGCCGAAGCTGCTTTGCGCAGCGCCGTCCTATCGCTATATAGTGTTTTACACTAAGTTCCCCTCGAGGACGTTCGGGAATCGAGACGCCATGAAACCCCCGGGACAAATGACCCTGTCGCTCACTCCCGAGCTCGAACGCTTCGTGCGCGAAGAAGTGCGCAGAGGCGCTTTCGCGTCGAGCAGCGAGTATGTCCGCGATCTCATCCGCGTGCGCTATCTCGAGGAGCGCGATCGCGCCGCGAAACTCGAGGCCCTCGATGCGGCGCTCGCGCCGGGGATCGCCGACGCCGAGGCGGGGCGGGTCCTTCCGATCGATGAGGCCTTCAGGCGGTTACGCGCGGAGTTGGCGGCGCCGTCGGCCGATGGCGACGCGTGAAAGTGGTCGTCACCGAGGCCGCCTACGCCGACCACGCGTGAATCGCTCGCGAAATCAGGAAAGACAGCCCGGTTCGCACGGAGAGTTTCGTCTCCGAACTGTTCGATCGCTGCCGAAGCCTCGGCGCCATGCCGCGCGCCTTCACGACAAAGGGGCATTAGGCGCAAACTCCCTCGCACCCTATAGTACGGCACCATCCTGACCGCAAAGGACCCGTCCCCCGCGGCTATCGCGCGAATGATATAAGGAATTTCCCCGATTGCTTTCGCAACCGAGGATAATCCTTCGGCGACCCAAAAAGGTCGCCTTGCCGTGGCTTTCCAACCGATTTCCCGTAGGCAGCATCGCAGGACTCGCGTCCGCCGTCAACAGATGGTTAACTAAAGGGACTTTCACGCCGGATATTGTCCACATGCGAATTCTCGGCATCGACCTCGGCATCGCCTCGTGCGGTTGGGCGGTGATCGAACTGGAGACGGAACCGCCCCGCATCGTGGGCGCCGGCGCGCGGTGCTTCGACGCGCCATTGGTCGACAAGACGGGCGAGCCGAAGAGCGCGGCGCGGCGGATGGCCCGAGGGCAAAGGCGGGTCATCCGTCGCCGCACCCAGCGGATGAACGCGATAAGACGCATTTTGCACGCGTATGGCTTGATCGTCGACGCATCCAAGGATGCGCTGCAACTCGCCGCACGGCGATTGTCTCCGAGAGCCGGCGCCGATCAGACGACGCCGTGGTTGCTGCGCGCAAAGGCCCTCGAGAGAGCGTTGAACCGCGACGAATTCGCCGTGGTCATCGGTCATATCGCGCGGCATCGCGGCTTTCGTTCGAATTCCAAGCGCGATGCCGGAGCGAACGCGCCCGACGAGACGTCGAAAATGAAGAAGGCCATCGCGCAGACGCGGGAAGGCCTCGCGAGATACCGATCCTTCGGGGAGATGCTCGCCTGCGATCCGCGATTCGCCGACCACAAGCGGAACCGCGACAAGGATTTTTCGCACACGCCGCAACGTTCCGATCTCGAGGCCGAGTTGCGCGCGATCTTCGCCGCGCAGCGGCGCGCCGGCAACCCTGATACGATGTTGCCATTCGAGAGGGAAATCGCCGGCGCGATCTTCTTTCAGAGACCCTTGCAGGACAGCGAAGATAAAGTCGGCCCCTGCCCGCACGAACCAACCGAGAGACGAACGGCTAAATGCGCGCCGTCTTTCGAATTGTTCCGGTTCCTGTCCAAGCTCGTGAATCTGAGTATCACAGTGGGCAGAAGCGAGCAGCCCCTCACCGTCGAGGAACTCGCCAAGGCCGAACGCGCCTTCGCCGAACAGAAAGGCTTCACTTTCAAGCGCTTGAGAAAGTTGCTCGATCTGGATGCGAACGCACGTTTCGCCGGCGTGCCCTTGGAGAAGGAGAGCTGGGACTTGGCGGCTCGCAACGGGTCAGCCGGCGCGGGTACGCGCGCGTTGCGCGAAGCTTTGGGCGAAGCGCCCTGGGCGTCGTTGCAGCGGTCACCGGAAAAACTCGATCGCATCGCCGAAGTGCTGGCCTTCCGCGAAGATTTGGACCGGATAAAGGAAGGACTGGCGGACGTCGGCCTGGACGAAATCGTCGCGCAGCGGCTGATGCAGGCTGCCGAGGCGGGCAGTTTCACAGCCTTCTCGGGCGCTGGCCACATTTCTGCGAAGGCGGCGCGCAACATCATTCCCGGCCTGCGCACTGGCTTGAGGTACGACGAAGCTTGCGCGCGGGTCGGCTACGACCACGCGGCGCGGCGCGCAGTCTCGCTGGACGAAATCAACAGCCCGGTGACCCGGCGCGCCTTCGCCGAAGCGATGAAGCAGATTCGGGTGGTCTCGCACGAGCTGGGCCCGATCGATACGGTGCACATCGAATTGGCTCGCGACGTCGGAAAGAGCGCCGAAGAACGCCGCAAAATGAGCGATGGTCTGGACACGCGTTCCGATGAAAAGGCGCGGCGAGGCAAGATCGCAGCGGAGATTCTGGGCCGCCAAGTCGGCCCCAACGAACTGCTCCGTTACGAATTGGCCTTCGAACAGGCGTTCAAGTGCGTGTATTGCTATGGCGATATCGCTCGCGACGGCTTCGGCGACGCCGATGCGCGCTATCAGGTCGACCATATTCTGCCGTGGTCGCGCTTCGGCGACGATTCTTATCAGAACAAGACTCTGTGTTGCGCGCGATGCAACCAGGAGAAACGAGGTCGTACGCCCTGCGAGTGGTTCGAGGCGGAAAAGGACGACGCGTCATGGGAGCGGTTTACGGTCAGCTTCGACACGTTCAAGGAAATGAAGTGGGCGAAAAAGCGCAAGTTCCTTCTCAAAGACGCAACGGCAATCGAGGAGAAGTTCAAGGAACGCAACCTCAACGATACGCGCTGGGCCTCGCGTCTCCTTGCCGATGAACTGAAACGCCTATTCCCCGCCGAGCCGGGCCAAAGACGCGTGTTCGCTCGGCCCGGCGCGATCACATCGAAGCTGCGGCAGGCGTGGGGCCTGGAGTCGATGAAGAAAATCGACGGCGAGCGCGTCTCGGACGACCGCCACCATGCCGTCGATGCCGCAGTGCTCGCGGCTACGACCGAGGGTCTCCTACATCGCATGACGACGGAGATTCAGCAACGCGAGCAGCTGGGGCGCACCGACGACATCTTTCACGTCGCCCCGCCCTGGCGGCATTTCCGCGAGGAAGTGCAGACGGTCGTTTATGGCGGGGAGGATGCAAAGGGCGTTTTCGTCTCGCGCGCGGAGCGACGACGCGCGCGGGGAAAGGCGCATGACGCTACGGTAAGGCAGATTCGCGAAGTCGACGGCGCCGAAGCGATTTTCGAACGAAAGGCGATCGAGAAGCTTACGCTCGCTGACCTCGACAAGATTCCGACGCCGGAGCCCTACGGCAACGTCGCCGAGCCCGGCAAGCTGCGCGACCAGTTGGTCGCGACTTTGCGCGCATGGATCGACGCGGGCAAACCGAAGGACCCCGCGAAGCTGCCGCGGTCGCCCAAGGGGGACGTCGTCCGCAAAGTGCGCGTGAGAACAAATGCGAAAGTCGGCGTCAGGATCAACGGCGGCGCCGTCGACCGCGGCGAGATGGCGCGCATCGACGTCTTTCGGAAGGCGAACAAGAAGGGACGGTTCCAGTATTTTTTGGTGCCGATCTACCCGCATGAGATTGCGACGCTGGATGAGCCGCCGAATAGAGCTGTTCAGGGGGGTGGCGACGAAGCGAAATGGCCGACAATCGGCGCCGATTTCGAATTTCTATGGTCGATAAACCAGATGTCTCTGGTGGAGGTGGTCAAGGCGGAGGGCGACGCCATCCTCGGATATTTTCGCAGTTTTGACGTCAATACTGGGGCCATAACGGTGTCGGCGGCGAACGATCCGAAGGCGATAAGGAAAGGCATCGGCGCACGCACCTTGAAACAGTTCAAGAAGCTACAAGTCGATCGCCTGGGCCGAATCAACGAAGTGCCGCGTGAGTTGCGTACATGGCGTGGAAAGGTTTGCACCTAAGCCGCAAAGCGCGGCTCAATACGGCCGATGGTCAGCTCGTCGTTTCTCAAGACGACGGCGAGGTGCGCATTGCGCTCGAGGACCTTGCATTCATCGTGCTCGATGCGCCGCACGCGACCCTGACCTCGACACTGTTGTCGGCGTGCATGGAGCACGGAGTCGCGCTCGTCATCACCGACGCGCGCCATACGCCGAATGGGCTGATCCTGCCGTTCCACACCCACCATCGCCAAGCCGGCGTCGCTGCGCTGCAGGTCGGGCTCGCCGAGCCGCTGAAAAAGCGTTGCTGGCAGCGGATCGTCGTCGCAAAGATCGAAAACCAAGCATCGCATCTCGGCTTGGCGGGTCGAAGCGGCGGCGAGGCCCTGCGAGCCATGTCCGAGCTGGTCGGCTCGGGTGATCCCGAAAATGTCGAGGCGCGCGCGGCGCGTCATTACTGGACGAATCTATTCGACGATTTCGTGCGCAACGACGAGTCGGACCTGCGCAACAAGCTGCTCAACTACGGCTATGCCGTCGCGCGCGCCGCGATTGCCCGCGCTCTCGTTGCTTTCGGCTGTTTGCCCGCGGTCGGCCTCCATCATGCGAGCGCCACGAACGCGTTCAATCTCGCTGACGACCTCATCGAACCGTTCCGCCCGTTCGTCGACGCGCTCGCCGCGGAGCGCTCGAGAGGCCGCGAAAAGAGCGAGGAAATGACGATCGAGGATCGGCGCGCGCTCGCCGGGCTGCCGATGCGCGACTGTCGCGTCAATGGGGAAACTGTCAGTCTTCTGACCGCAACCGAAAAGGCGGCAGAAAGCCTCGTGCAGGCGATGGAAGCGCGCAGCGCGGCGCTTCTGAAGCTGCCCGAATTCACAACCTGACGCGCGAGGAAGCCATGAAGAGTGAGGGGGTGCGTTTCATGTGGCTGTTCGTCTTCTTCGACCTTCCCGTCGGCACCAAAACCGAACGGCGCCATGCGTCGAGGTTCCGGAACTTTCTCAAAGACGAGGGGTTCCTGATGCTGCAATGGTCGGTCTACGCAAGGGTCAACCGCGGCGAAGAAGCTGTGGATAAGCACCTCGCGCGGCTCTCGAAGCGGCTCCCGCCCAAGGGTAACGTGCGAACCTTGACGGTGACCGACCGCCAGTATGCGCGGATGAAACTGCTGGTTGGCGAATCGACGAAAAATGAACACGCCGCTCCGCAACAGCTCGTTCTCCTCTAATTTTGGCCGTTCGCCGAGCGACGAAAGGCAAACGTTTTCAACGTCTTCCGCGGAACCCAGCCTACCACAGGGAAATCGGTAGGGAAGCCACGGCGAAATCTAGCGAGTCGTGAGGCTCGGCGCGAGCCTACCACAGGGAAATCGGTAGGGAAGCCACGGCGTCGGCGATGGCACGGTCACTCCCGACGTGCGCCTACCACCGGGAACTCGGTAGGGTAGCCACGGCTCAAGGACACCACGTCCGGGACCTATGCCGAGCCTACCACAGGGAAATCGGTAGGGAAGCCACGGCGGCCGCGTCCCCACCCTGCGCGCGCCCAGAAGCCTACCACAGGGAAATCGGTAGGGAAGCCACGGCGCACTTGGGACGCGATCTGCTCGCGAACGAAGCCTACCACAGGGAAATCGGTAGGGAAGCCACGGCCGAAGCGTCGTCG
>JBKQKS010000291.1:0-32453 GCA_052147395.1 Roseiarcus sp.
GCGTCCACGCCGACGTTTCGCCTCGAGACGTCGGCGTGGACGCCGACGCTCCTATTTGGATTGCCGGATTACATCGGCAGCACATGCAATACCAGCTCCCCGCCCATTCGCGCCGTTCCGCGGCGACCGGCGAGGATTGGCATCCCTCCCCTGCGCTAGTGGTTCGCCGGCGCCGCCGAGATCGTGGCGGAAGAGTCTTCCCCGCAGCGCGTGTCCGCGCTATGGGGCGTCATGAAGCTCTCCTCGGAAGAAATCGAGCGCTACGTGCGCCAGATCGTGTTGCGCGGCGTCGGCGGGCCGGGGCAGAACAAGCTCAAGGCGTCGCGTGCGCTGGTGGTGGGGGCAGGCGGGCTCGGCTCGCCGGCGCTGCAATATCTCGCCGGCGCCGGCGTCGGGACGCTCGGCATCGTCGACGACGACCGCGTCGCGCTCTCCAACCTGCACCGCCAGCTCGTGCATTCGACCGGCGACGTTGGCCGCGCCAAGGTCGACAGCGCCGCCGACACGATTTTCCGCCTCAATCCGCACGTGAGCGTGGAAAAGATCGAGCGGCGTCTCGATGACGAGAATGCCCGCGCGCTCGTCTGCGGCTTCGACGTCGTGCTCGACGGCTCCGACAATTTCGCCACCCGCTACGCGGTCTCCGACGCCTGCTACTACGAGCGGCGACCGCTGGTCACCGCGGCGATCGGCGAATTCGACGGCACGCTGACGACGCTGAAGCCCTACGCCAACAACGCCGAGAGCAAGCCGAACCCCACTTATCGCTGCCTGTTCCCGGAGGCGCCGCCGCCGGGGACCGTGCCGGCCTGCGCGGAGGCCGGCGTGCTCGGCGCGCTCGCCGGCGTGCTCGGGTCGTTGATGGCGCTGGAAGCGATCCGCGAGATCGTCGGCGGCTTCGGCGAGGGCGACGAAGGGCTCGTCGGCCGGCTGTTGATGGTGGACGCGCGCGCGATGCGCTTCGAAACGTTGACTTACGTCTGGGACGAACAGAATCCGCTCAACGGCAAGACCGCTGAAGTCGTCGAGTAACCGGGGCAGATTCCCCGGGCGGCGCGATTCTGCAGCCGAGGGCCTCATCCTGAGCTTGTCGAGGGACGACCTCGGTCGGCGCGTAAGCGCCTGATCCGGCACGGGGCGTTCAAGCGGAGGCAGCGAGGTCAGCGACCTCGCCCACAATGCCGCCCGGGAATCTCACCCGGCTATGTCATCGAGCGGTAACCAACGCGACTCACGCCGGCTCAACCATGTCCAGCGAGGGCGGTCGCGCAGAGCCCGCGCGCGGCGTATCCTCCCGGCGCCGCTGAAATTCCGCATGTCCGAGCGCAGCGAAGCCTCGGGACTTCGCCGCCGGGAAGGCTTTGGGGGCGCGGCTCAGCTTTGGGAGTTCGTCATGCGTCGCGTTCTGGCCATCGGCCTTTCAGTTCTTGCCCTCGGCGTCGGCGGCGCGCGCGCCGACGCGGGAAATCGCGGCGGCGGCCTCGGCGGCGGCCTGCTGGAATTCCTGGCGACCGGGGGCCGGACGGATTCGCCCGCGCTTGCGAGCCCGATCCATGCCGCCCCGCCCGCCCCCGCGCCGCGCGTGCAGACCGCGTCGCTCACTCCCGACGCCGCTGAGCCGCAACGAGAGATCCCGCCGCAGTTTCACCGCCAGGAAGTCGCCTACGACGGCCCGCAGGCGCCAGGCGTCATCATCGTCGATACCCCGGACCGCTACCTCTACCTCGTCGAGCCGGGCGGGCGGGCGCTACGCTATGGCATCGGCGTCGGCCGTCCCGGCTTCGAATGGGCCGGCGTCAAGACCATCACGCGCAAGGCGGAATGGCCTGGCTGGACGCCGCCGTCGCAGATGCTGCTGCGCCGCCCCGATCTGCCGCGCCACATGGTTGGAGGCCTGGGCAATCCGCTCGGCGCGCGCGCGCTCTACCTGGGTTCGTCGCTCTACCGCATCCACGGCACCAACGAGCCGTGGACGATCGGTCAGAACGTGTCCTCCGGCTGCATACGGATGATGAACGACGACGTCATCGACCTCTTCAACAGAGTCGAGGTAGGGACCAAGGTCGTCGTCATGTAGCGGCTTCGCCGCCGCGTCGCAGACGGCTACGCGCTTGGCCCACAGCTCCATAAAGTCGCGAAATTGAGGATCGGGCGCTCGAAGGTCGCGCCCGCCGCGAGAAACGTCTTGGCCAGTTCCAGCATCGGCGCGAAGCGGTCCATCTGTTTGGCGTGCTCGAGGCTCTCCCAGACACTGACGTTGCTGAGCGCCAAGCCGTCGGGGTCTTCGCCGACATGAAACGCGACGAGTCCGGGCAGCGCCTCGATGCCGGCGCACAACACGGCATCGGCCTCGCGCATCATCGCCGCGAGGCGCGGGAAATTTTCTTTCGATGAGCGGAAAATCGAAACATGCACGACCTTGGACATCTCGGTTGCTCCTCTAGATCATGCGACTTTACAGCGCGTGCAGTTCCAGGGTCCAGGTCTGGCCGACGAGATCGCAGCCGAACGAATGGTGGCGCGCCTCGTCGACGAGCCGAAAACCCTCGGCCACATAGATGCGGCGCGCCGACACCAGCACGTCGTTGGTCCATAGCGTCAGCTTCGCGTAGCCGACGTCATGCGCCCGCTCGATGCAGGCGCGCGCCAGCCGCGCGCCGAGGCCAGAACCCCGCGCGGATTTCTCGACATAGAGCAGCCGCAGCTTGCCGACTTTCGCGTCGTCGCTCTTCATCAAGAACACCGAGCCCAGCATCTCGCCGTCGCGCTCGGCGATCCACGCCGCCTCGCGCTCGGGATCGAAGTTCTTGACGAACGCGCCCAGGATCTCGCAGACTAGACCCTCGTAAGTCCAATCCCAGCCGTATTCCTCGGCATAGACTCGCATTTGCCGGTTGGCGACGAGGCCGAGGTCACCCGGACGCGGGGGACGCATTTCGATGGCGCTGGCGACGCTCATGGAACTCTCCGGAACAGGCTGCACTGGAACTTCTGTTCCGCGCCTCCCGGCGTGCGATGGGCGAGGTGGCGCGTTTCCAGGCGCTGGAAGCCGTCGCCGATGAGGTTCGCCAGCGCTTCGCCGTCGTAGCGCGCGACCGGCAAGCCGCTGCAGCGCTCGGGGCCGTCGGGCGCGAAGCTCGCGATGATCGCGTGGCCGCCGATTCTGAGCGCCCGCTTCATGTTGTCGACATAGGCGCGGCGGTCGCTCGCCTCGACGAGGAAATGAAAGGCGGCGCGGTCATGCCAGAGATCGTAGGCCGACGCTCGCGCGCGCCAGTCGACGACGTCGCGGACGATCCAGTCGACGGTCGCTGCGGCTTCCGGCTCGAGCCGGCACCGGGCGGCGTCGAGAGCGGCGGCGGAGATGTCGAGCGCGGCGAGACGACGAAACCCGCGCCGCCAGAGCGCATCGACGAGCCGCGAGGCGCCGGCGCCGACGTCGATGATGCTCGCATCGGGCGCGAGCGCAAGCGCGTCGATCATCTCCAGCGATGGCGTGGGGCTCTCCTGGAACCAGCTCACTTCCGTCTCGGCCTTGGTCGTGTAGACCTTGGCCCAGTGTTCGCGGCGGATCGTCCCGTTCATCCTCGGCCTCGTTCGCGTTCCCTGATATCCCAAGCGCATTTTCGCGCGACGGGCGCCTCGCGCCGCGCATCGCCATTTTGACGCAGGTCAGAGTATATCGCGACGGACGTTCTAGGTGTCGTGAATCCGCGTGAGCAACGAAATTGGCCCGAGCCTAGGAGCGCGAAATGTTCAAACACATCCTCATTCCCACCGACGGCTCGGACCTATCGCGCAAGGCCGTGCTCTACGGCGTGCAGCTCGCCAAGCTCACGCAGGCGCGGGTGACCGCGCTCACCATCAAGGCGCCCTACGTCGTGTCGTCGATGGACGCGATCGCGGTCGCCGGCTCGCAGCAGCAATACGAAGACGAAATCAACCAATACGCCGCGCGCGCGCTCGAGCAGGCGCGAATGGCCGGTGAGGCGGCCGGGGTCGCCGTCGAGACGTTGGAAGAGACGCATGATCAGCCGTTCCGCGCTGTCATCGACGCGGCGCTGGCCAACAGCTGCGACCTCATCGTGATGGCGTCTCACGGCCGACGCGGCGTCTCGGCGTTGCTGCTCGGCAGCGAAACCAACAAAGTGCTCACCCACAGCACGATTCCCGTGCTCGTCTATCGCTGACGCTGTAGGCTGCCGCCAAGCCGCTGCGAGCGGCGCCTCGCAGGGGAAGGGCGATGGCGGTCCATTTTTCGGCGCCTGAGATGGCGCTACGGCGCGCGCTGCTCGTCGCCGCGCTCGAGGCCAAGCGGCTCGACGGCGCGCTGCTGTTCGCGCAGGAAAGCGACTACTGGCTCACCGGCTACGACAGCTTCGGATTCTGCTTCTTCCAATGCCTCTACGTCGGCGCCGACGGGCGGGTCGCGCTGCTGACGCGCTCCGCCGATCTGCGCCAAGCCCAGCACACCTCTGATATTTCCGACATCGGCATCTGGCGCGACGGCGCGGGGGCGGAGCCGGAGCGCGACCTCGCCGCGATGCTCGCCGATCGCGGCGCCGGCCGGCGGCTCGGCGTCGAGTTCGACAGCTACGGGCTCACCCACTTTCACGGCCGCCGGCTCGAAGCCGCGCTCGCGGGGCGCCATGAGCTCGTCGACATCTCGCTCGCCGTTCCGCATCTGCGGGCGACGAAATCGGCGCAAGAACTGGTTTATGTGCGCGAAGCGGCCAGGCTTTCCGACCTCGCCGACGCGGCGGCGATCGAGGCCACACGGGCCGGAGCGGACGAAGGCGAAATCCTCGCCGCGATGCATTCGGCTATCTTCTCGGGCGGCGGTGATTATCCCGGCAACGAATTCATCATCGGCTCCGGACGCGACGCGCTGCTGTGCCGCTACAAGAGCGGCCGGCGGCGGCTCGACGCGGACGACCAGCTCACTCTCGAATTCGCCGGCGTCTATCGACACTATCATGCCGCGATCATGCGCACCCACGTCGTCGGTCGCCCACATCCGCTCAACGAGGCCTATCACGCCGCCGCGCTCGAGGCGCTGAACGCTTGCGCCGCCGAGCTCAGGGCCGGGCGCACGGCCGGCGACGTGTTCGCCGCCCATGCCCGCGTGTTGGATTCACGCGGCTTCGAGGCCCATCGGCTCAACGCCTGCGGCTACAGCCTCGGCGCGAAATTCACGCCTTCCTGGATGGACGCGCCGATGTTTTACGCCGACAACCCGTTCGAGATCGGGCCGAACCAGGTGTACTTCCTGCACATGATCCTGATGGACAGCGCGAGCGGCGCGGCGTTATGCCTCGGGCGCACCTACCTGACGGGCCTGGGCGAGGCGGCCTCGATCAACGCGGCGACGCTGGACCTCGTGCGAAAATAGCGTTAACAAAACGTTACGGGTCGTGGGGGCTCGAGCCTAGAGGGGCGAGGAGCAGGGGTATTGAGGCAATCCCGTGGCGAACAGCGGACGCGACGGACGCGAGTCTGGCTATGCCTGGGAGCGGCTGTGGCGCTCGGCGGCTGCGTCGAACAGGCGGCGGAGATCGCGCCGGACGTGGCGGCCCAGCGCCCGATGATCGCCAAGCGGGAAGGCATGAATCTCAGCGACGCCACCATTGCGGTGGTATCGGTCGAAGGCGCGCCGACCTCGATTTCGCAGGACTTTGCCGGCGATCTCGCCGAGGCCGCGAAATCGCGCGATATCAGCATCGTCGGCACCGGCGCCGCGCACTATTTGGTGCGCGGCTATCTCTCGGCGACGCCGACCGAGGACGGCGCCGAGGTCGAATACGTCTGGGACGTGTTCGGCCAGGACAAACATCGTGAGTTCCGGCTCGACGACGTCCTCGAGGTGAAGGGCGAGGGCGACAAGGCGTGGGCAATCGTGACGCCGGCGGCGCTCGCCAGCATCGCCGCCAAGAGCGCCGACGACCTCGCGGCGTTCCTGTCGAATTCGCCGGAAGCGAAGCCCGTCGCCGACGCTGCGGCTCCCGCCGACAAGCCGCTCGCCTACGCATCCGAGTGAAATCGACGCGAGAATCGCCGAGGGATAGCGCCGCCAGGCCCGCGCAACCCTTATTGTTCCGTGACCTCAGCGCTGCTATGACGCCGCGGCGTTGCGCAGGGTTCGGGCGGCGGACAGTCGCACGGCGCCCAAACCAAGAGCGCTTCCGGAGCCGCCGATGATGGGCAAGATGAAGATCCTCGCGGGCAATTCCAATGGTCCGCTCGCCGAGGCTATCGCCGCTTATCTCGGCGAGCCGTTGACGCGCTGCCACGTGCGGCGCTTCGCCGATCTCGAAATCTTCATCGAGATTCTCGAGAACGTTCGCGGCCGCGATGCGTTCATCGTGCAGTCGACGTCGTATCCGACGAACGACAACCTGATGGAGTTGCTCATTATGATCGACGCGCTGAGGCGCGCGTCGGCGCAGCGCATCACCGCCGTCATCCCCTATTTCGGTTACGCCCGGCAGGACCGCAAGCCGGGACCGCGCTCGCCGATCTCGGCCAAGCTCGTCGCCAATCTGATCACCCGCGCCGGCGCCGACCGGGTGCTCACTGTCGACCTGCACGCCGGCCAGATCCAGGGCTTTTTCGACATTCCGACCGACAACCTGTTCGCCGCGCCGACCATGGTGCGCGACATTAAGGAGCGCGGTATAGCCGACAACGTGATGGTGGTCTCGCCCGACGTCGGCGGCGTGATCCGCGCACGGGCGCTGGCCAAGCGCCTGGAGGCGGCGCTCGCGATCGTCGACAAGCGCCGCGAGCGCGCCGGCGAATCGGAGGTGATGAACATCATCGGCGAGGTGAACGGCCGCAATTGCGTGCTGCTCGACGACATCGTCGATTCCGGGGGCACGCTGTGCAACGCCGCCGAGGCGCTGTTCGAAAAGGGCGCGAAGAGCGTGTCGGCCTATATCACCCACGGCGTGCTGTCGGGCGGCGCGGTGTCGCGCATCGCGTCGTCGCAGCTCACCGAGCTGGTGCTGACCGACACCATCCTGCCGACCGAAGCGGTGCGCGTCGCCAAGAACATCCGCGTCATCTCGATCGCGCAGCTGATCGGCGAGGCGATCGCACGCATCTTCAAGGAAGAGAGCGTGTCGTCGCTGTTCGATTGAGCGCTGTCCGGCGCGCGCCGCCGGGATGCGAACGCCGGTGCGCGCCGCGACACGCGATTATGACTGTGCGAAGGCCAATTTCACCGCTCGCTACGATTGCCTAAGGCGCTGCGCTCGCCTAGCCTCGCGCCCGGCGCGTCGATCGACTCTGGAGTCCGCGCCGGCAGGATGCTCGACCATTCGCTCGGGAATTCCATCCGGAGACTTAGCCCGCCGCTCGATCAGCGAGGGAGCGGAGCGCGAGCGAATTCAACCTCGCGGCGAGAGAGAGGGAGATTGTCATGGCGGGTCGCAATTTCTGCAAGTTCTCTGGCGTCTGCGCTGCGGCGCTGATCGCGGCGTCCGCGGCGCTCGCCGCCGACATCAAACCCGCTGTCGTCTACGACCTCGGCGGCAAGTTCGACAAATCCTTCAACGAAGGCGTGTTCGACGGCGCCAGCAAATTCACCAAGGACACCGGCGTTCCGTTCCGCGACCTCGAGATCCAGAACGACGCGCAGCGCGAGCAAGTGCTGCGCAAGTTCGCCAAGGACGGCTTTTCGCCGATCATGACCGTAGGGTTTGCATGGGCAACCGCGCTCGGAAAAGTCGCCGACGAGTTTCCGAACGCCAAGTTCGCCATTATCGACACTGTCGTCGACAAGCCCAACGTGCAGTCGATCACCTTCAAGGAGCACGAGGGTTCGTTCGTCGTCGGCGTCATCGCGGCCGACACCTCGAAGACCGGCAAGCTCGGCTTCGTCGGCGGCATGGACATTCCGCTGATCTCCAAGTTCGAGTGCGGTTATGCCCAGGGCGTCAAGTATGCCTCGGGCGGCAAGGACGAAGTGTTCGCCAACATGACCGGCACGACGCCGGCGGCGTGGAACGACCCGGTCAAGGGCGGCGAGCTCGCCAAATCGCAGATGGATCGCGGCGCGGACATCGTTTATGCGGCGGCGGGCGCGACTGGCCAGGGCGTGCTCAAGGCCGCCGCCGACGCCAACAAGTTCGGCATCGGCGTCGACTCCGACCAGGATTATCTGTTCCCCGGCCACGTGCTGACCTCGATGGTCAAACACGTCGACAACGCCACCTACAAGGACTTCATGGACGCCAAGAACGGGGCTTGGAAAGCGGGCCATCTCGAGCTCGGCCTGAAGGAAGACGGCGTCAACTATGCCTACGACGAGTGGAACAAGACGGTTCTGACTCCGGAAGTGAAGGCCAAGGCCGACGCGGCGAAGGCCGACATCATCGCTGGCAAGATCCAGGTCCACGACTACATGACCGATAACAAGTGCCCGGATTGATCTAGTGACGTGCGTCGCAGGATTTGGCTCCCTCTCCCGCTTGCGGGAGAGGGTTGGGGTGAGGGGCAAGCAGAGGGTAAGCAACCCCTTGAAAGAAGCCCCTCATCCGGCGCTTCGCGCCACCTTCTCCCGCAAGCGGGAGAAGGGCCCCAAAGTCGCTGACTCGCGACACTAGGTCGCGATCGTCATCGCGAGACGGTCGCGAGCGTGCGCGGGCCCTTGGAGGTCGGCCGGCCGAGGACCGGCGGGAGGGGTGTTTGACGACGCAAACCCAGGCCCACGCCATCGAGTTGATCGGCGTCGACAAGAGTTTCGGGCCGGTCCACGCCAACAGACAAGTCAACCTACGCGTCGAGAAGGGCGTCATCCACGGCATCGTCGGCGAAAACGGCGCCGGCAAGTCGACGCTGATGTCGATCCTCTACGGCTTCTACGAAGCCGATGCCGGCGAGATTCGCGTCAACGGCAGACCCGTGCGCATCCGCAGCTCGCGCGAGGCGATCGGTTGCGGCATCGGCATGGTGCACCAGCACTTCATGCTCGTGCCGCCGCTCACCGTGCTCGACAACGTGATGCTCGGCGCCGAGGGCGGGCCGCTGCTCGCCAAGGGCGCCGCGGCGATCCGCAAAGAGCTGAAGCGGCTCGGGGAGGAATACGCGCTGGACGTCGACCCCGACGCGATCGTCGGCGAATTGTCGGTCGGCCTGCAGCAGCGCGTCGAAATCCTCAAAGCCCTGGTGCGCGGCGCGGAAATCCTGGTGCTCGACGAGCCGACCGCGGTGCTGACGCCCGCCGAGGCCGATCAGCTGTTCGCGATGCTGCGGGTGCTGAAAGCTCAGAACAAGACGATCATCTTCATCACCCATAAGCTGCGCGAGATCATGGCGCTCACCGACCGCGTTTCGGTGATGCGGCGCGGCGAGATGGTCGCGACCTTCGAGACGTCAGAAACCTCGCCGCCCGAGCTCGCCGACGCCATGGTCGGCCGCAAGGTGATCCTCAAGATCGACAAGGCGCCCGCGAAACCGGGTAACGTCGTGCTCGAGGCGCGCAATCTCCAGGTCTGCGACGACCGCGGCGTAGTGCGTGTGCACGACGTGTCGTTCAGCCTGCGCGAGGGCGAAATTCTCGGCGTCGCCGGCGTCGCCGGCAATGGCCAGTCCGAGCTGCTGGAGGCGCTCGCCGGCAGCCGCAAAATCGCGGGCGGCGAGCTTTTCGTTGACGGCCGACCGCTGTCGGCCGCGGAACGCAATCCACGTCGGATGCGCGCGCTCGGCGTCGGCCATGTGCCCGAGGACCGCCACCGCGTCGGCCTCGTCATGCCGTTCGAGGCCTGCGAGAGCGCGATGCTCGGGTTCCATCACGACCGCATTTTTGGCGGCGCGCTGTTCGACCGGCGCAGGATCATTGCCGAAGCGGGCCGCAAGATGGAGGCGTTCGACGTGCGCCCGCGTGATCCGCTGCTGAAGACCGCCAATTTTTCCGGCGGCAACCAGCAGAAGCTGGTGCTCGCCCGCGAGATCGACCATCAGCCGCGCATCATGCTGGTCGGCCAGCCGACGCGCGGCGTCGACATCGGCGCGATCGAGTTCATCCACCGCCGCATCTTCGCCGAGCGCGATGCCGGCAAGGCGGTGTTCCTGGTGTCGGTCGAGCTCGACGAGATCTTTTCGCTGTCCGACCGCATCCTGGTGCTGTGCGGGGGCCGCGTCACCGGCGAGCGCAGGCCCGAGGAGACCAACCCGCAGGACCTCGGCCTGCTGATGGCGGGCGTCGCGGAGCGGGCGGCATGAGCACCCAAAAGGGCTCGAAGACTAGGCAGGCATTTTCCGTCACGGCGGGGGTTGTCGAGAGCCCGTGGTTCCACGCATGCGTCATGTCCGAGCGCGCGGCATGAGCAACCCCCTCGAGCCTCTTCCAGTCTGGGCCGACGTAGTCCTGATTCCGCTGCTCAACGTCGGCGCGGCGTTTCTCATTTCCGGCCTCGTCGTGCTCGCCATCGGCGAGAACCCGATCGAAGCCTTGAAAATCCTCATCGTCGGCGCGCTCGGCGATCTCGAGGGGATCGGTTTCACGCTCTATTACGCGACGAGCTTCATCTTCACCGGGCTCGCGGTGGCGATCTGCTTTCACGCCGGGCTGTTCAACATCGGCGTCGAGGGGCAGGCCTATGTGGCCGGCCTCGGCGCGGCGCTCGCTTCCCTCTACCTCGGCTTTCTGCCCGGATACTCGCTGGCGGTCGTCGCCATTCTCGCCGGCGCCTTGTTCGGCGCGGCCTTCGCCGCCATCCCCGGCTATCTCCAGGCCAAGCGCGACGCGCATATCGTCATCACCACGATCATGTTCAATTACATCGCCTCGGCGCTGATGGGCTATCTGCTGGTCGACGTGCTGCGCGTGCCCGGGCAGATGAACGCCGAGACCCGCGGCTTTCCGTGGAACGGCATCGTGCCGCAATTCCACACCCTGCTGAAGCCGTTCGGCGCCGTCTGGCCGGAGACGCCGTTCAACCTGTCGTTTCTCATCGCGCTCGGCTGCGCTTATGGCGTCTGGGTGCTGATCTGGCGCACCCGGCTCGGCTACGAGATCCGCACCGTCGGGGCCAATCCGACGGCCGCCGTCTATGGCGGCGTCTCGCCGGCGCGCGTCATCATCATCACGACGCTCCTCTCGGGCGCGCTCGCCGGCGGCATGGCGGCCAACGTGATCCTCGGCGAGGAGCATCGGCTCATTCTCGA
The DNA here is from genome assembly GCA_052147395.1 of Roseiarcus sp. GTDB lineage: Bacteria > Pseudomonadota > Alphaproteobacteria > Rhizobiales > Beijerinckiaceae > Roseiarcus. The sequence goes on from JBKQKS010000291.1 coordinate 11,170, forward strand.
ATACACCGCGGGCTTCGGCTTCGTCGGCATCGCGGTGGCGCTGATGGGCCGCGCGCATCCCGTCGGCATCGTGCTCGCGTCCGTCCTGTTCGGGGTGCTCTACCAGGGTGGCGCCGAGCTCGCCTTCGACAAGCCGAAGATCAGCCGCGACATGATCGTGGTGATCCAGGGCCTCGTCGTGCTGTTCGCCGGCGCGCTCGAGCACGTGTTCCGCCGCCCGGTGGCGACGCTGCTGGCGCGCCGCACGTCGTCGCCGCCGATCTGAGGGAGCTCGGGGATGGGTTTCGAAGACATTGTCAGCGTCCTCGGCTCGGGAATTCGGCTCGGCGTGCCGCTCGTCTGCGCCTGCCTCGCCGGCCTGTGGTCGGAGCGCTCTGGCGTCGTCGACATCGGCCTCGAGGGCAAGCTGCTGGTCGGCGCTTTCTCCGGCGCGGCCGTCGCGAGCTTCACCGGCAGCGCCTGGCTCGGGCTCATCGCCGGCGTCGTCTCGACGATCTTCGTGTCGCTCATCCACGGCTACGCTTCGATCGACCAGCGCGCCAACCAGATCGTTTCCGGCACCGCGATCAACATGGTTGCCGACGGCATCACGGCGCTGATCGGCAACGCGATCTGGGCGCAGGGCGGACGCACCCCGGAACTGCCGGACAGCGCGCTGTTCAATGCGCTCGAGCTGCCGTTCGTCGAAGCGCTGTCGCCCGTGCCAATCCTCGGGCCGATCTACAAACATCTGATCTCCGGCCACGACATCGTCACCTATACCGGCTTCGCTTGCGTTCCGCTCACCTACTGGGCGCTCTACAATACGCGGTTCGGCCTCCGGCTGCGCGCCGTCGGCGAGAACCCGGCGGCGGTCGACACCGCCGGCATTTCCGTGCGCGCCCTGCGCTACTCCGCAGTCGTCATCTGCGGCGTGCTGGTCGGGCTCGGCGGCGTCTATCTGTCGCTCTCGCAAGCCGCCTACTTTCAGCCGCACATGAGCGCCGGCAAAGGTTTTATCGCGCTCGCAGCTTTGGTGTTTGCGAAATGGCGGCCCTGGCCGGCGCTCGCGAGCTGCCTGTTGTTCGGCGTGCTCGATGCGACCGCGACGCGGCTGCAGGGCGTCGAACTGCCGGGCATCGGACAGGTTCCGGTGCAGGCGATCGAGGCGCTGCCCTATATCCTCACCGTCGTGCTGCTTGCCGGCTTCATCGGCAAGGCGATTCCGCCGAAGGCTTCGGGCATTCCCTATGTCAAAGAGCGCTGAGCCCCTGACGGAACTGTTCGAGGCGGCGCGCGAGGCGCGCGAAAACGCCTACGCGCCCTATTCGCACTTCAAGGTCGGCGCCGCGATCCTCACCCCCGAAGGCGAGATCTTCTCAGGCTGCAACGTCGAGAACGCCGCTTACCCCGAAGGCGCCTGCGCGGAGGCCGGCGCCATCGCGGCGATGGCGCGCGCGGGACGGCGGCGCATCGCCGAGATTCTCGTCATCGGCGACGGCAAGGGCCTATGCACGCCCTGCGGCGGCTGCCGCCAGCGCATCCGCGAATTCGCCGAAGCCGCGACGCGCATCCACGTCGCCGGCCTCGGCGGCGTGCGCGCGAGCTTCACCCTCGACGAGCTGCTGCCCCATGCGTTCGGGCCGGGGCATTTGGAGGGGTGAAACGATGCGGTTTCTCATCCTCGCGTTGACTTTATATGATATCTCTATAATCTTGCTCCCGTGAAGAGGGTCGTCCTTCTCAAACCCGCTGTTGCGGCCTTGCAAAAGCATCGAAACGTTGCTCCGCGCTTGCGGGACAAAATTGCGGCCTGTGCCGCAGACCCCGCTTCGCTAGCGAACAGCGTCACCGAACTGCGCGGCTCTGCGCTCAAACGGATGCGGGTTGGGGATTTCAGGATTCTGTTCGAGGAAACGGCGACTGAAATAATAATCTCTAGGATCGGGCCGCGCGGCTCGATCTACGACTGAGAGGCGCTTCGACGATGAACGCGAAATTTATCACGACCCCCGGCGGCGAGAAGCTCGCGATATTGCCCGCCGACGAATTCGAGGATATGCGCGACGCCCTCGCGCACGCCGAAGCGATGTCCGACTATCGCGCCGGTCGAGAAGAGGCGCTCACTCTGGAAGAGGTCGACGCGCTTCTCGCGGCGGCGACGCCGCTGGGGTTCTGGCGCGCCAAGCGTGGCGTGACACAAGCTACTCTCGCCAAAGCCGCGGGAACCACGCAACCCCATATCGCCGATCTCGAATCCGGAAAGCACGGCGGCTCGCTCGAAATCATGGCGCGGATCGCCAAGGCTTTGAATGTCAAAGTCGACGACCTAGTCGACGCCGGCTGAGACCCGACATCTGCAGGAGCATCGTTTCGAACTCATGCGGAACTGGGACCTATGTGCGCACAATCTGACGCCGTCGAAGATTGCGCCGCTGCCGTGAGTCCGTGGCCGACGCCTCGGTCGCCGTGGCGGGTGGTCGACGTCGTGGCTCTTCCCGACTATCGCCTCGACGTCACCTTTCGCGATGGCCTTCGTGGCGTGGTGGACATGTCGCATCTCATCCATTCGCCGAACGCGGGGGTGTTCGCTGCGCTCGCCGACCCCACGCTTTTCGCCGCCGTGCGGATCGAGTTGGGCGCGCCCACCTGGCCCGGCGAACTCGACATCGCGCCGGACGCCCTTCATGACGCCATCCAGCGTCGCGAGGACCGGCTTTACAGCCTCGATGCGGAACGCTCGGCGCCCTGACTCGAGAGAAGGGCTGAACCGACCATGAGTGACGTGTCCGCCGCCCTCGCCGCCCTTTCCGCGCGCGGCGTGTCGAACCTTCCCCCGCTCGGCTTGGTGCTCGGCTCGGGCCTCGGGCCGCTCGCGGACGAGGCGGAGGATGCGGTCGCGATTGCGTATAGCGACATTCCCGGCTTCCCAAAGCCGTCGGTCTCCGGCCACAGCGGGCGGCTGGTGGTCGGCCGGCTCGAGGGCCGGCGCGTGGCGCTGTTCCAGGGCCGCGGCCACTATTACGAGCACGGAAATCCCGCGGCGATGGCGGTCGCGATCGAGACCTTTTGCACGCTCGGGGGAAGGATCCTGTTTCTCACCAACGCCGCCGGCGGGCTGCATAGCGAATGGACGCCGCCGGCGCTGGTCGCGATCACGGACCACATCAATTTCGCCGGCGTCAATCCGCTGATCGGCTACGCCGACGCCGCGCGCCGCTTCGTGCCGATGACGCGCGCTTACGATCGCGCGCTGTTGCAGAGATTGCGCGCCGCCGCGTCGATCGCGGGCGTAACACTTCATGAAGGCGTCTACATGTGGTTCAACGGGCCGTCGTTCGAGACCCCCGCCGAGATTCGCGCCGCCCGGACGCTCGGCGCCGATCTCGTCGGCATGTCGACGGTTCCCGAAGTGATCCTCGCGCGCTATCATGGCCTCGAGTGCGTCGCGGTGTCGCTGGTGACCAACTTCGCCGCGGGACTCGCGGGCGGCGATCCGAGCCACGAGGAAACCCAGGACTGCGCGGCCAAGGGCTCCGAGCGGTTTCGCAAACTGCTGAGAGCGTTCATCGCCGCTTCGTGAAACGAGGAACGCTCATGCTCGCGCAGGAAATCATTCGCGCCAAGCGCGACGGCCGCTCGCTTTCGCCGCAAGACATCGAAAACTTCATCTCGGGCCTGACCTCGGGCGCGGTGACCGAGGGCCAGGCCGCCGCGTTCGCGATGGCGGTGTTGTTCCGCGGCATGGACACCAGGGAGCGCGTCGCGCTCACCCGCGCGATGGTCGATTCGGGCGATCGGCTCGAATGGCGAAGCGCGCATCTTCCGGGGCCGGTCGTCGACAAGCACTCCACCGGCGGCGTCGGCGACAATGTGAGCCTGATGCTGGCGCCGATGCTCGCGGCTTCGGGCGCCTATGTGCCGATGATCTCCGGGCGCGGCCTCGGCCACACCGGCGGCACGCTCGACAAGCTCGACTCGATCCCGGGCTATGCTTCGCAGCCCGACAACGCCCTGTTTCGCAAGGTCGTGGCCGAAGTCGGCTTGGCGATCATCGGCCAGACGGCGTCGCTCGCGCCGGCCGACAAGCGGCTTTACGCGATCCGCGACGTCACCGCGACGGTGGAGTCGGTCCCGCTCATCACCGCTTCGATCCTCTCCAAGAAGCTCGCCGCCGGCATCGAAGGGCTGGTGATGGACGTCAAATGCGGCAGCGGCGCCTTCATGCCGACGCTCGAGGGCGCCGACGAACTGGCGCGAAGCCTCGTCGATGTCGCCGTCGGCGCCGGGCTGCCGACGGTCGCGTTGATCACCGACATGAACGAACCGCTCGCGCGGGCCGCCGGGAACGCCGTCGAAGTTCTCGAGGCGGTCGACTATCTCACCGGCGCGAGGCGCGACGTCCGGCTGCACGAGGTGACGGTCGCGCTCGGCGCCGAGTTGCTCGCGCTTTGCGGCCTTGCCGCGGATGCCGAGGCGGGACGGCTCGCGATGCAGCGCGCGCTCGACAGCGGCGCGGCGGCGGAGCGTTTCGAGCGCATGGTCGCCGCGCTCGGCGGCCCCAGGGATTTTCTCGCGAAAGCGCGCAAATGGCTGCCGCGCGCGCCGGTCGAGCGCGCCGCGCCGCCTGCGCGCCCGGGCTATGTCGTCGAGATCGACGCGCGGGCGGTCGGGATCGCGCTCATCGAGCTCGGCGGCGGCCGCCGGCGGGCGAGCGACGCCATCGACCCCTCGGTCGGCCTCACCGCGCTCGCCGGCCGCGGCGCCGAGGTGTCGGACGCCAATCCGCTCGCCCGCATCCATGCCCGCGATGCGGCGAGCGCCGAGCGCGCCGCGGCGACGCTGGCCGCCGCCTACCGGATCGGCGACGCGCCGCTGGCCGCGACGGCGCCGGTGATCGCGCGTCTCGGCGGAGCCTGACGCGCGGATGCGCTGCTCGCAGTCGGCGGCTCAGACGAGGCGCCTTGGCTCGCCCGGCTCGGCGCGCTGCCGCCGGATGCGCGGCGCCGGGCGCCGCAGAACGTCGTCGACCGCATTGAGGGATATTGAAACCTCCAACCTTCCGAACCTCGAGAGGCGACCCATGAATATTCCGGCGGTCCTGGCGGTTTCTTTCATCCTGGCCGCTTCGCCGGCGGCGGCCGAGCCGCTGTTTCTGTTCGGCGCCGTCGGCAAGGCCTCCGTGCTGATGCGGCTCGCCGTCCGCGAAACCGCGGTCGACGGCTGGTATCTCTACTTCGCCAGCGATCGTGACATTCTGATCTCCGGCAAGCTCGACAAGGACGGCGCGTTCGCGCTCGAGGAGAAGTCGGGCGGCAAAGCCACCGGCAGGTTCCAAGGCGTCGCCCGCGGCGACGAGTGGACGGGAACCTGGACCAGGCCGGACGGGACCTCGCCGACGCCGTTCGCCGCCAGGGCCGCGCACGGCGCGCCACCGGACTTTTCCGGACCGATCGTCTGCGCCAGTCGCCGCGACAAGGAGTTCGGCTGGACCTATTCCTACTCGCTGCGCCTCGCGCTGGCGAAGGGCGCGGTCGCGGATTTCGAAGCCAGTCTGCAGGCCAAGCGTGAAGGCGACGAGCAGGGCTGCGGCTTCTCTCGCGAGGATTTCGCGCCCGCGTCGACCAGCGTCGGGCTGCTCATGAGAGCGCGCGACGTCGAAGGCCAGGGGCCGGATTCGCCGAAATGCACGGTCCGCATCGTCGGCGACTCCCACCATCTCTATGTCGGGTTCGGCGAGACGGGCGCGGAGAACGACGACTGTCATTCCTCGGGCACGACAGTGTTCTGCACGCCGCGCGGCGCCATGCCGACGCTGATCATCGATCGCAGGACGCTCGAATGCCGGGACGTCACGGATTGAGGCGCTCTACGCCTCGGTCCCTTGTTCGTCCTCGGTCGCGGCCTCGCTCTCGTTGGGGGCGCGCTTCGGATGGATTTTCAGCCGCTTCAGCCGTCGCGCATCGGCGTCGAGAACTTCGTATTCGAAATCGCCCGGGCCGTCGATGATCTCGCCGCGGCCGGGCACGCGCCCCGCATATCCGGCGACGAGGCCGCCGATGGTGTCGACGTCTTCGGCGTCGGCGAGCGTGGAGAAGTCGAAGCCCAGCGCCTCGGAGACCTCGTCGAGTTTCGCGCGCGCTTCGACCAGGAAGGTGCCGCTCGGGCCCGGCGCGACTTTAGGCCGCTCCGCTTCGTCGTGTTCGTCCTCGATGTCGCCGACGATCGCTTCGACCACGTCCTCGATCGAGACCAGGCCGTCGGTGCCGCCGTATTCGTCGATCACCAGCGCCATGTGGGTGTGCGAGGCCTGCATCTTGAGCAGCAAATCGAGCGCCGGCATCGAGGGCGGGGTGTAGAGCACGGGACGCAGGATCCCCGCCGCTGACAGCGGCATCGACATGCCGATCTCGACGCCCGGCGGGAGGCGGCGCCGTTCGCCTTGGCTCCCCTCCGGCGCGAGGCCGAAGCGCGGCTCGGAGGCGAGGAAATCTACGAAGTCGCGGATGTGGATCATGCCCTGGGGATCGTCGAGCGTCTCGCCGAACACGGGAAAGCGCGAATGGCCGGCGGTGCGGAACAGCGCCAGAACCTCGCTGAGCGGCGCATCGGCTGAGACCGCGATGATATCGGCGCGCGGGAGCATGACATCGGCGACTCGCACGTCGTGCAGCGCCAGCACGTTCTCGAGGATGATGCGTTCCTGCGGGGTGATGTCGGGATCCCCCGAAGACTCGGCGAGCGCGTCCTCGATGTCGTCGCGCACCGAGCCCGCGCCCATGCCGAACAGGGCGCGCAGACGCTCGATGAGCCCGCCTTGGCCCTCGCGGGCCTTGTCGCTGCGCGCGGGCCGTTCGGCGTCGTTTGTCATATAGGATCCATCAATTCGCGTTCGGCGTAGGGGTCGGCGACGCCGAGCCGCGCCAGAGCGCGCGTTTCCAGGGCCTCCATCGCCTCGGCCCCGCCGTTTTCGGCATGGTCGTAGCCGATCAGGTGGAGGAAGCCGTGGACGACGAGGTGGCGAAAATGGTCGGCGATCGTCTTGCCCTCTTCTGCGGCCTCTCGCGCAACAGTCTCGAAGGCGATCAGCACGTCGCCGAGGTGCCGGGCCTCTGCGAGCCCCGCGGGGTCGGCAGCGGGAAACGACAGCACGTTGGTCGGCGCGTCCTTCCGGCGCCATTCAGCGTTGATCGCGCGCATAGAGGCGTCGTCGATCAGATGCACGCTCATTTCCGAGCCGCGTCGGAGCTTTGCGCCGCTCTCGGCGAGCGCGGCGGCGATCGCCTCGCGCCCGAGCTTGCGCGCCGGCAACGTGCGCGGCCAGAGCTTCGAGGATTCGACGAACTCGATCTTCATGGCGCGGGGCGAGGGTGTGGCCGGCTCTTGGCGGTCTCATAGGCCTCGACGATCTGGCGCACCAGGTCGTGGCGCACCACGTCGCCGTAGCGGAAGCGCACATGGCCGACGCGATCGAGGCCGCTCAACAGCTCGATCGCATCGCTGAGGCCCGAGGTCTGGCCGGGCGCGAGGTCGGTCTGGGTCGGGTCGCCGTTGACCATCATGCGCGAGCCCTCGCCGAGACGGGTCAAGAACATCTTCATCTGCATCGCCGTCGCGTTCTGCGCTTCATCGAGCAGGACGGCCGCCTTCGACAGCGTGCGTCCGCGCATGAAGGCGAGCGGCGCGATCTCGATCATGCCGGTCTGCAGCCCGCGCTCGACCACGCGGCCCTCCATGAAATCGTAAAGCGCGTCGTAGATGGGCCTCAGATAAGGGTCGACCTTGTCCTTCATGTCGCCGGGCAGGAAGCCGAGCCGCTCGCCCGCTTCGACCGCCGGGCGCGACAGCACGAGCCGTTCGACGATCCCCTGTTCGAGCAGCGATACCGCATGGCCGACCGCGAGCCACGTCTTGCCGGTGCCGGCCGGCCCCTCGGCGAACACCAGCTCGTGGCTGCGTAGCGCGTGGAGATAGCGGTCCTGCGCGGCGTTGCGCGCACGCACGATGCCGCGCCGGCGGGTCTTGATGAAGCCGAAGGCGTCCCGCTGGCCTTCGAGCTCGCCGGGGAACAAGGTTCCCTCATAGGAGCTTTCCTCGATCGCGCCCTCGACGTCGCCGATATCGGCGGGCTGGCCCAGTTTTGCGCGCTCGTAGAGCATTTCGAGGACTCGCCGGGCCTGCTCGCTCGCCTCCTTGGGGCCGCGAATCAGCACCTGATTGCCGTTGGCGTTGGCGACGACGCCGAGCCGGCGTTCTATGCGCGCGATATTTTGGTCGTAGTGGCCGAACACGATGGAGGCGAGGCGGTTGTCGTCGAAGGCGAGCGCGATCTCGTTGGGCGTCGCTTCCCGCTTTTCGCTTTCGCGCCGCGCCGGGAGCTGTCGGGTCAACGTAGATTCGGATGCCTTCAACGCCGCGACCTCCTTCGATGTCCTTCCGTGGCACGCCCACTCGCGACCGCGACTCGCGGCGCTGTCACAACAAATCCTGCGATCATGACGCCGCCGCGACGACGCGCGCGCTCAGCGAGTTGGGGTTGACGGCGACGACTTCGACCTCCGTCATCTCGCCGATGCGCCCGGGCGCGAGCGTCGCGTGCACGGCCTGCATATAGGGCGAGCGGCCGATCCACTGGCCGTCGTGACGGCCGGGCTTGTCGAATACGACGCCGAAGCGCTCGCCCACCATGCGCCGATTGAACGCCTGACGCTGCGATTCCAGAAGCTCCAGCAGGATCGCGAGCCGCTCCGCCTTGACCCCCTCCGGGAGTTGATCTCGAGCGTCCGTCGCCGGCGTCCCCGGCCGCGCCGAATACTTGAACGCATAGGCCGAGGCGAAGCCGACCTCCGAGACGAGATCGAGCGTCGCCTGGAAGTCCACATCGCTCTCGCCGGGAAAGCCGACGATGAAATCGGAGGAAAAGGCGATGTCCGGCCGCACGCGCCGCACGCGCTCGACGATCACGAGATAATCGCGCGCGCTGTGGCGGCGGTTCATCGCCCCGAGGATGCAGTCCGAGCCCGACTGCACGGGCAGGTGCAGATAGGGCGCGAGCTTGTCGTTGTCGGCGTGCGCCCGGATCAGCGCCTCGTCCATGTCGCGGGGATGCGACGTCGCATAGCGCAGCCTCCGCACGCCAGGAATCTTTGCCGCGCGCGCCAAGAGCGTGGCCAGGCCGACCGGGCGCCCCGATTCGTCGAGCCCGTGATAGGCGTTGACATTCTGCCCGATCAGCGTGAATTCCCGCGCCCCCGCGGCGGCGAGGTGTTCGATCTCGGAGAGCGCCTTGGCCAGCGGACGCGAGAATTCGCCGCCGCGGGTATAGGGCACGACGCAGAACGTGCAGAACTTGTCGCAGCCCTCCTGGACCGTCACGAATGCGCTCACGCCTCTGGCGCGGGTGACCTCGCGGCTCGGGCTCGGCAGGCGGTCGAACTTGTCCTCGGTTGGAAACTCGGTGTCGACGACCCGCTCCGCCCGCGCTCGAGCGATCAGCTCCGGGAGGCGGTGATAGTTCTGCGGGCCGACGACGAGGTCGACGGCGCTCTGCCGGCGCAGGATCTCGCGCCCCTCGGCCTGGGCGACGCAGCCGGCGACGACGAGGGTGGTCGCGCGCCCCGCCGCGGCGCGCTGGCGCTTCAGAGCGCGGACCTTGCCGAGCTCGGAATAGATCTTCTCCGAGGCGTGCTCGCGGATGTGGCAAGTGTTGAGGACGACGAGATCGGCGTCCTCGATCGCGCCCGTCTCCGAGAACCCGTCCGCCGCCACGACATCGGCCATGCGCTGCGAGTCGTAGACGTTCATCTGACATCCGAACGATTTTATGAACACGCGACGCGCGTTGGCGGCTTCGGGCGCGAACGACTTGGTCAAAAAGCGGGCTCCGAAAGGGACGTAGACCCTTTTATCGCGATTCTGCGCCGGCAGGAATAGGCGTTGAGCGCGGTCCGCAGCGACGCGCCGCCTCCGCGAGCCGGCGCACTGCCGCCTCGGTCGCTCGCGCGAGCGCCTTGCGGTCGGCGAAGTCGGCGACCGCGATCGGCTCGCCGTAATGAACGTCGCAGGCGACGCCGCCGCAGCGCACGACGCCGATGAGATGCGGCAAGAAGGCCATGTCGCCATACCAGGCGATCGTCGGCCGGTCGAGGCGCGTCAACGCGAGCCCGGCGAGCCGGTTGAAATCGAGGAACACCGGCTGCACCACCGCCGCCCCCTCGCGCGCCGCCGTCCGCGCGGCCTCGAAATGCGAAGAGCGGAATTTCAGCAGCCGATTGCCGTCGCTGGTCGTCGCCTCGGCGAACAGCGCCACCGGCTCGCCGCAGCGCATCGCCTGCGCCATGTCGGCGTTGACCCCGGGGATGCAGCGCTTGCGCTGCCGATCGACATAGACCACGCCCTGCAGGCCCGCGACCTCGCGGCCGAACCAGGGTTCGGCGATCTCCTTCTTGGCGAGGAAGGTCATCGGCTCGAGAGCGCCGAGCACGGGAACGTCGAGCCACGACACGTGGTTGGCGACGATGAGGCGCGGCCCCGGCGCGCTCGCCGCGCCGAATTTTCGCACGCGGACGTGTAGGATTTTGCACAGCAGGCGGTTGAACATCACCGGCGTCGAACGCCCGAACCGCGAGCGCAGCGCTTGCGCGATGCGCCTCGGCGGCGCGAACACCGCCAGAAACAGGCCCGCGACGGTCAAGCCGACGACGACGCGCACGAAGCTCATGGGGAAGCGCGACGGCGCCAGATCACGCCACCCTTCCCTCGGGACCCCTCGAGCGACCAAGCCCGCCTCATGCGCCCGCCCCCCGTCGTTGCCGACGCTTCACCGCAAATCGCGCCGCATCACCAGCGCCTTCACCGGCGGTCCGGCGTGGCGGCGGTAATAGCCCGGCCGCTCGCCCACCTTGACGAAGCCGGACTTCGCATAGAGCGCGAGCGCGGCGGCGTTGTCGGCGTCGACCTCGAGAAAAATCCTGCGCGCGCCGGCGAACGCGGCCTGCTGCAGATGTTCACGCAGGAGATCGCGCGCTACGCCGCATTTGCGACAGCTCGGCAAAACCGCGATGGTGAGGATTTCCGCCTCGTCCGCGGCGCATCGCGACAAGGCGAAGCCCCTCACGCTCAGCGTCGCCGGATCGAGCGCCGCCGCGCCGACCGTCGCCGGATCGCTGATGAGCTTGGCGAACTCTCCCGCCGACCAGGGGTGCGCGAAGGCGGCCGCGTGGATCCCCGCGCATTGTTCGGCGTGCTCGGCCTTCAGCAGTTCGAGGCGCGACGACGCGAAGCGGCGCCAGAAGAACATCGCTCACCCTCCCGCGCGCGCAATGGCGTAGCCTTCGGCCGGCTGCGCATCCGGCGGCTTGACATAAATCGGCCGCGCCGGCGCCTCGGCCGGATCGAGCGCCGCCCCCATCTGGGCGACGGCGACGATGTCGGGATAATCCGCAGCGGCCGAGGCGTCGACTTCCGCGCCGCCGCGCGCCGCCTCCTCGGCGAGCATCGGCCCGCCGTTGCCGGCGAAGCGCAACGGCCCGCCGCCGATCCAGCGCGCCGCCTCGCGCACCTTCGCCACGCGCGGGGCGAACAGCGGCCGGCCGTTGGCTTCGAACACCTGCAGGTAGACCCGCCCATGCTTGGCGTCGACGGCGGAGACGATGAGCCCAGGCTTCGGGTCCCTGAGCAGCGGCGTCACGAAAGCGAGCAGCGTCGACACGCCAACCACCGGCACGCCGAGCGCAAAACCCATCGCCCGCGCCATGGCGAGCGCAATGCGAATGCCGGTGAACGATCCCGGCCCTACGCAAACGGCGATGCGCCCGATCGAGCCGACGCCGCCGTCGAGGCTCGCGATGGCGCGCTCGACCATCGGCGCCAGCGCCTCGGCGTGGCCGAGCGCCATTTCCCGCGACTCCACGAACAGCGTCTCGTGCGCCGTGGCGTCATAAACCGCGACAGAGGCCGCCGAGGAGGAAGTGTCGAGAGCAAGCACGCGCATCAACTTCAACCGCGCCCGGTTCGCGCCGAGCGTCTCCTCCGGGGCTTGGCCGCCCTCGAACGTCCCATGAAACACGGGTGGAACGAAATCGGACGGCGCGCCATGACATCGGTCAACGGGTGATCAAAGTGCCCGCGCCGTGGTCGGTCAACAGCTCGATCAGCACGGCGTGCGGGATCTTGCCGTCGAGGATCACGACGCCCTCGACGCCGCGCTCCACCGCATAGATGCAGGTCTCGACCTTGGGGATCATGCCGCCGGTGATCGTGCCGTCGGCGATGAGCCCGTGAATCTCGCTCACCTTCAGCTCTTTGATCAGGTCCTTGTTCTTGTCGAGCACGCCGGGGACGTCGGTCAGGAACAGCAGGCGCTTGGCCTTCAGCGCGCCGGCGATGGCGCCGGCGAAAGTGTCGGCGTTGACGTTGTAGGTCTGGTCGTCGGCGCCCTGGGCGATCGGCGCGAGCACGGGGATGAGGTCGCGCCCGAGGATCTGCTCGAGCACCGTCATGTCGACCTTGTCGGGCTCGCCGACATAGCCGAGGTCGACATAGTCCTCGTGGTCGCCGCCCGGGCCCGGCGCGCGCGACACCTTGCGCGCCATCACCATGTTGCCGTCCTTGCCGCAGAGCCCGATGGCGCGCCCGCCCTGGGCGTTGATGGCGCCGACCAGTTGTTTGTTGATGGAGCCGGCGAGCACCATCTCGACGATCTCGACGGTCGGCTTGTCGGTGACCCTGAGACCGCCGGAGAAGCGCGACTCGATGCCGAGCTTGGCGAGCATTGCGCCGATCTGCGGCCCGCCGCCGTGCACGACGACCGGGTTCACGCCGGACTGCTCGAGCAGCACCATGTCGCGGGCGAAGTCGCGCTCCTTCGCTTCGTCCCCCATCGCGTGGCCGCCGTATTTCACCACCACCGTCGCTTCGTCGTAGCGCAACATGTGCGGCAGCGCCTGCATCAGGATTTTCGCCGTGAGCTGCGGATCGGCGATCTCGACGTCTTTCATATCGGCTCCAGGGGCTGCGGCGACGGTCTTCTAGCGTCGGAACGCTCTGGGCTCAAACGGTTTGCAAAATTCGGCGGCGTCGGAGTTCATAGTTGGGGTTTTGGCGGACGGCGAACGTTTCGATCGGGGCTTCGAGATGGCGTCGCCGTGAGCCCGAGGGGGTGGTCATTTCTGTCAACAGATTCCGCGATTTCAAACCGTTAGCCTGTCGTTTTTGTCACCCCCCTCCCCCATAAGCGCTAGGTAAGTGACGGCGGAAGCCGTCGGCAAAAGCGAGCGCAGCGCGGCAATCCAGAGGGCGTAAGGCTGTATCCTTGCCGCTGTTCTAAATCTATATTCGAACTTACCAGGAAGGGACTGTGTCCGCGGCCCCTGGATTGCCGCGCTTCGCTCGCAATGACGGCGCCGGCCTTGGCACAAAGCCGTATCCCAGCGCCTATGCCCCCCTTCCCCCCGCCGTCGGGCCTCGTCGCTGTCTGGATCTTCGTTTACATCTATTGCGTCTATAGACACAGCTACCTATGCTGCGCCGCTACAGGCTGAAAGAAGCGGGTGTTTTCGAAACAACCCCTTCCCCCGAGCGCCCGCTCGGGGCGGGAAGCGGGCGTTCCACATCCCACGAACCTTGCCCCGAGGCGCCCCGAAGGGGCCTCGAAGGGCGCTCCAGCGGAAACGAACTCTGCCGCCAGGCGTCGGGGTCAGCGGAGCCGTTGGCGCCCTCTGGAGCCGTCCTTCGAGGGCCCCGCGGGCCGCCTCGGGACGAGGTCTGTCGTGGGTCGACTGCTGTCGATGCCGGAGACCGGCGTGGCGAGGTTGCGAGGGCTCGCCGGTCGTGGCTGCGGTCGCCCGCCCACGGACGTTGCGGAAGGGCGGAAAGCGGACCCTTGGGCGCCAGAAGCGCCCGTTGGCGCGGGAATGGGGGGTACGGCGTACAAGCTGTTCATGGTCGCAATATCTCCCATGAATCCGTCACAGCGACAGATTCCTGGTTTCACGTAGCTATCGGGGATCTCGCGCAAATACATCCTGCGAGCGCACCGGGCGCACTGCCGGAAAGGCAACGGGCGCTAACAGGCGCAGCGCCGCATTCATCCACGCCGAACGGGCGCGCACGAAGAAGTAAAGCGGCTGCGTGGTGCTGCCCAGGCGCGACTTGAAGCTGTCGGAGGTCTGGCCTAGGTGCACGGACGTTGCCCCGCTGCGGAACGCCTGATCAAGATCGTAATAGAACAAGTTGAAGTAGAGATCGCCCTCGCTGTTGAGCGCGTAGTCCAGCCCCGAATAGAGATTGTAATGCGTGCCCGCGCGGGTGATGGCGAACGTAAACGCGCACACGCGGCCGGCGCGGCGAATCAGCGTGAGCGATAGTTCGTCAGCCAACGCGTGCGCCAGTTCGCAGAAAAACGCCGCGGGCATGAGCTCGAGCTTCTGTTTCGCGCGCCGCTGTACGGCGACGTAGAGTCGGTGCGCCGCATCATTCCAGTGCGCATCGAAGAACGCGCTGCCGCGGCCGCTCAGCGCCTCGAACCCCGCTGCCGTCAGCTTCTTCTGCGAACGCTGGATTTGCGCGCGGTAGCGGCTCCGGAGCCCATCGCGGTAGTTCGCGAAGCTATCGAACGACCGGTTCAAGAGATGCATGGGCGGAATGCCGCCGTGCATGTAGCCTGCCTGCCGCAGGGTTTGCGCAAGCGCGCCGGATGTTTCCTCCAGCTCCTTGAAGACGAGCAACCTGGCGCCCGCCGTGCGGGCGATGCCGCGCATGACGCGATCCACCTCCGCCGCCACCAGTGTAACACGCCTGGCGTCTGCGCTCGCGCAGACACGCAGATGCGTGGCGCCGGACGGCACGGGCAAGCCGCAGAACAGCGCCTTCACGCGCATAAAGCCTGGCCAGACGCAGCGGATGCGATCACGCAGGCGCGTGAACATGGGGTGGGAAATGTCCGCCAGCTCCGTCTGAAACAGACCCAGCGCCGCGCAGCCGACGGCAGCGCCCTGGTCGTACACGATTACGCCCCAGCAGCGACATTGATCGGCGAGCGTGCGCTGGAAGATGCGCAGCACGTCCGGGTCCATGGCCAGATCGGCGCGCGCGCACAGGCTGCGCCACGCCGTGGGCACGTCGTCGAACGAGGAAAACACCTGCGACGATATGCTGCCCGCTCCACGGCTCAGCGACGCAGGCGCATATTCCGGCAGCGCTATTGCGTCCGCGTTCAGCTGTTCCTCGCTCATTTTTAGACGTTCCGTATTTTTGCGCTGCGACCTTCTCGCTTGTGTCGAGTCTGGCTACCTTATCGTCTCTCGAGCCGCGCGGAATTCGCCCTAGGTCCACGCAGCGCGAATTTCTTGATTTCGGCGCCACCGGGAACTCAGCTTCGGGTCGAAACCCGAAATTCCAAGGCAGCCACAACCGCAAGACCTCACCCCCCATAGCGCGTCGCCACTTCGCGGGCGATGCGCGCCGATTCGTCGAGATAGTCGACGATGGTCTGGCGCGCCGACGACGTGCAGCGGCGGTAGGTGAGCTCGTAGTCGCTGAAGCCGCGATTGAAAGCGCCGGCGAACAGGTCCTTGCGCTCCTGGCTGTGCGCCTCGGCGTCGATGAGCGTCGACATCTTGTCGCGGAACGCCGCGCCGTCGCCAGCCCCGCAGAGATCGCGCAAATAGCTCAGCGCGCCGAGAAGCTCGGCGAGCCGCATCAATTGCGGATCGTAGGGCGGCGCCGTCATCGCGGGCGAGGGGCTCGGCGTCGGCGTTGGCGGCGCCTTGGGCGCCGGGGTCTGAGCGAGCGCGGCGCAAGCGATCAGCGTCAGCGCCGCAGCCGAGAGGCTCCGCCTCATCGCGTCTCGCGCTCCCAGGCTATCGCGCGCGCGACGAGGCGCGGCAGTTCCGGCGTCGTGCGATAGGCCGCGATCTCGTTTTCGTCCACCCAGGCGAAAGCATCGAGCTCGGCCGTGACCCGCGGCTCGCCGCTCAGCCAGCGCGCGGCGAAGGCGGCGACGACGAAATGGGTGCGCACGCGCTCGCCCTCGCGCTCGATCGGCTCGACATGGTCGAGGAACACTCCCGGCTCCGCCGCGAGCCCGGTTTCCTCGCTGAGTTCGCGCGCCGCGGCCTCGCGCAGCGTCTCGCCGATTTCGACCCCGCCGCCGGGCAGCGAATAGACTCCTTGCAGCGGCGGGCGGGCGCGGCGCGCGATCAGCGCCCGCCCGCCGCGCACCACCGCGACCGAGGCGGCGAGGATCGGCCGCGGCGGATAAAGGCGATCATCCACGCGAGGCCTCACACATGCTGGCCGCCGTTGATCATCAGTTCGGCCCCGTTCACGTAGCTCGACTGCTCCGTGCAGAGGAAATAGATCGCCTTGGCGACCTCCTCGGGGGCGCCGAGACGGCGCATCGGGATTTGCGCGACTAGGTTCTCCGTGCCCGGCGACAGGATCGCGGTGAGAATTTCGCCCGGCGAGATCGAATTCACGCGCACGCCGCGCGGGCCGAAATCGGCCGCCATCTCGCGCGTCAGCGCCGCGAGCGCCGCCTTGGAGGTGGAATAGGCGATGCCGGCGAACGGATGCACGCGCGACCCGGCGATCGAGGTGACGTTGACGATCGCGCCCTTGGCCTGCTCGAGCTCCCGGGCGAGCCCGCGCGCCAGCAGCGCGGCGGCAAAGAAATTGACCTGGAACACTTTTAGCCAGTCGGAAAATTCGGTTTCGAACAGGCCGAGGCGCGATCCGCCCGGCCCCTTGGGAGAGATCGCCGCATTGTTGACGAGCGCGTCGAGCCGCCCGTCGGGCAGCCGTTCGCGCACCTCGGCGATGGCGCGCGCGGTGTCGTCGGCGTCGGCGAGGTCGATCTGCAAATGATCCTGCGGCCCGGCCATCCACGGGCAGCTCTCGGGGAACGGATGGCGCGAGCAGGTGATGACGCGCCAGCCGGCCGACGAGAAGCGCTTCACCGTCGCGTGGCCGATGCCGCGCGAGGCGCCAGTCAGCAGCATGGTGCGCGGCGGCGCGTTGGCGAGCGGGGCGATGGTCACGGATAGAGCCTCTGCCGAGTCCAGCCGTCGCCGGCGCGGGTGAAGCGGACGCGGTCGTGCAGGCGATAGGCGCCGTCCTTCCACAGCTCGATCTCGACCGGCGTCAGCCGGAAGCCGCGCCAATAGGCGGGGCGCGAGATTTCGCCGTCGCCGAACTCGTTGGCGAAATGCTCGACCCGCGACTCCAGCGCGGCGCGCGATTCGAGTGGGCGCGATTGCTGGCTCGCCCAGGCGCCGAGCTGGCTCACCCGTGGCCGGGAATGGTAGTAGGCGTCGGCCGCGGCTTCGTCGAGGAGCGTCACCGGGCCGCGGAAGCGCGCCTGGCGACGCAACGATTTCCAGTGGAAAAGCGCCGCCGCCTTCGGCGTCGCCGCGAGTTGCCGGCCCTTGGCGCTCTCGCGATTGGTGTAGAACACGACGCCCTCGGCGTCGACGCCCTTGCAGAGCATCATGCGCACGTCGGGCAGGCCGTCGGCGTCGACGGTCGCCAGCGCCATCGCCTCGGGGTCGTTGATCTCTTTGGCCTGGGCCTCTAAGAACCATTCGTCGAACACGGCGAACGGGTCGTCGGCCTCGGTGAAGTTAGCAGAAATTAAGGATTTCATGATTACAACTCTTTATTCGTCCGCTTTCGCGTCCGCCCCGATGATCGAATCTTATCACATTCCTCGAACCCCTGCGCGAGCCCTCGAGCGTCTCATGCTGTTGGCGCTCGTGCTCGCCTCGAGCCTGAGCGGCTGCGCCGTCTCCATGCCGTTCCCGGGCTTCGTCGACGACGCGCCCACGGGCGCGATCGATCCGCGCGTCGCGCCGGCGTCGGCGACGCCCAAAAGCGAGGCGCAACTGCCGCCCAAACCTTCCCTCGAGCTGGCCTCGGCTCGCCTCGATCCCTGAGATGCTCCTTGCGGCTCGCCCTGCGGACGCCCAAATAGGGGACGACTAGCGCGGCTTCGCTGGGGCGCGCCGCAATCGTTTCGAGCCTGCCATATGCGAGACCCTTATGACGTTCTCGGCGTGTCGAAATCGGCGAGCGTCGCCGACATCAAATCGGCGTTCCGGAAACTGGCGAAGAAGCATCATCCCGACCAGACGAAGGACGCGCGGTCGAAGGACAAGTTCGCGGAAGTCAATAGCGCTTACGAAATCCTCGGCGACGAGAAGAAGCGGGCGCAGTTCGACCGCGGCGAGATCGACGCCGAGGGCAAGCCGCGGGCGCCGCATTTCGAGGGCTTCGGGGCCGGCCGGCGCAGCGCGGGCGGGCCGGACCTCGGCGGCTTCGGCTTCGACTTCGGCGGGCCCGAGTCCTCCTCGGCGCGCGCCGGGACGTTCGACCCCGAACTGTTCGCCGAGCTGTTTGGCGCTCGGCAGCCGCCGCGCGGGCGGCGCTCGTCGCGCGGCGTGGTTGTCGCAGCGAGCGTGACCATCCCGCTCTCCCTCGCCGCCAATGGCGGATCGACCCGGGTGGCGCTGCCGAACGGCAGGACCCTCGATGTCTCGATTCCCACTGGGGTCGAAGACGGCAAGACGATCCGGCTGCGCGGCCAGGGCGGCGCGGCGACGGGCGGCGGCGCGGCCGGCGACGCAATGATCACGGTGCGTTACGCGCACCATCCCTACTTCAAGGTCGAAGGCCGCGACTTGCGCCTGGAACTGCCGGTGACCCTCTACGAAGCGGTGCTCGGCGCCAAGGTCCGCGTCCCCACGCTCGACGGCGCCGTGGAGGCGACAATCCCTGCCGGCACGAGTTCGGGACGCGCCTTGCGCCTGCGCGGCAAAGGCCTGCCACCGGCTGGCGACCAGCCGCACGGCGATCTGCTGGCGACCGTCCGCATCGTGCTGCCCGCCGGCGAGGATGCGGCGCTCGGCGATCTGATGCGCGAATGGCGCGTCAGCAAGCCTTACGACCCGCGCGCCGCGCTCGGCTGACGCTCAGTTGAGGCGCGGGGGCGTGTCGGCGGTGCGCGCGAGCTCCATTTGCGAGATCGCCACCAGGACCTCGGCGCGGGTATTCAGATCGTGCGCCTCCAGCAGCGCCTGCTTCTCCTTGGACCCATACGGGCTCATCATCGCGAGGCCGTTGACCAGCGCCTCGTTGGGCGCCTTGGCGATGTCGTCCCAGTCGATGTCGAGGCTGTTGGCCTTGGCGAAAGCGCTGAGCGCATCGAGCAGCGCCTGCCGGTCGACCTCGGCTTCGCCGGACCCGGGGACGAAATCGGCGGCGTAGGGCGAATAGTCGGCGTGCACGAGGCGATAGGGGGTGAGGCTCGTCAGCTCCTCGGCGATGCGGAACCGCGCCACCCCCATGAGCGTGAGGAAGCAGCGACCGTCGCCGATCTCGGCGTATTGCACGATGCGCCCGGCGCAGCCGATCCTGAACAGTTCCGGGTTCATGCCGGCCGCCTCCTCGCCGGCGGCGGGCTGGATCATGCCGATCAGCCGCTCGCCGCTCAGGGCGTCGTCGAGCATTTGCAGATAGCGCGGCTCGAACACGTTGAGCTGGATTGGCCGGCGCGGCAGCAACAGCGCCCCGGCGAGCGGGAACACCGGCAGGGTCGGCGGCATTTCGCTGCCGCTGGCGTAAGTCCGGTTCAGCTTCATCAGCGCCCCGGGCGCCTCCGGTCGCTCAGAACCATATGGCCGACAGTTTTCGCCGCGCCGAGATCGTGGAGGGGTCCATCAGGCCCCAGGCCTCGAAGAACTGCAGCAGCTGCTTGCGCGCCGCGTCGTCGTTCCACCTGCGGTCGCGCTTGACGATCTCGATGAGCCGGTCGGCCGCGCCGTCGCGGTCGCCCTTGGCGTTGAGCGCGACGGCGAGATCGAACCGCGCCTGATGATCGTCGGGATTCTCGGCGATGCGCTTGGCGAGCGAGGTGGTGTCGCCGACGCTGAAAGCCTGCTCGGCGAGCTGCAGCGCCGCCTGCACGGCGGCGATCGCCGGGTCCACGCTCTTGCCCGGCGCCGGTGGGGGCGCCATCGCGAGCACGCCGCGCGCCTGATCGAGGTCGCCGGCGTCGACGTGCAGCTTCGCCAGCCCCGCGATCGCCTTGACGTTGCTTTCGTCCTCGGTGAGCACTTGCGCATAGAACGAGGCCGCGCCGGCGAGATCGCCCTCGGCGGCGGCCGCCTCGGCCGCGGCGATGAGCGCATCGGCGCCGCCAGTGAGCGGCCCGACGAGGCGCTCGATGAAGCCGCGCACCTGGCTCTCCGGCAGCGCGCCCACGAAGCCGTCGACCGGCTGGCCGCGATCGAACGCGATCACCGCCGGGATCGACTGGATGCCGAGCTGGCCGGCGATCTGCGGGTGATCGTCGATATTCATCTTGACGAGCTGAACCTTGCCCTTGGCGTCGGCCACCGCCTTCTCCAGCGCCGGCGTGAGCTGCTTGCAGGGGCCGCACCACGGCGCCCAGAAATCGACCAGCACCGGCTGCCGCTTCGAAGCCTCCAACACCTCCGTGCGGAACGACGCGGTGGTGACGTCTTTCACTCTGCCCGCGGCGGGCGCCGCGCTATTGCTGTTCATCGTAAACTCCCCTTCGCCGCCCGCAGCGGCTTTGCCCCTAAATGGCGCCGGTCCGAAAATTATTCAACGCCGGCGTCCGCGAGCTCCACGATCATCGGCTCGTGCCCGGTCGCGCGCAGGAAAACGAGCAGGTCGCGCGCGGCCAGCCCCGTCGTGCGGGTGTTGACGAGCGGGTGAAAATTGAGCCGCTCGTGGCGCATCATCTCGGCGTCGAGCACGACGGTGACTTTGGCCTCGCGGTCGTTGATCGCGCCGAACGGCGTCACCGCGCCGGGCTTCACGCCCCAGACCTCCTCGAGCAGCTCCGCCGAGCCGAACGACACCCGTCCCTGTCCGCCGATTCTTTCGTGCACGCGCTTCAGGTCGACGACCGTCTCCTCGCCGAGCACGAGCAGGAACAGCCGGCCCTTCTTGTCCTTGACGAACAGATTCTTGGTGTGCCCGCCGGGAATTTCTCCGCGCAAGGTCCGCGAATCTTCGACCGTGAACAACGGCGGATGCTCCACCGTCTCGGAGGCGACGCCGAGGTTTTCGAGAAAGGCGAAGAGGTCTTCGGGGCTCGCGGGCATGCGGGACTCGTGATGAATGTCCGGGGGGCGCTTGTAGCGCCGAGCCGCGCAAAGCGAAAGCCGCCGGCCCGACGACCGAGCGCGGCATCGTCCGAGCCCGCACAAGTATGTCGCTGATGGGCGGAGAGCGGGCGTTGTATGCGCTGTCGATGTACTCCGGCAATCCGAATAGGA
>JBKQKS010000292.1:0-5309 GCA_052147395.1 Roseiarcus sp.
CGCGGCTGCGATACGAAGCGCAACATCCTCGTCTACATGACTTACAGCGACAAGCTGATCGAAGGCTCGCCGAAGAATTCGACGTCCACGGTCCCGATCCAACCTTGGGGCGGCCAGACGGACGTCCCCAAGTGCGCCGACTTTGTACGCTGAAGCGTTGCCGCGCTCATTCGCGGCAATTGACGACATAAGGTTCGGCGTCGGTCGAGACTTTTACCAGCGCCAGATCGAAGCGACTCTCACGCCCGAAACTGATCGCAGCCCCATGGCCGTGCGCCTCGCACCAGGCATCTGCGACGATTTGTCCACATGCCAATCCGCCGCCGCCGAGGCAATCGGAGAGGCCGTAGCCATCGTTAGCGGCAATGACGTAGGCGTATGTCCGATCCGCCCTGGCGCCGTTCGAAACGCCAATGCCGGCGACGAAGCCCAGAATGACGGAAAATACTCGGAACGACGAATGCGACGACTTCATCTTTCACGGACTCGTTTCGCGGCCGCGCAAACATGCGCGCGCGCCAAATCTAACGGACTCGAGTGAAACTCCGGTTAATGGACGGCAACCTCGGACGCAAGCGGCTTTCGAGCGCCGTCTTGACACGGGTCGTCCGTTGCGACAGGAAGGGCGCATGAAGCGCGCAGTGTCCGTTTACCGGGGCCGAATTATTGGCTGCTAGCAGATTTGCTGGCTGGCGCGCGTGGTCTTTTCTGCAAAGAGGAAAGTGTGCGGCCGGTCCTAGCCCACGCTTGCCTTCGAGTGGAAAAGCCGATGTCCGCGACGCTCAAACTCCACAACACGTTGACCCGACGCAAGGAGGTTTTCCGTCCCGCCCGGCGCGACGCGGTGCGCATGTACGTGTGCGGACCGACCGTCTACGACTACGCTCATATCGGCAACGCCCGCCCGGCGATCGTGTTCGACGTGCTGTTCCGGCTGCTGCGCCAACTCTACGGCGCCGACCGGGTGATCTACGCCCGCAACATCACCGACGTCGACGACAAGATCAACCTCCGCGCCCAACGCGATTTTCCCGGTGAGGCGCTCAACGAATCGATCCGCATGGTGACGACCGAGACCGAGCGCCAGTATCGCGAGGACGTGTCGGCGCTGGGCTGCCTGCCGCCCACCCACGAACCCCGCGCGACGGAACACATCGAAGAGATGAAGGCGCTCATCGAGCGGCTCGTCGCGCGCGGTGTGGCTTATGTCGCCGAGGCCCACGTGCTGTTCTCGCCCGCCGCGATGGACGCGCTGCCCGGCGCGCCGCGCTACGGCTCGCTGGCTCGGCGTTCGCTGGACGAGATGCTCGCCGGCGCCCGGGTGGATGTCGCGCCCTACAAGCGCGACCCGATGGACTTCGTGCTCTGGAAGCCGTCGAAGCCGGGCGAGCCCAGCTGGTCGAGCCCCTGCGGCATTACGTCGCTCGGCCGGCCCGGATGGCACATCGAGTGCTCGGCGATGTCGATGAAGACCTTGCTCGCGCCGTTCGGCGGCGGCCTCGTCTGTGACGATCCGGAACAGAACGTGTTCGACATCCACGGCGGCGGCATCGATCTCGTGTTTCCCCATCACGAGAACGAGGTGGCCCAGTCGTGCTGCGCTTTCGGCGTCGAGCGCATGGCGAACTACTGGCTCCATAACGGCTTCCTTCAGGTCGAGGGCGAGAAGATGTCGAAGAGCCTCGGCAATTTCGTCACCATCCGCGAGCTGCTGGAAACAGGAAAGTTTGGCGGCAACACTTGGCCGGGCGACACGCTGCGCCTCGCCATGCTTCGTACGCACTATCGTGATCCGATCGACTGGACCGTGCGGGAGTTAGAACGGGCCCAACAAGAACTTTCCGAGTGGTATCGACTCCTGCCGAGTGGGGATTGTTCTACGACGGCGATTGATCAACGAGTGGTCGAGGCCCTTTGTGATGACCTCAATACCCATGCTGCGATCGTTCGGCTTCAGGAACTAGCAAAGGCAGACAACACGGCCACGCTACGAGCGTCGCTCGATTTCTTGGGGTTCAGTTGCGATCCAGCCATGCTTACCCGGAAGCACTTCGTCAGCATAACCGACGGGCTGTCAGTAGCGGATAGTGTTATCGCAGAAGTTTTCAAAGCCGATGGAACGCTTTCCGCAGGCCCAGCGATGCAGAAGCGCATCGACGAACTTATCGCGCGCCGCAGTGCCGCTCGGGCGGTGAAGAATTTCGAGGAATCCGACAAAATTCGCGGCGAGTTGGCCTCACTAAGAGTCGCGATCAAAGACAACAAAGACGGCACGACAACTTGGGAGCTCAAGCGTTGACCGCCATCGCATTGCGCCCCTACCTGCCCGCCGACGTCGCACGCTGCGCCGCGATCTTCCGCGACGCGGTCGAGGAAACGGCCGCCGACGACTACGACGAGGACCAGCGCGCCGCCTGGGCCGCGCGCGCCGACGACGAGGCCGCCTTCAGCGCCAAGCTTTCGAACATGCTGACGATCGTCGCTGTGATCGAGGGCGAGATCGTCGGCTTCGCCGCGCTCGATGGGTCCGAGACCTTCGACACGCTTTATGTCGATCCGGTCGCCGGCCGCATGGGCGTGGCGACCGCGCTCGTCGACGCCGTCGTCCGGCTCGCCCGGGCGCGCGGCGCCAAGCGCATCGCCGCCGACGTCAGCGACACCGCCAAGCCGGTATTCGAGCGTCAGGGCTTCGTCGCCGAACGTCGTAATCTCGTCACCCTCGGCGACCAATGGCTCGCCAACACCACGATGTCGAAGGCGCTCGCGGCGGCCCCCGCCCCTGCCGGCGCCTCGACGCGTCACTGAAGGACCGACCATGGCCCGCGAAAGGCTCTATCTGTTCGACACCACATTGCGCGACGGCGCGCTGACCACCGGCGTCGATTTCTCCCTCGAGGACAAACGCCTGATCGCGGGGATGCTCGACGAACTCGGCGTCGACTATGTCGAGGGCGGCTATCCCGGGGCCAATCCCGTCGACACGAAATTCTTCCAGAACAAGCCCACGAAACGCGCGCGGTTTTGCGCCTTCGGCATGACCAAGCGGCCCGGACGCTCGATCGCCAACGATCCCGGCGTCGCCGGCCTGTTGCAGGCCGACGCCGATGCGATCGTGTTCGTCGCCAAGAGCTGGGACTACCACGTCCATGTCGCGCTCGGCTGCACGCTCGAGGAAAACCTCGCCTGCATCGCCGACAGCGTGAAGGCGGCGGTCGCACGCGGGCGCGAGGCGATGGTCGACTGCGAGCATTTCTTCGACGGCTACAAGGCCAACCCGTCTTATGCGCTCGCCTGCGCCCACGCCGCGTTCGAGGCCGGCTCGCGCTGGGTGGTGCTCTGCGACACCAACGGCGGCACGCTGCCGGACGAAGTGGAGCGCATCGTCGGCGACGTCGTCGATGAAATCCCGGGAGATCATGTCGCCATCCACGCCCACAACGACACCGAAAACGCGGTCGCCAATTCGCTGGCGGCAATCCACGCCGGAGCGCGAGATTCGTGTCGGGGCGCGGGGTGCTGGTCAACGATCCCCTGCGGGACCCTGCCGGAACGGGACGGAACACGTGGTCCATCCTGCATCTCGACCCGCCTCTGCACGGCGTGTACCGCGGCCTCGTCAACCGGCAATTCACCCCTCGGGCGGTGGCCGGTCTGGCGGACCGGATCCGTGAGGTGGTGACCGGGGTGCTCCGTTCGGTGCCCACGGACACGGCCATCGAGTTCGTGGACGCGGTGGCCGCACCGGTGCCGATCACGGTCATCGCCGAGATGTTCGGCGTGGCCGGCGCCGATCGCGCCCTCTTCCGCCGGTGGTCCGATGCGGTGATCGAGAGCACCGACCGCACGGCGGATGAGCAGGCGAACGAGTTGGCCGAGATGGCATCGTTCCTGATGGAGCACATCAATTCGCCGCGGACCGACTCCAACGATCTGCTCGCCCTGCTCAAGGGGTCGTCGCTGGAGGGCCGGCCGCTCAGCCAGGCCGAGATCATGGGGTTCTGCCTGACGCTTCTCGTCGCCGGGAACGAGACGACCCGGACGCTGATCTCCGGTGGGGTCGAAGCCCTCGCCCGCCATCCCGATCAACGGGACCGGCTGGTGGCCGACCCCACGCTGGTCCCCGGAGGGCTGGAGGAGATGCTCCGGTGGGTCACTCCGATTCAGGCATTCGGCCGGACCGCCGTCGTCGATGTCGAAATCGGCGACCGCACCGTCGGGGCCGGGGAGTTCATCGTCATGCTCTACGCCTCGGCAAACCGTGACGACACCATCTTCGGCCCCTCGGCCGACCGGTTCGTCGTCAGCCGACCATCGTTGCCCACCCACCTCGCCTTCGGCTTCGGCGAGCACGTCTGCATCGGGGCCAGCCTGGCCCGGTTGGAGGCCAGGATCTTCTTCGAGGAGCTCCTGGCCCACTTCCCTTCTTTCGAGCTCTCGGGTGAACCGACCTACACCAGCTCCACGTTGGTGCGTGGCGCGAGGGCCATGCCGGTGGTGCTCGCCCCGTGAGCACGGCCCGGTCAGCGACCGAGGAGATCCGTTCGCCCGTTGTCGGCGAACTCGGCCCGCAGGGCGTCGATGTCAGCCCGGGCCAGGGGCACGAACTCATCGCTGCGGCCCGGGCGGTGCCAGACCGGGTCGGACGTGTCCCACATGGTGGCCCGCAATGGCCCCTTGTCGATCTTGTCGGTGGCGGTCGCCGGCAGGGACGGGACGATCCTCACGAAACGGGGAGACCACTTGGTGCCCAGATCCGGCTGCGCCGCCAGGAACGCAGCGAAGGCCGACGGATCGAACGTGCGACCCGGCTCGATCTCCGCGGCCGCCATCACCTGGTCGCCCGTGCGGGGGTCGGGGACGGCGTAGACGGCCACTCCCCGGAATGCCGGGAAGCGCCCGAGGATCCTCTCGACGGGCGCGGCGGCGAAGTTCTCGCTGTCGACGCGGAGCCAGTCACCGGTGCGTCCTGCGAAATAGAACACCCCGTCCTCGTCGCGGTAGGCGAGGTCCCCCGACCAGTACCACCCGTTACGGGTGCGCTCGGCGTCGGCCTCGGGGTTGTTGTAGTAGCCCTCGAAGTTGGAGAGCGTGGCCCGTCCCACCAGCTCCCCGATGGAGTCGGCCGGGTTGGTCAGCCGTCCTTCGACATCGAAGGTCGCACGAGCCCGCTCCCGGCCGGCCTCGTCGACGACGACGACGTCGTCCCGCTGGCTCGCTCGGCCCAGCGCGCCCGGGCGGGCTCCGGCCACCGGTTTCAGGACGATGGCGTTCTCGCTCGACCCGTATCCCTCGAACAGCGGGACCCCGAA
>JBKQKS010000293.1:0-7104 GCA_052147395.1 Roseiarcus sp.
AGCACGATGTCCTGGCTCGGCACGATGATCGGCTGGCCGTTGGCGGGGTGCAGGATGTTGTTGGTCGACATCATCAGCACGCGCGCTTCGAGCTGCGCCTCGAGCGACAGCGGCACGTGCACCGCCATCTGGTCGCCGTCGAAGTCGGCGTTGAAGGCGGCGCAGACCAGCGGATGCAGCTGGATCGCCTTGCCCTCGATCAGCACCGGCTCGAACGCCTGAATGCCGAGGCGGTGCAGGGTCGGCGCGCGGTTCAGCATCACCGGGTGCTCGCGGATCACCTCGTCGAGGATGTCCCAGACTTCCGGCTTCTCCTTCTCGACCAACTTCTTGGCCTGCTTGACGGTCGCCGACAGACCCTTGGCGTCGAGCCGCGAGTAGATGAACGGCTTGAACAGCTCGAGCGCCATCTTCTTCGGCAGGCCGCACTGGTGCAGCTTCAGTTCGGGGCCGACGACGATCACCGAGCGGCCGGAATAGTCGACGCGCGTGCCGAGCAGGTTCTGGCGGAACCGGCCCTGCTTGCCCTTCAGCATGTCGGCGAGCGACTTCAACGGCCGCTTGTTGGCGCCGGTGATGACGCGGCCGCGCCGGCCGTTGTCGAACAGCGCGTCGACCGATTCCTGCAGCATGCGCTTCTCGTTGCGGATGATGATATCCGGCGCGCGCAGCTCCATCAGCCGCTTCAGACGATTGTTGCGGTTGATGACGCGGCGGTAGAGGTCGTTGAGATCCGAGGTCGCGAAGCGGCCGCCGTCGAGCGGCACCAGCGGACGCAGGTCCGGCGGAATGACCGGCACTTCGGTCAAGATCATCCATTCCGGCTTGTTGCCCGAATGCATGAAGGCCTCGATGATTTTGAGCCGCTTGGCCAGGCGCTTGGGCTTCAGCTCGCTCTTCGACTCCGATATCTCGACCTTGAGGCCCTCGGCGATCTTCTCGAGATTGAGGCCCTTGAGCATTTCGCGGATCGCCTCGGCGCCGATCATCGCGGTGAAGCTGTCCTGCCCGTACTCGTCGATCGCGCGCAAAAAATCGTCCTCGCTGAGCAGCTGACGATCTTTCAGCGGCGTCAGGCCGGGATCGAGCACGATGTAGGATTCGAAATAGAGGATGCGCTCGAGATCTTTCAGCGTCATGTCGAGCAGCAGGCCGATGCGCGAGGGCAGCGACTTCAAGAACCAGATGTGGGCGACCGGCGCGGCCAGCGAGATGTGGCCCATGCGCTCGCGGCGCACCCGGCTCAGCGTCACCTCGACGCCGCACTTCTCGCAGATCACTCCCTTGTATTTCATGCGCTTGTACTTGCCGCAGAGACACTCGTAATCCTTGATCGGACCGAAGATGCGGGCGCAGAACAGGCCGTCGCGCTCCGGCTTGAACGTGCGATAGTTGATCGTCTCCGGCTTCTTGATCTCGCCGAACGACCACGACAGAATCTTTTCCGGGCTCGCAATCGCGATTTGAATCTGATCGAACGCCTGCGGCGCAACGGCGGGCGCGAAAGGATTCGTGACTTCCTGGTTCATTCTTTCCTCTCCCACGGACGGGGGCCCCTTTGGGCGTGGGCCAGGCGTCCGCACTGGTGGAAACGCTCGAGGCGTAGAACACGCCTCGATATCGACGCGACGATAAGTCACTCGGCGGCGGCGGGCGTCTCGTCCGGCGGCGGCAGCTTCTTGGCCGAGGCGAGTTCGACATTGAGCCCGAGCGAGCGCATCTCTTTGACGAGCACGTTGAAGCTCTCGGGAATGCCGCTCTCGAACGTATCGTCGCCGCGCACGATCGCCTCGTAGACTTTGGTCCGGCCGGCGACGTCGTCCGACTTCACCGTCAGCATTTCCTGCAGCGTGTAGGCGGCGCCGTAGGCCTCCAGAGCCCAGACCTCCATTTCGCCGAAGCGCTGGCCGCCGAACTGCGCCTTGCCGCCCAGCGGCTGCTGGGTGACGAGCGAGTACGGGCCGATCGAACGCGCGTGAATCTTGTCGTCGACCAGATGGTGGAGCTTCAACATGTAAATGTAGCCCACTGTCACCTTGCGGTCGAAAGCGTCGCCGGTGCGGCCGTCGTGGAGCTTGACCTGCCCCGAAGAATCGAAGCCCGCCATCTTCAGCATGTCGACGATGTCCTTTTCGCGCGCCCCGTCGAACACCGGGGTCGCGATCGGCACGCCGCGACGCAGATTCTCGGCCATCTCCACGAGGCCGGGGTCATCGAGCGAGTCGATCGTCTCGTTGTCGCCGTAGATCTCGGCGAGCTTCTGACGCAACGGCTTGGCGTCCTGCTGGCGATAGTAGCTGTCGATCGCCTGGCCCACCTGGCGCCCGAGGCCGGCGCAAGCCCAGCCCAGATGCGTCTCGAGGATCTGGCCGACGTTCATGCGGCTCGGCACGCCGAGCGGATTGAGCACGATGTCGACCGGCGCGCCGTCGCCGAGGAACGGCATGTCCTCCTGCGGCACGATGCGCGACACCACGCCCTTGTTGCCGTGGCGTCCGGCCATCTTGTCGCCGGGCTGGATCTTGCGCTTCACCGCAATGAAGACCTTCACCATCTTCATCACGCCGGGCGGCAGTTCGTCGCCGCGCTGCAGCTTCTCGACCTTGTCGAGGAAGCGGCTCTCCAGGCTCTTCTTCGACTCGTCGTACTGCTTGCG
This sequence comes from Roseiarcus sp., assembly GCA_052147395.1. Classification (GTDB taxonomy): domain Bacteria; phylum Pseudomonadota; class Alphaproteobacteria; order Rhizobiales; family Beijerinckiaceae; genus Roseiarcus. Next base: position 2,657 of record JBKQKS010000293.1, read on the forward strand.
CATCGCCTCGATCTCGGACATCGTCGTGTCCGCCTCGAGCGCGAACGTCCACCACTGCGAGCGCGGGAATTCCTCGAGCAACTCGCGCGTCAGCACCTGATCCTTCTTGAAGCCCTTCGGCCCGGAAAGCGCGCGCTTGTCGACGAGGATGTCGGACAGGCGGGCGTAGACGTTGCGGTCGAGGATCGCCTGCTCGTCGTCGCGGTCCTTGGCGAGCCGCTCGATCTCCTCGCGCTCGATCGCCTGAGCGCGCTCGTCCTTCTCGACGCCGTGGCGGTTGAACACCCTGACTTCGACGACGGTGCCCTGCACGCCCGGCGGCACGCGCAAGCTGGTGTCGCGCACGTCCGACGCCTTCTCGCCGAAGATGGCGCGCAACAGCTTCTCTTCCGGCGTCATCGGGCTCTCGCCCTTCGGCGTGATCTTGCCGACGAGAATGTCGCCGGCGACCACTTCGGCGCCGATGTAGACGATGCCGGCCTCGTCGAGGTTCTTCAGCGCCTCTTCCGAGACGTTGGGAATGTCGCGCGTGATCTCCTCGGGGCCGAGCTTGGTGTCGCGCGCCATCGCCTCGAATTCCTCGATGTGGATCGAGGTGAAGACGTCGTCTTTGACGATCCGCTCGGACAGCAAAATCGAGTCTTCGAAGTTGTAGCCGTTCCAGGGCATGAACGCGACGAGCACGTTACGGCCGAGCGCGAGGTCGCCGAGGTCGGTCGAGGGGCCATCGGCGATGATGTCGCGCCTGTCCACGCGGTCGCCGACGCGCACCAGCGGCTTCTGGTTGATGCAGGTCGACTGGTTGGAGCGCTGGAACTTCATCAGCCGATAGATGTCGACGGCGGGCTTGGTCGGGTCGGTCTCTTCGGTCGCGCGGATGACGATGCGGGTCGCATCCACCTGGTCGACGACGCCGGGGCGGCGCGCCGCGATCGCCGCGCCGGAGTCGCGCGCGACCACCGACTCCATGCCGGTGCCGACCAGCGGCGCGTCCGAGCGCACCAGCGGCACCGCCTGACGCTGCATGTTGGAGCCCATCAGCGCACGGTTGGCGTCGTCGTTCTCGAGGAACGGGATCAGCGCCGCGGCGACGGACACCAGCTGCTTGGGCGACACGTCCATGTAGTCGACGCGATCGCTCGACAGGAAATGCACGTCGCCGGCGTGGCGGCAGACGACGAGATCTTCGGTCAGCCGGCCCTCGGCGTCGACTGCGGCGTCGGCCTGGGCGACCGAATACTTCTGCTCCTCCATCGCGGAGAGATAATGCACCTCGCTGGTGACGACGCCGTCGCGCACCTTGCGATAGGGCGCTTCGATGAAGCCGTATTTGTTGACGCGCGCGAACGTCGCCAGCGAATTGATGAGACCGATGTTCGGCCCTTCCGGCGTCTCGATCGGGCAGATGCGGCCATAGTGCGTCGGGTGCACGTCGCGCACTTCGAAGCCGGCGCGCTCGCGGGTGAGGCCGCCGGGACCCAGCGCCGAGAGCCGGCGCTTGTGGGTGATCTCGGAGAGCGGGTTGGTCTGGTCCATGAACTGCGAGAGCTGCGAGGAGCCGAAGAACTCGCGCACCGCCGCCGCCGCCGGCTTGGCGTTGATGAGGTCCTGCGGCATGATGGTGTCGATCTCCACCGAGCTCATGCGCTCTTTGATCGCGCGCTCCATGCGCAACAGGCCGACGCGATACTGGTTCTCCATCAGCTCGCCGACCGAACGCACGCGGCGATTGCCGAGATGATCGATGTCGTCGATCTCGCCGCGGCCGTCGCGCAGGTCGACGAGCGCCCGCACCACCGCGATGATGTCCGCCCTGCGCAGCACGCGCATGGTGTCCGGCGCGTCGAGATCGAGACGCATGTTCATCTTCACGCGGCCGACCGCGGAGAGGTCGTAACGCTCGGCGTCGAAGAACAGCGACTGGAACATCGCTTCGGCGCTATCCAGCGTCGGCGGTTCGCCCGGACGCATGACCCGGTAGATGTCGAACAGCGCGTCCTCGCGCGATGAATTCTTGTCGACCTTGAGCGTGTTGCGGATGTAGGGGCCGACGTTGATGTGGTCGATGTCGAGGATCGGCAGCTCGTCGAACCCGAGGTCGACGAGCTGACCGATGAGCTTCTCGCTGAGCTCGTCGCCGGCCTCGGCATAGATCTCGCCGGTCTGCGGATTGTAGATGTCCTCGGCGATGTAATGGCCGATGAGGTCGGAATCGTTGACCCTCAGCGCCGCGAGGCCTTTCTCGGCGAGCTGGCGCGCCGCACGCGCGGTGAGCTTGCGGCCGGCCTCGACCACGACTTCGCCGGTGTCGGCGTCGACGAGGTCGGTGGTGATCTTGACGCCCTTGAGCCGCTCGGGGTCGTAAGGCACGCGCCAACCGTCCTTGCCGCGCGTATAGACCGACTTCCGGTAGAAGGCCGACAGAATCTCCTCGCCGTCGAGGCCGAGCGCGAACAACAGCGACGTCACCGGGATCTTGCGGCGGCGGTCGATGCGCGCGTGCACGATGTCCTTGGCGTCGAACTCGATGTCGAGCCACGAGCCGCGATAGGGAATGATACGGGCCGCGAACAGCAGCTTGCCCGACGAGTGGCTCTTGCCCTTGTCGTGATCGAAAAACACGCCGGGGCTGCGGTGCATCTGCGAAACGATGACGCGCTCGGTGCCGTTGACGATGAAGGTGCCGTTGTCGGTCATGAGCGGCATGTCGCCCATGTAGACGTCCTGCTCCTTGATGTCCTTGACCGAACGGGCCTGGGTCTCCGGATCGACGTCGAACACGATGAGGCGCAGCGTCACCTTGAGCGGCGCGGCGAAAGTCATGCCGCGCTGGCGGCACTCGTCGACATCGTACTTGGGCGCCTCGTATTCGTACTTGACGAACTCGAGCTGCGCGGTCTGTGCGAAATCGGAAATCGGGAACACCGACTTGAATACCGACTGCAGGCCCTCGTTCGGGCGCACGCCCTTCAGCGCACCCATCAGCAGGAATTGATCGTAGGACGCCTTCTGCACTTCGATCAGGTTCGGCATTTCGCCGACTTCCCTGACGTGGCCGAAGACTTTGCGAACGCGCTTGCGGCCGGTGAGTGTCTGAGCCATATCGCTCCTCAGTCCTTGAATCTGTCGTCTCGGAGCCCTTCCCGTCGGCGCGGGCGCCTCGGGTTCGGGTGAGGACGAACGCATCGGGCCCAGGGCCCTGCTTACCGCGCCTATTGCGGCGGCTTTCGGACATTTGCCCGAAACTCGGGCGATTCGAAACTCTGATAGCTCTAGAAAACGGTTGAACGGCCCCGGCGCGAAACCGGGGCCGTTCGCAGCGCTGACGGCGCCTTCGAGGCGCACTGCGCCCTTACTTGAGTTCGACTTTGGCGCCGACCTTCTCGAGAGCGGCCTTGATCTTCTCGGCCTCTTCCTTGGAGACGCCTTCCTTGACGCTCTTCGGCGCGCCTTCGACGAGATCCTTGGCTTCCTTGAGGCCGAGCGCGGTGATCGCGCGCACTTCCTTGATCACCTCGATCTTCTTGTCGCCGAAGGCGGCGAGCACCACGGTGAACTCGGTCTGTTCTTCGACGGGCGCGGCAGCGGCGGCCGCGGCGCCCGCGGCCGGCGCGGCGGCGACGGCGACGGCGGCGGCGGCCGAGACGCCCCACTTGGCTTCCAGCAACTTGGCGAGCTCGGCGGCCTCCAGCACGGTCAGGCTGGAGAGCTCATCGACGATTCTTTCGAGATTGGCCATTTCGTAGTTTTCCTATCGGTTCGAACTTTTCGAATTTTTTTAAGCCTCGTTTCAGGCTGCGTCCTTGTCGGCATAGGCCGCGACCACGCGGGCGACCTTGGCGGCCGGCGCGTTGGCGAGCTGGGCGAGCTTGGTCGCCGGGGCGGTGATGAGCCCCAGCAGCCTGGCGCGCAGCTCGTCGATCGAGGGCAGAGTCGCGAGCGACTTGACCCCTTCGACGTCGAGCGCCGACTTGCCCAGAGCGCCGCCCAGGAGCACGAACTTGTCGTTGTCCTTGGCGAACGCTACGGCCGCTTTCGCCGCCGCGACTGGATCGCTCGAATGAGCGATCAGCGTCGGGCCCTTCAGCAAGGGCCCAATCGGGGCGACGTTCGTGCCTTCGAGCGCAATCCTGGCGAGGCGGTTCTTGGCGACCCGGACCGTGGCCCCCGCCTGCCTCATCTGCCTGCGCAGACGCTGCATCTGGGCCACCGTCAGGCCGGAGTACTGCGCCACGACCACCACCGAGGTCTTGGCGAAGACCTCGTGGAGGGTCGCAACGGCCTCCTTTTTTTCCGCTCTATCCACGGTGCTAGCTCCGGTTGGCGGGATTTTTTCCCCGCCTCCTGCACATGCCGCAGCCCCCGAAAACCTCGGAGGCCGCGACGACTTGCGCCTGTCCCCGGAGCTGGGCTTCACGCCCACCGCCGGACAGATGGTTCGAACCGCA
>JBKQKS010000294.1:0-3153 GCA_052147395.1 Roseiarcus sp.
GATGAAGCTCACCGGCGGCGCCGCCGAGCGGCTCGCGGCGATCACGCCCGCCGGACACGAGGCGGTGATTCATCTCACCATCACCGACGAGCCGCCGCTCGCACAGGCGATCGTGATCATCGAGGCGCGGCCGTTCGCCGCCGACTGAACTGCCGATTGCGTTCCGTTGGAGAGCTGCTAACTTCGCGGCGCGGCATCATCTCATGGGGAGCAAATCATGAAGATCGTCAAATTTGTGCTCGCAGCGGCTATCGCCGCCTCGGCCATCGGCGCGTTGTCGGTGGCGACTTCGACTTCGGCCGAGGCGTGGTACTGCCGCGCAAAGGGCACGACGGGAGCGTGGGGCTGGGGGCGCTCGGGCTCGCTCGGCGAGGCCAAGGGCATAGCGCTCGCCGAATGCGCCGTGCGCACGCCGCGCTACGGGCGCTGCTACATCACGTCCTGCAAGTGAGCTAGCGGTTCCCTCGGGCGGCCGCGCGCCGCCGGATGACGAAAAGGCGCCGAACGCAGACAATCGCGTTCGGCGCTTGTCGTTTGGGCGCCCTTTCGTCACTGTCGCGGCCGAATTGCCGATTCGCTAAAGCCGCGCTCAGCCCATGAAAATCGCCGTTCTCATTCCCTGCTACAACGAGGCGACCACGATCGGCGCCGTGATCGCCGGCTTCCGCGCCGCGCTGCCGGGCGCCGACATCTTCGTCTACGACAACAATTCCCGCGACGGCACGGCGGCGGCGGCGCGCGCGGCCGGCGTCGAGCCGCGCCTCGAGCCCTTGCAGGGCAAGGGCAACGTGGTGAGGCGGATGTTCGCCGACATCGAGGCCGACGTCTACGTGCTGGTCGACGGCGACGCCACCTATTACGCCCCGAGCGCGCCCAAAATGGTGCGCCGGCTCGTCGACGAGCGTCTCGACATGGTGGTCGGGCGGCGCCGGCACGACGGCGCGGCCGGCGCCTATCGCGCCGGCCACGAGTTCGGCAACCGGCTGCTGACCTGGGTCGTGACCTCGACCTTCGGCGGCGCCTTCGAGGACATGCTGTCGGGCTATCGCGTGCTGTCGCGCCGCTTCGTCAAGAGCTTCCCGGCCTTGTCGGAGGGCTTCGAGACCGAGACCGAGCTCACGGTGCACGCGCTGTCGCTGAGCCTGCCGGCCGCGGAATTCGACACGCCCTATTATGCGCGCCCCGAGGGCTCGCTATCGAAGCTCAACACCTATCGAGATGGCCTGCGCATCCTGATCATGATCATCAAGTTCATGAAGGAGGAACGGCCGCTGGCGTTCTTCTCGTCGATCGGCACGGTGCTCGTCGCCATCGCGCTCGTGCTCGGCCTGCCCATCTTCGTCACCTATGCCGAGACCGGCCTGGTGCCGCGCTTTCCGACCGCCATCGCCGCAACCGGCGTCATCATCCTCGCCTTTCTCAGCTTCGCGGTCGCGCTCGTTCTCGACAGCGTGCGCTTCGGCCGGCTGGAGACGCGGCGGCTCGCCTATCTCAGGCTCGCCGCGCTGGGGAACGAGGGGTGACGCTTCATCGGCAATCCTCGGCGCGGTTGGAGACGAAACCGGGCTGGCGCGTGACGGCGCTGCTCACGAGGAACGGAAGGTCGTCCTCGGCGCCGGCGCAGAAACGGCCGGCCTTGTTCAGCGCCTCGACCACGTCGGGCGGACGCGCGGCGGCGAGCCCGGCGGCGTCGATCGGGCGGAACAGCATGAGCTCCGACTTCGGCGACATCAGGCATTGCGCGGTCGAATAGAGCGCCAGCGCGACGAGCCCGGCCGCGGCGAGGTCGCGCCCGCCCGAACGCGCGAGAAAGCGCAGATTGACGGCGCCGACGACGAGCGGAACGTAGAGCCAATATCTGAGCTCGTGCGCGCGCGGCAGCAGCGCCGCCGTGACGACGATCAGCAGCGCGCCGAGCGCATAGAGCCGCTGCGCCGGGCCGCTCTCCTCGCGCCGGCGCAGGATCTGGACGACGAGCAGCGTCGCGTTGGCGATGACGAACATCGCCCCCCAGCCGCCGGTGCGCGCGGGCGCGCCGCTCGCGGGCGTGCGCCCGGCGACCGCGTCGACATTGTACCTCGGCGGCACGCCGCGCAGCGAAAAATCGAGCTCGGTGGCCGAAAGCACGAAATTCAGCGGCTCCGGCAGGCTCGCCAGCGCGCCCGAGGGCGTCGCGTAAGCGGGAATGCCGGCGTCGTAATCCGCGCTCTCCGGCCCGGCAAAAATCGTATGGCCGAACGCCTTCACTTCGATCGGATAGAGCGGATTGCCGTACTCGGCGAGATTCTCCAGCGCCGGCGCGCCCGCCGCGACATTGGCGACGATTATGAGCGCGACGATTTTCGCGCGTTTGCGCCGCGCGAAAAACGCCAACACGGCAAGCGCCACGGAGACGGCGACGACAGCGACGAGGCCCTGATATTTGATCGCGCCGGCGAGCGCGAAGCCGGCGACCGCCAGCGCGGCGCGGGCGCGCGAGAGGCTCTCGAGGGACTGGATTACGCCGCCGCTACGTCCTCCCCCCTCGTGGGGGTGGGTCGGGGTGGGGGGGCGCGCGCCGGAAGGCTCGGGGGTCTCACCCCCAACCCGACCCTCCGCCATCGAGGGGGAGGGGGTTTCGCACGCGCCGGTGGACGCGTCGGCGATCATGCGCATGAACAGCAAGGCGCCCGCCGCGACGCCGATCGCCGCCGGCAGGTCGTTGTAGGCGGCGGCGAAATGGATGACGATGAGCGGCGAAGCGAGGAAGGCGAGCCAGGTCCAGCTCGGCGGGATCTCGAATTCGCGGCTCACCCCATAGACATAGGCGTAGACCAAAGCGACCTGCGGTCCGGCGATCGGCCTCAGGCTCCCGGTCGCCCACCACATAAACCCCTGCACGACTTCCCAGAATTTGGGAAAGCCGCGCCAGCGCTCGTCGATCAGCGCGCTCGCATGATAGGCGTCGCGCCCGCCGCCGATGCCGTAGAGGAAGCTCGCGAACGGCAGGTGATACCACCAGTCGTCGTAGAGCAGCAGCGGATGCGCGAGCGCGCGCAGCGTGAGCAAGCCCACGACCAGCGTCGCGACGACGGCGGCAAACGAGGGGCGCGCGGGTTGACGGTCGAGGGTCATGCGGGAGAGATAACGGCGCTCCGTTAAATTCGAACGAAC
>JBKQKS010000295.1:0-19657 GCA_052147395.1 Roseiarcus sp.
CCCGGCGACGCAGTTGCCTTCGGCTACACGGTTACGACACTCCATGACGGGGACTTGCACCCCGCCGACAACGCGGAATCACAGACGCACTGGATGGCCGGGACAAGCCCGGCCATGACGGAAACCGCCCTCCTTGGCTCGCGGCTTGGGAATTACGCTTTTCATGCATTGAGGCGCCCGAAGCGCGTGGAAATTCATTCCGCAGCGGCCGGCGCTTACGCCGCTCCCCTCTCCACGCCCGAAAACACCGCCGCTGCGGACCGAACATTGCCGCCGCCGGCGATGAGGCCGGCGAGGCCTGCGGCGCCGGTCGCCGAAACCGGGATTGCGGTTTTTGCGCGCGCGAGCTTCACTGCGCTAGCGACCGCCTGCTCGTCGGCGACCAAAACCTCGCCGCCGGTGGCGCGCATCGCTCTCACGACTTCGAGCCAATCATAGGTTTCGTCGTCGAGGATGCCGTGGGCGAGGCTATGGGGGACGGTTTCCCAAGGCCACATGAAGCGCGAGCGATGACGCGCCGCGTCGCCGAGATCGGCCCCGCCGAGCTTTTCCCAGGCGCGAGCCAGCGGCGCGCAGCCGGCGGCCTGCACCGCGACGAGCCGCGGGGCGCGACGCGAGAGCCCCGCGGCGGCGGCGATGGCAAAACCCTGGGCGAGCCCGCTCGCCAGCGCGCCGCCGCCGACCTGGACATAGAGCGCGTCGACCTCGCCGGCGAACTGTTCCGCCATCTCCCAAGCCAGCGTGCGCGCGCCTTCGACCGCGAGGCCGTTGTCGGGACCCTGCACGCCGAACGGAATGGCGCCGGCGCCAACCGCGCGGCGCATGTCACGCACACACGGGTCGCCCGCTTCGCCCGGCCGCCGCGCGCTGACGACGATGGTCGCGCCGAGGTCCTGGAGCCGGCGCACGACCTCGGGCTCGGCGTCCACGGGGATGAACACGTCGAGCGGCCAGTCCGCTGCGCGCGCCATGACGGCCGCGGCGAGCGCGGCGTTGCCGCAGGAGGCGATCGCCAGGCGCCGCTTGCGCAGGTTTTCGCTGAGCGGGAGGCGGGACGCCTCGAGGACGCGGAGATAGAGCATCAACCCCATCAGGTGCCGCGCCTTGTGCGAGCCGGAAACGGCGCCGGTCTCGTCCTTGATCCAGAGCTCGCCGGCCAGATCCAGCGCTGTGGCGAGCGCCGGCTCGCGCGACATCGGCGTGATGCGAAAGCCGCGCCCGTCGACGGCCCGAAGCCGTTCGTCGAGCGCGCCGACGAGCTCGGCCCAAGCGGCGTCGCTCAGCCCGGCCGCGCGCGCGAGCCGATACGGCGAGAGCCAGCGACGATAACGCAGGAACGGGTTTGTTTCGTCGCCGGGCTTGGCATCGCCCGGATCCGATTGGGCGACCAGCACGTGATCGACGTCGTCGGCGCCGGCGTTCGGGCAGGCGAACGGAAACGCGCGGGCAGGATCGACCATAACCCCGCAACCGTGGCAGACGAACACCGTGGCTTCGTTCACGAGAGCCTGGCGGCGACGCCGCTCTCCGCGTTGAATTTCTCGATCATCGCGTCCCAGGCCGGGGCCAAATCGAGCAAACCGTCCCAGAACGCCTGCCGCGAACGGATCGTGAAATCTTGCAGCGCCACCCCCTGCTGCTCGACCCAGGTGAAATAGCCGAGGTTGAAGATGCGCTTGCGGTCGACGTGGCTGAGCTCGAGCAGGTGGTCGACGCCGGCCCCAGCCAGGAAGCGCCCCCAGGTCTCGCCCGCGGCGACGGCGTCGAAGCGGTTGCCGAAATAGCGCGGGATCGCCTTGCGCACTTCGCTGCCGTACATCTGAGCGCTGTCGGTCGCCACCGTCAGCACGACATCGTCGGGGCCGAGATCGAAATATTTGGCGAGTTTTACCGCAGCGACGATGTTGCAGAGGCTGGAGATGCCGAAATTGTCGAGCGCCGCGACCAGCGCCGGGTCGACGCCGCGCCGGTCGACGAGATATTTGCGGCCTTCGTCGGTGTTGAACAGCGTGATGAGCGTGTCGGTGGCGCGGTCGCTGACGCCGATCACCACGTCGGTGTTCATCACATTGTGGATGAGGGGCACGTGCTTGTCGCCGATGCCCTGGATGTTGTGCTCGCCGAAGCCGTTGTAGAGCAGCGTCGGGCATTCCTGCGCCTCCACGGCGGCGATCTTCGCCCCGAGTGCGGCCTTCAGGTGATCGCCGGCCGCGATCGTGCCCGCCGATCCGGTGGCCGAAACGAACGCGGCGAGCCGGGTGTTCGGCCGCCCCTGGCTAAGCGCGCGATAGACGCGCTCCATGGCGGCGCCGGTGACGAGCCGGTGAACCAGATAATTGCCGTATTCGCAGAACTGGTTGAAGATGATGTTCTCAGGATCGCGGTCGAGCTCTGCGCACGCGTCGTAGATTTCCTTGACGTTGCTTTCCGAGCCGGGCGTGCGGATGATGTCGGCGGGGTCGGCGACCCAACGCTCGAGCCAATCGAAACGCTCCTCGCTCATGTTCTCCGGCAGCACCGCGACGCCGCGGCAGCCGAGGATTCGCGAGATCGCGACGCCGCCGCGGCAGTAATTGCCGGTCGAGGGCCAGATCGCGCGGTGGCGGGTCGGATCGAAGCCGCCGGTGACGACGCGCGGCGCGAGGCAGCCATAGGCCGCCAAGACCTTGTGGGCGCGGATCATCGGGAAGCGGGCGCCGATCGCGAGCACGATGCGCGCCGGGACGCCCGTGAGTTGCGGCGGAAGCTCGATCGCCTCGGGCGTCGCTGCAAGGCCGCGTCGGGGGTCGTTGAACCAGTGGACGCGGAACAGGTTGAGCGGATGCGCCGCGTCCGGATCGACGTCGGCGAGCCGCGCGGCGATCGCAGCGGGAATGGTCGAGGGGTCTGCGAGCTCGCGGAACATCGGCATCACTACGCCGGCCTCGCGGAAGCGCGCGACCGTCCGTCCATAGACTTCCGCATCGACGAGATGCGTATCCAGCCCCAGCCGCGCCATGCGAATTTCCCTTCGCGCCGTTCTTTGCCGCCGCCGCGTCCCAGGCGACTCCCCGCATCCGCCAGCCGCGATAATGGTCCCCGCCGGCGAGCGTGTCCAGCTTCGGCCGACGCCGCCTGGCGCCCTTGTAGGCGAGGTCGCTGACCTCGCTGCCTCCGCTCGGAAGACCGGTGCAGGATGAGTTGTCATGCGCTTCGAACACCTCGATGCATGAAAGGCGCCCGTTTGTAGCCGCGCGCGGTGAGCGCGGCTGCCGGGGTCGGCGCCCCGGCTACGCGGGCGGAGCGCCCTTCAGGATGAGGCGCTCACGCGACGACCTCGGCTACAGTATCGCGCCGCCCGGGAATCTGTCCCAATTACGATGTCTCGCCGTCCGCAAGTCGAGGGCGCGAACGTCGGCGTGACGCCAGCAACCACGGCTCGAGATTTCGCTTTGTTCGACGCCTACCTCGGGCCTAGTGTCGCGGTCCCGGCTTCGGCGCCCAAGTCTGGAGCATGACCATGGCGGATTGGACTGAGACCCACACTTTTCTCGACGGCGAATGGTTCGACGGCAACAGGCCGATCCTGGGACCGCGCAGCCACGCCTTCTGGCTCGGAAGCAGCGTGTTCGACGGCGCCCGCGCCTTCGAGGGCGTGGCCCCCGACCTCGATCGGCACTGCGCGCGGCTCAACCGTTCGGCCGAGACGATGGGACTGCAGCCGCTGATGAGCGTCGAGGCGATGGTCGAGCTGGCGCGCGAGGGGGTGAAGAAGTTCAAGCCCGGCGCCGAGCTATACATCCGTCCGATGTACTGGGCCGAGCACGGCAGCGCGACCTCCTCCGTGCCGCCGGACCCGGAGACGACGCGGTTCCTCATCGCCATCTACGAGGCGCCGCTGCCGAAGCCCGACAGGGGCGTCGCGATCACGCGTTCGCCCTATTGCAAGCCGCTGCCGACGACGGCGCCGACGTCAGCCAAGGCCGGCTGCCTCTACCCGAACAACGCGCGCGCGATCGTCGAGGCGCAGCGCCGCGGCTTCGACAATTGCGTGCTGTTCGACATGCTCGGCAACGTCGCCGAGCTCGCGACCGCCAACGTGTTCCTGGCCAAGGACGGCGTGGCGATGACGCCGGCCGCGAACGGTTCGTTCCTCGCCGGCGTCACTCGTCAGCGCGTGCTGAAGCTCATCGCCGCCGACGGCAAGACAGCGCTGGAGACGACGCTGAGCTACGCCGATTTCGAGACGGCGGACGAGATCTTCGTCGTCGGCAATTATGGCAAGGTCACCTATGTCAGCCGCATCGACGACCGCGACCTGCAGCCAGGCCCGCTGTTCCGGCGCTCGCGCGAACTCTATTGGGACTTCGCGCACTCCCGCTGAAAAGGAGACGAGGAGGCGAACTTGGACGAGACAGTCCGCGGAGATAAGGACGCGCCGTGCCGACTCGCCTGACGATTCGCCTCGACTTCGATGCCGACCGCCGCCTCGGCCCCGGCAAGATCGCGCTCCTGGAGGCGATCCGGCGCACCGGCTCGATCTCCGCCGCCGGCCGGGCGCACCAGATGTCGTATCGCCGCGCCTGGCTGCTGGTCGAGGAGCTGAACAAACTGTTCGGCGAGCCGCTGGTGACCGCCCATCCCGGCGGCGCCAAAGGCGGCGGCGCCAAGCTCACGTCGTCCGGCGAACAGGTGGTTTCGCTCTATCGCGAGGCCGAGAAGAAGATGCGCGACGCCGCGGCAGGGGAGATCGAGCGCATCGAGGACGCGCTCGCGCGCGGGGCGACTGGCTCGTAGGAGGCTGGCTCCGCGTTGACCTCAGGGGTGGCGGCGACCCGCGCGCGGCGTATACTGGCCACCTCTACATCGGATACGGAGGATGCCTATGCGAGCCGCTTCGGGATATCGTTTCGCCGCCGGGATCGCCATGGCGGCCCTGGCCGCCGCCGCAATCGACGCTTCGACCGCTCCGGCCTTCGGCGGTCAGCGCTGCATGGTCACCGATCCCACGGGAACGCCGCTCAACGTGCGCCAGGCCGACGGCACGATCATCGACACGCTGACCAACGGCGAGTGGGTGGAGATTTTGCGCACGGGCGCCGACAGACACGGCAAGCCCTGGGCCTACGTCGTCGCCGAAGAAGGCGAGGGCAAAGGCTGGGTCTACCGCGAATTCATCAGCTGCCCGTAGCCGCAACGCCGCGCGAGCGGTCGCTCGACCGCGGGCTAGCGGCGCGGGAGCGTTTCCGCTCCCGGCGTTCCCTGGGATGCGCCCTCGGGATTCCCGGGTCATGCGGGAAATTGCGCCTCGACGTCGTGAAGAAAGGCGTCGACGCGTTGCCGATCTCCGGCGCCGCCGTAAAGGTTGACGCTCAGCGTGATCTCATCGCGATAGGTGCTCATGGCGAGCTGAAAGTACGGTTTGTACTTGATCGAGCCGCACACGAAAGCGTCGCAGGGGCGCTGACCGGCGAAACCGAGCCGCGTCTCGTCGAGCATGCCGATATTGGTGGCGCACAGCAGCGGATTCTCGAGTCGGGCGCGCAAGCGGCCGGCCGCGATCTGGTCGCTGAAAACGCTGAACAGCAAGTCGAGCTTGAGGAAGGCGTTGAGACCGATTTCACTGTGCTTCGCGCTGTCCACGCGCTGCTTGACGCGCCGCAGCGTTTCCGGGAACGGCTCGTCGGGCTGATAGTCGAGCTCCGTCGCCACCATCGATGTCATATTGGTCAGCGATGTGAACTCGCCGCGGCTGTCGAGATAGCGGCGCATGTCGACCATCATCGGGACCAGCAGCCGATCGCCCGGCCTGACCTGCAACACGCGGAAAAGACTGCGGTAATAGGCGGCGAGCACCATGTCGTTGAGCGTCGCGGCGCGGGCCTGCGCATAGGTCTTGGCGGCGAGCGTGGTTTCCCGCGTCAATCGGCGGGTCGCGATGAAAGGCGCGACCGCGCCGCCCTCATCCAAGGGGAAACGGCGGTCGCCGGTCCTATTGTTGTCCCGGCGTTGCAGCAGCAGGGACTTCGCCCGGGCGGCGAGGCTGAAACGCTCGACCACGCGGCGGATGCCGCGATCGCCGTCGATCGTGCGCGGGATGTGCGCCGGATCGATGCTCAGCCGGGTATAGACGTCGCAGAGGAAGTACAGCGTCGATTTGAACCCGGCCGCGTCACAGACCATGTGGTTGAGCGTAATCGCCACGGCGGCGGGATCGGCGTCGAGCAGGCAGACCCTGATCTGAGGCCCGCGCTGCTCCTCCGGGCGGCCGACGAGGAAAGCCTCGAACTCGGCCGGCGCGTGCGCGATCAGGAAGGCGCGCTCGAACGCCACGGGATCGAGGACCTGCCAATAGGGCCTCGCGCCGTCGACATAGCGCGCGCCGAGGATCGGAATCGCCGCGATGGTGGCGATGACCGCCTTGTGCAGGATCGTCGCGTCGGGCCGCGACCCGCCATCGAAACGCAGCACGCCGTGCAACTGGTGGTCATTGAAGCCCTTGGCCTCAGCCAGCTGCTGCACCCGATCGAAAATCTCCACCTCGAAGCGCATGGCCGCCAGCTCCCACCCGACCCCGGCGCCGCCCGCCTCCGCTCGATCGGCTCAGGAGCACGCATCTTTTCGTTCGCGTCGCCGCGGTCCGCATCTACGGCGTCCCGTGTAGGACGACCCGAGCCGAAAGTTAAGAGGATTGGGCGGGTCGTCAACGAGCTCGGCGTTCGGGTGGTGTCTCAGTTTGAATTTTCAGCGTGGCGCTTTTAGCAGGGGCCGCGCGGTCCCGGCGCTTCGGCGCTTTCCGATACATGTCATGTTTACCGGCTGGGCGAATGCTGATACGCACGTGCATCGTGCGCGAGGACCACCATGAGTGATGAACCCTGGATGGACGCGTCCAAAGGCCCAACGAAGAACGAAATCGCCGTCGACTACGTCAAATCCCCAGAGTTCCGTGTGGTCTGGGCTGATGGAGTAGTGGGGAACATTACCCCTAATGGGCTCGTTCATTTTGCTTTATACGCAGAGCGCCAGGCGATCCCGCGGCGTCAGATTTTCAAAATCGAAACCGAGGGTGATGACGCAGGAAAATTAGGGCCGGAAGTCCTGGAAAAGCAAATATCTCGCGGATCAATAGTTCGGGAAATGTCATACGATATTTTTGTTACCCCGCAGACGGCTGAAAACTTAGCAAAGTGGCTATTGTCCCAAGTCGAAATGTTCAATAAAATAACGGGGGGAGAATTATGAACTATCGCATGCTCGCGCAATCAACATCGTACAGTAAAAGATACATTGGCTACCAATCGTCAACGACATCGCGCTCGAATGGGACGTACACGCCGTCACCTTCGGACTTTATAAGTGCGTTTTACGCGGTTCTTCGCCGTTGGAGAAGCGAAACGGCGTTTTGTTCCGACCCAGATGAAATAACGGCGCATCCAAGTTACAAGGCTTTGGTACAACATGCGCCTTTAGTGACTGATCTAATAATAGATGACTTGCGTATCAGTCCATCGCTTCTCGTGTGGGTTCTAGACGACGCATATCCGGACAGACCCTATCCTGAGGATGCAATCGGCGACATAGTTCAAATGTCAAACGCGTGGATTTCATGGGCAGAACGTCGTGGACAAAACGCTTAAGGAAAAATTTCCTGCGCTACATGATATCGATAGCAAGAAAACCAGCGACGCATCCGCTTTTTATAACTGCATCGCGTGGGCATTCAAGGATTCGCGTAGAGTATGGTGGCCAAACAATCGGCGAGCCTATTGGCCAAGAAAGACGACTCCTCATGACACCACCATGGCGGAATTTCAGGAACTTTTTGCGTCTCTAGGATGGGAAGAGACGGTAGAGCGTGGCGAAGAGAGCGGATTCGAGAAAATAGCTCTCTATACTTCTAATGGGGTCCCAACTCACGCTTGCAGGCTTCTCCCCAATGGGATGTGGACAAGCAAGCTAGGTCAGTACATTGATCTGTCGCACTATATCTCGGAATTAGAGGGGCCAGAATACGGACAAGTTACGAAGATTTTTCGGAAGGCCTTGCTGTAGAATTCCGTCGTTTGCGTTTCGCGCTCTTCGCGATTTCGACCATCCGTTCCGTCGAAGTTACTTCCGCCCGCTTGCGACTGCCGGACCGCCCAAGTTATTGCGCCGCGGCATTTTTGTCGCAGCGGCGCCATATTCTTGCATTTCCTCACCGGGGGCGATCTACAGCAACTTAGCGGCGTTGCCGATAACGTCGGCGGGCGACGCTCGCCTTATGGGCCACGCGGCATTGTCAAGTCCGTCGTGTAACCGTGGGCAGCGCCTGCGGCTTAAGCCTGTAGATTTTCTCGTTACCGCGCCCGTCGCATCCCTTCCTGTCGATCTTGTCGTCCTCCGCCAAGCGATTCAGCGTCGCTCGGACGCGACCCTCCCGTCGCTCGGTAATCTATCGAGGATTTCCCGGTCCCTGTTCAAGGAGCGTCAGTAGGGCCTTTTCGAGTGACCCCCTACCCCTCCAAGCTTTCCGCCAAGCACACCACGGGACACGGGCGAGCGGCGAGCGGAGTCAAGGGCCTAAAATTTCAAATCGAGACACTACCGCCGTTCGCCGTCTCAGGCGAACTTCGGCGTCCGCTTCTCCGCGAAGGCGGCGCGGCCTTTCTTGAAATCGTCGCCCAGCGCCGCCGCTTCCACCCGGGCGCGCAGGAAATCCTCGGTGTTGCCATGCCCTGCGGCGGCGACCATCGCTTTGGCGCCGCTGATCGAAGTCTGGCTCAGCTCCGTGAGCGCGAGGGCATAGGACTCGGCTTCGCTGCGCAGCGTGGCCGGCGGGAATCGGCGATCGATGAGCCCGATCGCCAGCGCCTCGACGGCGTCGACGCGCCGCGCGCTGAACAGCAGGTCCTTGGCGCGGGCGGGGCCGATGAGGCGCACCAGCCGCCGCGTCTCCACCGGCCCGTAGAGTATGCCGAGCTTTGCCGGGGGAATGGCGATGTGCGCGTCTTCGGCGGCGAACCTGAGGTCGCAGCTCAGCGCGATCGCGAGGCCGCCGCCGATCGACGAGCCTTCCAGCAGCGCGATCGTCGGCTTGGCGATGCGGGCGACCGCGGCGAGGCCCTGCTCGATGGCGGCGAGATATTCGCGCGCCGACTCGGTATTGGCGAACACCGTGTCGAATTCGAGAATGTCGGCGCCGGCGCAGAAGTGACCGCCCGCGCCTTCGACGAGCACGGCGCGGACATCCGCGCGCGCCTCGAGCTCGTAGATCGCTTCGGCGAGGCCGCGCCACATCGCCATCGTGACCGCATTACGCCGGTCCGGCCGATTGAGCCGGAGACGGGCGAGCGGAGGTTCGTAGACGAGTTCGATATCGGCCATGGCAGTCCCTCGAGCGATTCGGAAAGTCGTTGGCGTTCGTGAAGCATATTGCCGCTTTGAGCAAATCGGATGACTGTCGTAGCCTCGGCGAAATGGCCTTTTTCCGCCCGCTCGGCGATTGCGGACGGAGCGGCCGAAGGTCGCACGAAGCGCCGACGACGAGGACCGACGATGCAGGACGCCTATCCCCGCGACATGATCGGCTACGGCCGCAATCCGCCGTTCGCGGATTGGCCCGGCGGGGCGCTGATCGCCTTGCAATTCGTCATCAATTACGAAGAGGGCGGCGAAAACAACATCCTCCACGGCGACGCCGCCTCCGAGGCCTTCCTCTCCGAGATCGCGGGCGCGGCGCCCTGGCCGGGCATGCGCCACATGAACATGGAGTCGATCTACGAATACGGCGCGCGCGCGGGCTTCTGGCGGCTCTACCGCATGTTCAACGAGCGCCGCATTCCGGTCACGGTTTATGCGGTTGCCACCGCCATGGCGCGCAACGCGCCGGCCGTAGAGGCCATGAACGAGGCCGGGTGGGAGATCGCCACCCACGGCTACAAGTGGATCGATTATCGCGATGCGCCGATCGAGCTCGAGCGCCAGCACATCGCCGAGGCCGTCCGCATCCACACCGAGGTCGCCGGCAGCCGGCCGCTCGGCTTCTATCAGGGCCGCAGCTCGATCAACACCCTCCCGCTCGGCTGCGAGGAGGGCGGCTTCCTCTATTGCGCCGATTCTTACGCCGACGAGCTGCCCTATTACATCGAGGGCCCGCGCGGGCCGCAGCTCATCGCGCCCTATACGCTCGACGCCAACGACATGCGCTTCGCGACGCCGCAGGGCTTCAATTCCGGCGACCAGTTCTACGCCTATCTCAGGGATTCGTTCGACACGCTCTATGCGGAGGGCGCGACTGCGCCGAAGATGCTGTCGGTCGGGCTGCACTGCCGTCTCGTCGGCCGTCCCGGCCGCGCCGCGTCGCTTGCGCGCTTCCTCGATTACGCGCTCGCCCACGACAAGGTGTGGTTCGCCACGCGTTTGCAGATCGCCCGCCACTGGATCGCGAGACACGCGCCGCCCGGGGGCTGGAAACCGTCGCGCCTCACCCGCACGCTGTTCGTCGAGCGCTTCGCAGGCGTCTACGAGCATTCGCCCTGGGTCGCCGAGGCCACCTATGACGAAGGCCTGACCGCGTCCGAAGACGCCGCGGAGGGCCTCGAGCGCAAGATGGCGGCGGCCATGGCGAAGGGAAGCGAGGCTCTGAAGCGCGCGCTGATCCTCGCCCATCCCGATCTCGCCGGAAGGCTCGCGCTCGCCAGGCAGTTGACGGCGGACTCGTCGCAAGAGCAGGCGGGCGCCGGGCTCGATCGGCTCGGCGCCGAGGAGCTCGCGCGCTTCGGCGCGCTCAACGACGCCTATCGCGCCGAATTCGGCTTCCCCTTCATCATGGCGGTGAAAGGCAAGAGCAAGGACGAGATCGCCGCCGCCTTCGCCGCGCGGCTCGACAACGACCCGGCTACAGAATTCGCGACGGCGCTGATAGAGATCGACCGCATCGCAAAACTCCGGCTCGCGGAGATTCTGCCATGAGCGCGCCGGCGCGGGTGTTGCGCGGGCGATTGCTGAGCTTTTCCGACTCGCCGCGCGCCGCCGGCGCGGCGGCGCGCACTTACATCGAGGACGGCGCCATCGCCATCGAGGACGGGCTCATCGCCGATGTCGGCGAGGCTTCGGGCGTGCTCGAGCGCGCGGGAGCGGGAATTCTGGTGGACGACTGGTCGGGCCGGCTGATCCTGCCCGGCTTCATCGACGCCCACATCCATTATCCGCAGACCCGCGTCATCGGCTCCTATGGCGCGCAGCTGCTCGACTGGCTGCACAAATACACGTTCGTCGAAGAGCAGAGGTTCGCCGAACCCGCCTACGCCGAAGACGTCGCGGAGTTCTTTCTCGACGAGCTGTTTCGCAACGGCACGACGACGGCCGTGGTCTATTGCACGGTAGCGCCGCAATCCGCGGAAGCGTTCTTTTCCGCGAGCGAACGGCGCGGCGCGCGCATGATCGCGGGCAAGGTGATGATGGATCGCGACGCGCCGGCCGTGCTCACCGACACGCCCGAGCGCGGCTACGACGAGAGCAAGGCGCTCATCGCGCGCTGGCATGGCAAGGGCCGGCTCGGCTACGCGATCACGCCGCGCTTCGCCATCACCTCGACCGACGCCCAGCTCGCTGCCGCCGGCGTGCTGGCGCGCGAATTTCCCGATTGCTGGGTGCAGACGCATCTGAGCGAGAACCACGCCGAGATCGCGCTCACCAAACAGCTGTTTCCCTGGGCCCAAAACTATCTCGACGTCTACGACCGCTTCGGCCTGGTTGGGCCCAAGTCGATTTTCGGCCATTGCCTCCATCTCGAGGACGCCGAGCTGGCGACGCTCGCCGCCAAGCGCGGCGTCGCGGCGTTCTGCCCGACGTCGAATCTGTTCCTCGGCTCCGGCCTGTTCGACGAGGCGCGGCTCGCAGCCGCCGGCGTGCGCATCGCGCTCGCCACCGACGTCGGCGGCGGGACCAGCTATTCGCTGCTGCAGACGGCGAGCGAAGCCTACAAGGTGTTGCAGATGCGCGGCCAGTCGTGGCCGGCGGCCGAGGCTTTCTATCAGCTCACTCTCGGCAACGCCCGCGCGCTCGGCCTGGAGGACAGGATCGGCTCGCTCGAGGTCGGCCGCGAGGCGGACGTCGTCGTGCTCGACTCGCGCGCGACCAAGGCGCTGGCGCATCGCATGGAGGCCGTCTACGGCCATCTCGACGAAGAACTGTTCGCCCTGATGATGATGGGCGACGACCGCGCCATAGCGGAGACCTACGTGAACGGGGCGCCGGCGAAATCGCGCTAGCGGGCCGTTCTGAAGCTAGGAAAAGCAAGTCCTGTTCGGACTCTGGCGACCAAATGACTATGAGTCTACGACCCGGCATGTCCGGAGTTGGCGCGCGCCCAAGCGCGCCACGCCGATCCGCGATAGAACTCTTTCCCATTGGCCCGAGATCGACGGAACGTGCAAACCGTGAACATTCGTGCAGCCGAACCGCGTGGATGGCCGTGACGAGCACGGCCATGACGGAAAAGCCGGCGCCTCTGGCCCCCGGCTTGGGAGTTACTAGCCTGGGCAAATTCCCGGGCGCCATTGTAGGCGAGGTCGCTGACCTCGGTGCCTCCGCTTGGAAGGCTCGTGCAGGATGAGGCGCTTACGCGCCGACCGAGGTCGACGACCTCGGCTACAGAATGGCGCCGCCGGGGAATTTGCCCCGGTTACGAGCAGGGTACGAAGGGTCTTAGGGGTCTTGCGAGGACATGATACCGATTACACGCATATCAATTCGGTCGCTCGAGTTTGGACAAATGCGCGCAATCGGCATCACGTCCCGGTAAAGCCCGGTTCGTGCGAAATCGCTTGCTCTCGGCAGCGCAAAAGTGGATTGCGGATCGAGTTGAGCCGAAATCCACAGGGCATGAGCGAAAACCCCGATCCGAAACCGGAAACCCGCCCCGGCGAGCGCGTGGCCAAGGTCATCGCCCGCGCAGGCCTGTGCTCGCGGCGCGACGCCGAAGTCTGGATCGCCGCGGGGCGCGTCAGCGTCAACGGCGAGGTGCTGACGAGCCCGGCCTTCAACGTCGGCCCGGACGACGACGTGCGCGTCGACGGCGAGCCGCTCGCCGAGCCCGAGCGCACGCGGCTGTTCGCGTTCCACAAGCCGAAGGGCCTCGTCACCACCGCGCGCGACCCCGAGGGGCGGCCGACGGTGTTCGACGCGCTGCCGAAGGAGCTGCCGCGCCTCGTCGCCGTCGGCCGGCTCGACATCAACACCGAGGGCTTGCTGTTGCTCACCAACGACGGCGGGCTCGCGCGCGTGCTCGAGCTGCCGGCGACCGGCTGGCTGCGGCGCTATCGCGTGCGCGCGCACGGTGAAATTTCCCAGGCGAAGCTCGACGAGCTCAGCCGCGGCGTCTCCGTCGACGGCGTCGATTATGCCGGCATCGAGGCGCGGCTCGAACGCCAGCAGGGCTCCAATGTCTGGCTCACCATGGGCCTGCGCGAAGGCAAGAACCGCGAGATCAAGCGCGTGCTCGAGCATCTGGGCCTCACGGTGACGCGCCTCATTCGCGTTTCCTTCGGGCCGTTCGAGCTCGCCGACCTTCCCGAAGGCGCCGTCCAGGAAATCCCCACCCGGGTGCTTCGCGACCAGCTCGGCCACCGGCTCGCCAAGCAGGCGCATGCCGATTTCGACTCAGCCGTCACGCCCCCGCCCGCCCCCGCCCCCGCGCCCGAGCCGCCGCGGGAACGGCCGCGCCGCTCCGCGGCATCCGGGCCCAGCCAGAGAGAAGCCGAACCGCGCAAGGAACCCCCGCGCCGCGGCCCGCCGAGGAAGCGCAAACACGTCTCGGTGCTGCGCGCCGAAGCGCGCGAGGAGGCCGTCGCCGAGCGCCGGCGCATCGAGCGCAGTTCGACGAGCGACCGCCGCGGCCGCGAGATCGCGGTCGAGCGCATCAGCCTCGCTCGTCCGCCCGCGGCCGAAGCGAAGCCGGTGAAACGCCCGCGCTCGGCGGAGGGCGACGCCTTCTCCGGGCGCCGCACGAGCGACCAACGTCCGCCGGCGCGAGCCCCGCGGGGCGAGCAGGCCTTCGACCAGCGCCGCGAACGGCCGCGCTCTGGCGAGAGCGACACGCGCCCCGGCGGCCGCTCCGGCGGCGCGCGCGGCGAGCGGGGGTTCGACGAGCGCCGCGAAAAGCCCCGATCCCGCACGGGCGGCGCGCCCCCGAATCGCACGGCGCGTAGCGAAAAGCCGTTCGGCGAGCGCCGCGAAAGATCGCGTTTCGGCGACGGTGACGCCCGCTCTAGCCGTTCCGCCGGCGAGCACGGCGAGCGAGGCTCCGACGAGCGCCGTGAAAAGCCGCGATCCGGCACGGGGCGCGCGCCCACTGGCCGCACGGCGCGGAGCGAAAAGCCGTTCGGCGAGCGCCCGAAACGATCGCGTTTCGGCGGCAGCGACGCGCGCGCCGGCGGCTTCGAGGCGCGCCGCGAAAAGCCGCGATCGCAGCGCGAAGGGCCTTCAGGGCGCAAGCCCAGCGGTCCAGACCGTCCGCCGCGCGGAAAGCCGTCCGGCGGACGGCCGGCGAAAAAGCGCTGAGCGATGCGCATCGTCGGCGGCCGGCTCAAAGGCCGCGCCCTCCACGCCCCTGCGACCCGCGCCATTCGGCCCACCGCGGACCGGTTGCGCGAATCGATGTTCGACATCCTGACCCACCGCTACCCCGAGACGCTGATCAACGCTCGCGTGGTCGACTTGTTCGCCGGGACGGGCGCGCTGGGTCTGGAGGCGATTTCGCGCGGCGCCTCGACGGCGCTGTTCATCGACAACGGCCCTGACGCGCGCGCCTTGCTCCGGGCCAACGTCGAAGCGCTGGCGCTCGGCGGCGTCACGCGCATCTGGCGGGCCGATGCGACGAAGCTCGGCAAGGCGCCCGCGGGTCCGCCCTTCACTCTCGCCTTCCTCGACCCGCCCTACGGTGAGAATTTTGCGCTGTCCGCGCTCGAAGCGCTCGCCCGCGGCGGCTGGCTCGCGGCGGAGGCGATCGCAGTCGTCGAAGAGGCGGCGGAAGCCAAGGTCGCCGCGCCCGAAAACTTCGAGACGCTCGACGCGCGCACTTACGGCGATACGCGGCTGACCCTGCTGCGGTTCGCGGCGCGCCCGGGAAGCTGACGGCGCGCGCCGATTCCTGCGTTCGAACCTTGGCTAAACGCCACCGAGCGTCCTATATGGGAGTTTCTGCGCCTAGCCCGAGTTTGCAAGGAAACGCGACGCCGTGATGACGACGAACCCCAGCCCAGACGCCCGTGTCTTCGACGAAAAGCTCGACAATGGGCTCGCAGTCGTCGTCATCCCCGACCGCCGCGCACCGGTCGTCACCCACATGATCTGGTATCGCAACGGTTCGGCGGACGATCCGCTCGGCAAGTCGGGCATCGCCCATTTTCTCGAACATTTGATGTTCAAGGGTACCGACAGCCATCCCAAAGGCGCCTTTTCCGAGGCGGTCGCCGAGATCGGCGGCCAGGAGAACGCCTTCACCAGCTACGATTACACCGCCTACTACCAGCGCGTCGCCAAGCAGCATCTCGGCGAGATGATGGCCTTCGAGGCCGACCGCATGACCGGCCTGAGGCTGACCGACGAAATCGTCGCCCCCGAGCGCGACGTCGTGCTCGAGGAGCGGCGCATGCACTGCGACGCCGACCCCGGCGCGCAGCTCAGCGAGGCGGTGCAGGCGGCCTTGTTCACCCACCATCCCTACGGCGCGCCGATCATCGGCTGGGGCCACGAGATCGAGGGTCTCACCCGCGAGGACGCGCTCGCCTATTACCGCCGCTTCTATACGCCCGAGAACGCGATCCTGATCGTCGCCGGCGATGTCGAGCCCGAGGACGCGCTGGCGCTGGCGCGCGAGCACTACGGCAGCATCCCCGCGCGCGGCGAGGCGCCGAAACGTGTTCGCCCGCGCGAGCCCGCGCATGTCGCCCGGCGCCTCGTCACCGTCAACGACGAAAAAGTGGAGCAGCCGAGCTGGCAGCGCTGCTACATCGTCGCCTCGCACGCTACCGGCGCGCCCGGCGAGACCGAAGCGCTCGAGCTGCTCGCGCATTTGCTCGGCGGCGGGCAGACGAGCCTGCTCTATCGCGAGCTGGTGCTCGAGCGCAAACAGGCGGTCGCGATTGGCGCCTATTACATGGGCGCGGCGCTCGACGACACCCGCTTCTATCTCTACGGCATGCCGGCGCCGGGCGTATCGCTGCCCGAACTGGACGCCGCGGTCGATCGCGTGCTGGCGAAATTCCTCGCCGAGCCGCTGGAGGCCGAGGTTCTGGAGCGCGCCAAGACGCGGCTCGTCGCCGAGGCGATCTATGCACAAGACAGCCAGGTCGCGCTCGCGCGCTGGTACGGCTCCTCCCTCGCGACCGGGCAGACGATCGCCTACATCCAGGCCTGGCCCGACAAGATCGAGGCGACGACCGCCGAAGCGGTGAAAGCGGCGGCCCGCGCTTGGCTCGACAAGCGGCGCGCGGTCGTCGGCTTTCTGTTGCCGCCCGAAGACGCCGCCGCCTGAAGCGCGATCCTCGAGGAAACGCCCATGAACAAGCATGTCGCCGAAACCGCGGAGAGCGCGGTCAATGTTCGCGAGATCGTCACGCCGCGCGGCGTCCGCGCCTGGCTGGTCGAGGATCACGCCGTGCCGATCGTGGCGCTGGAATTCGCCTTCCGCGGCGGCGCGGCGCGCGATCCCGAGGGCAAGGCAGGGGCGGCGACGATGCTCGCCGGCCTTCTCGACGAGGGCGCCGGCGACCTCGACCATCAGGCGTTCCAGCGCGCGCTCGACGAGAAGGCGATCGAGCTCTCGTTCCACGCCGAGCGCGACTATGTGAGCGGCCGGATGCGCACGCTCGCGCGCCATCTCGCCCGCGCCGGCGAGCTCACCAGCATGGCGGTCAACGCGCCGCGCTTCGACGACGAGCCGTTCGAGCGCGTGCGCGAACAGATGAACGCGCGGCTGCGCCACGAGGCCAAGGACCCGGCGCATATGGCGAGCAAGGCGTGGCGCGGCCGGGTGTTCGGCAGCCACCCTTACGCGCGCTCGAGCGAAGGCGAGATCGACACCCTGGCGGCGCTGAACTGCGGCGATCTGCAGCCGCTGCACCGGCAGATGTTGTCGCGCGAAAAACTCGCGATCGCCATCGTCGGCGCAATCGATCCGACCCGCGCGGAAAAGTTGGCGGACGATCTGTTCGCCGATCTGGCGATCAGCCCTCCTGCGGCCGCCATCGAACGGGCGCCCTTCGGCGGGCTCGGCGGCGCCGAGGTTGTCGACCTCGACGTGCCGCAATCGACGATCCGCTTCGGCCGGCCGGCGCTGGAGCGCCACGATCCCGACTACATGGCGAGCCTCGTCATCGCCCATGTGCTCGGCGGCGGCACGGGCCTGTCCTCGCGGCTGTTCCGCGAGGTGCGCGAGAAGCGCGGCCTCGCCTATTCGGTCTCGGCCTCGATCGCGACCTTCGACCACGCCAGCTATCTCTACGGCGGCGCCACGACCAAGAACGAGCGCGCGCACGAATCGCTGCAAGTGATCCAGTCCGAGGTCCTCGACCTCGCCCACGGAAACTTGGGCGAAGAGGAACTCGAAAAAGGCAAGAAGTACCTGATCGGGTCCTATCCCTTGCGCTTCGACACCTCGACCAAGATCGCGCAGCAGTTGGTGCACATCCAGCTCGACGGCTACGGCGTCGATTGGCTCGTCGAGCGCAACCGGCGCGTCGCCGCGGTGACGATGGCCGACGCGCGGCGCACTGCGGAGCGCCTGTTCGGCGACGGCGCGCTCAGCATCGCCATCGTCGGCCGTCCCGCCGAGGTCTAGCCGCCGGCGCGAGCGACCTGTCGCTAGCTTTTCAAGTTGTCCGGAATTGTAGCACGTGAGATGTCCGCTTTCTGGGTTTGCGGAGGACCGGGCGGAAGCGGGTTATGCGTCGGTCCGGGGTTGTTGGTGTGACGCTTGGTTAGGGTTTGTCCAGGCTGTCCATAGGAGGGACCCGCGCGCGGCGCCAGCGACCGGAGTGTCTGGCGCAGCGGCGCGCGTGGGAGGTTCCTGTGGGCAGAGTGGACAAAACCGGGTTCATGAGGGCGCCTGCGAAGCTTTTGACGGCCTGCGACTATCCGGCTTGGCGTTGCGAAGCGGCGTCTGGGGCTTTGGGCCTGAGCGTCCATCACCAGGGCTCGCCTGTACCCGGCTGGGCTGGGGTCCGTTACCGCGGGGCGGGCGCGGCCAGGCTCGAGCCGACCGTCGACGTCGTAACGGGCCAGAAGCCGCGGACCGTGGAAGATCGCGAGGCCGGCATCGGGATAGGCGTGGATTTGACCTTGGCCCCGACCCAATGATGGCGCAGCGGGCTTTCGGGCAGTTGCAGGCGCTTGCTCTCGAAGGCCACCGTATTGTCGCGCGCCACGACCCGCTCCTCGTGACGGCACAGCGTCTCCACGAGCACGCTCCTGTCGGCGACCGGAACGAAGCCGTCGTCGGGAAACGCCGGCTTCACGGCGAAGCGCGCGTTGTGCGCGGGGAGCCAGACCTCCCTCAGCCAGGCATTGGGAGTCCGTCCCCTCCTCTTCAACTAGAAACGCCGAGTAGATCTCGCTCGTCGCGTCATCCATCGTCACGATCAGGTCCAACGGCGGCGCGCCCACCAGCCAATGCGCGCGCGAACCGTCTTGGCGCCGCATCATCCCCGCATACGGTTTGCGCTCGCGTTTGCGCCTGTGCGGACCGCGTTTGCCTGTGCGCTCGACAAATCCCGCTTGCTGCAGCTGCGTCTTCGTCCAGCTGTAGCCCCACGAAAACCCATGATGGCTGCGCAACCGCTCGTGAAAATGCCGGACGTCCCAGCCCGGATACATCTCCCGGTACAAATCCAGCATCCGCTGCCGATCGCTCTCTTAGAACCCGGCGGGGCGAGGCCTTCCCGAGCCGCCGATCCAGCAAGCCGGCCTCGCCCTGATCCTCGAAGCGCCCCCGATAGCGCCGGAATTGCCGCTCCGACATCCCCAAAAGCTCCGAAGCCTCCAACGCTGACAATTCCGAAGCCTCCCAACGGCTCAGCACGTCCCTGAACTTCAACATCCTGCGTTCCTGTAGCCACGTTGTCCGGTTCATCGGCGACCCTCCGCGGATCGCGCTCTAAACCCAATACCGTTCACTTACCAATATGTTAACTGCTTATTAGCCATGTTCTCCGAGCCTGGGGCCTTTCGAATCGGGTGGCAGGGATCGATGGCTCGGACGGCGGCGACGTTGGGGTCGGGGAGGCGGACCTCGGATTTCATCAGCCTTGGCGTCATCGCCAAGACGTTCCCGATCGCGAAAGTTCACGAGGTGTTGGCCGAAACGGGCAAGGCGAGCGTCCGCCAACGTGAACTGCCCGCTCATGTCGTGGTGTACTATGTCATCGCGCTCGCGCTGTTCATGAATGCCTCGTGCCGAGAAGTATTGCGGTTTTTGTTGGAAGGCCTCCAGTGGCTGAAAGACCGCCCGGCGCCGCTCGCGGCGACGGGAAAGTCGGGCATTTCACAAGCTCGCTCGCGGCTCGGCGGCGAGGTGATGCGCCGCCTGCACGACGAGACGGTAGGGCCGATCGCGACGCCGGCGACCAAAGGCGCCTGGTTCAAACACTGGCGATTGGTCAGCCTCGACGGCAGCACGCTCGATGTCGCCGAC
>JBKQKS010000296.1:0-7872 GCA_052147395.1 Roseiarcus sp.
GCGCTGCACGTCGGCGTCGACGGCGGACAGGCCGATCAGGAAAAAGCCGTTGGTGACTTTGACCGCAAGGCCGGCAAGCGGCACGCCGCGCGCCTGCTCGGAATCCTTCATCAAGACGCCGGGCACATTGGCAATGCCGCCGCCGGGAAAATCCGGCGGCAGGTTGAACATGATTTCGATCGTGTGGCTTGCCGGCAGGGCCTGATCGGTATTGCGGCGAAGCGTCCAAGTCACGGTCATGTTTCGCTCCGGGATCGTGACGTCCGCTCGCACTTCAAGCTCAGGCGCAAGCCCGCTGCCGGGCGAAACGGTTTCGGTTCGCCAGGTGGCGGAGCCGACAAACTGCCTGCCCTGCGGGTTATTCGAATCCTCCTCGTAGAGTACGACTCGCTGCGCGACAGCAGGCGCATTTTGATCGGTGGTCGTGCCGGCGGCCGGCGCTTGTTGTCCGGGCAATTGCTCCTGCGGCACGCGCCCGGAGAGTTTAGGCTGCGCCGCGGGGGCTTGTGCCGTCTGCGTCGGTCGCGATCTCATGTGTGAGATAAAGTCATAAAGGCCGGTGATGTTGGACCACTGCCATGAGATCGTGGCGGTAAGACCGGCGAGTACGATCAGGACGACGGCAAGCTTGGCGAGGCCGCGATAGGAACGCGGCGGGCGCGGCTCCCGGTAGTGCTCTTCCGGCCCCCGGGCGCGCGGCGCATGGGTCCGCGCAAAATTCGGCGATTCCGGCTGCTCGTCGTCCTCTAAGTCGTAAGAGGGCTCGAGCGCGCGTGCGTGCGGCGCCTCGTCGTCGAGACTCGCCGCTTCATCGTCGTCGAAGGCCGGCTCCAATCGGTCGTGCACCGGCGGCAGCTCGTCGTCATCGGAAAATCGTGGCGCCGACGCGGCTCCATACGAGTCACGCGTGTCGCGCGCCGATTGCGCCGACTTGGCGGACGCGGCGCCCAGATCGTCAACCTCGTTGACGACGTCGCGAAAACCCCGGAACCCTTCGCGGGAGATCGGCGAGGTCCGCGCATTCAATAGCCGGCTCCGCGCGCTTTCTTGCGTCGCCGGCCGCGGTGTATCGTCGGCAACTGCATCGCTTCGCATCCCTAACGGCGGCGGTTCGGCGCGCGGCGGCGCCGGCCGTCCGATTTCAGGACGTGGCGCGGACGGCACATTGCCCAATGCCGGGCTCGGGCGCTCGCGGCGCGGCGGAACCGGCGCGGCGGCTGCAGCCGGCGGTCTCGCGGCGGGCGGGATCGGACGCGGCGGCACCGCTGGGCGCTCGGTGCGTGCCTTGCGGACACTCTCGGCCTCGACCCTTCGGATCGCGTCTTCGAGCGCCAGGCGTTCGCGCGTGATGTCCGCCTCGGAGAGCGCCGGCTCGATCGATCGCAACTGCGAGACCAACGCTGCACGCGCTCGCTCATACAGCGCCCGGCGAGCTTCGCCGGTGCTATTGTCGAGGCCCTCTACGGCGCGGGCGATAAGCGGATGATAGTCGGCCATGTCTTAAGTGTACGCTTGGCTCTCTAAAGTTTCATCTTAAGCTTCAAACGGGTTTTGCATGAGGATGGTGTCCTCGCGCTCCGGGCTCGTTGACAGCACTGCGGCGGAGCAACCGATCAGTTCCTCGATCCGACGCACCTATTTGATCGCCTGCGCCGGCAGGTCGGCCCAGGAGCGCGCGCCAGCGGTCGAGTCCTTCCAGCCTTCGATCTTTTCGTAGACCGGCTCGATGCGCGCGTGCGCCGATTGCGAGGCAGGGAGATAGTCGATTCCCTTGCCGTCGAGCCGATATTGCGTCGCCACCTCGAGCTCGTCGAAGCCGTCGAGCACGTCGAGCTTGGTGAGCGCGATGCCGTCGATGCCGGAAGTCTTGACCGTTTGGCGCATCAACACCGCGTCGAACCAGCCGCAGCGGCGCGGGCGCCCGGTGTTGGTGCCGAATTCGCGGCCGCGCTTGCCGATTTCCGCGCCGATCTCGTCGGTGACCTCGGTGGGAAACGGGCCGCCGCCGACCCGGGTCGTATAGGCCTTCGCGATGCCGAGCACGTAGCCGATGGCGCGCGGCCCGAGGCCGGATCCGGTGGCCGCGTTGGCGGCGACCGTGTTGGAGGACGTCACGTACGGGTAGGTGCCATGGTCGATGTCGAGCAGCGCCCCCTGCGCACCCTCGAACAGGATGCGCTTGCCCGAGCGGCGCGCACGATCGAGGAGGTCGAAGGTCGGCGCCATGTAGGGCAGCACCTGCGGCGCGATGTCGATGAGCTCCTGCTTGATCGCTTCGGCCTTCGGCGGCTCGAGGCCCATGCCGCGCCACAACGGCTCGTGGTGCATTAGCAGGCGCGCGATCTTGTCGTCGAGCGATTGCGGTTCGGCGAGATCCATCAGGTGGATGGCGCGGCGGCCGACTTTGTCCTCATAGGCCGGGCCAATGCCGCGCCGGGTGGTGCCGATGGCGTGGCTGGCGCTGGCGCCGCCTTCGCGATGGCCGTCGAGGTCGTGATAGATGGATAGAATCAGCGGGACGTTCTCGGCGATCTTGAGGTTGTCGGGCGTGACCTCGACCCCCTGGGCGCGCACATCAGCGATCTCTTTGACGAGATGGTAGGGGTCGAGCACGACGCCGTTGCCGATCACCGCGAGCTTGCCGGGGCGTACGATCCCCGAGGGCAACAGCGCCAGCTTGAAGACTTTTTCGCCGATGACGAGCGTGTGGCCGGCGTTGTGGCCGCCCTGGAAACGCACGATGATGTCGGCGTTGACCGACAGCCAGTCGACGATCTTGCCCTTGCCCTCGTCGCCCCATTGCGCGCCGACCACCACGACATTCGCCATCAAAGTCCGTCCGAGCCGCGCTTTTTAGGAAAAACCCCGGCTGCGCCACAACGGCGACCGGGGCCCAGTGCGGGCTTGGCCTACGCGAAACTCGTTCTAGAGTAAAGCCGGCGCGAAAGCGCGCTTTCGTCGCCCTCAACTCCATCCAGGGGTCTTGGAACGGCGGCATGACGCGCCCATATGCCGGCGCGCGGGGCCAATCGCGCCCCGAGAGGAGAATTTCATGACTCCCGAAGAACGCCAGATGCTCGCCGACCTGTTCGAGCGGATCCGCTCGACGTCGACCGGGGCGCGCGACCCTCAGGCCGAGGCCTTCATCAACGACGCCGTGCGCGGCATTCCGCAGACGCCCTATGTGCTCGCGCAGACCGTGCTCGTGCAGCAGCACGCGCTCGAGGCGGCGACGCAGCGAATCAGCGAACTCGAGGCGCAGGACAAGGCCGCCCCGCAGCCGGAGACGAGCTTCCTCGGCGGATTGGGACGCAGCCTGTTCGGGGCGCCGCCCCCGCCGCCGCAGCCGCAGCAGCGCCCGGGCGCCGCTTACGACGCCAGCGCCTATCAGCGCGGCGCCAACGCGCCGCCGCCGCCGCAATACGCGCCGCAACAGCCATATGCGCCGCCGCCGCAACCCGGCCCCTGGGGCGCGGCGCCGTCGACCGGCGGCTTCCTCTCCAGCGCGCTGCGCACCGCGACCGGCGTCGCCGGCGGCATGGTGCTCGCAAATGCAGTGGAAAGCCTGTTCAGCGGCCGCAGCGGCGGCCTGTTCGGCGGCCACGGAGTGGTGGACCCCGGATTCGCCGCGCCACGGGAGGTCGTCAACAATTACTATAGTGATTCGCCCGATCCCGGCGCGATGAATGCCCAGGACGTGGCGCAGGGCGATGACGACGTGCGGCGGAGCCAGGACCAGAACTACGCCCAGGACGCGGCGGACAACGGCGGCTGGGACAACAGCTCCAGCATGGGGTCCGACGACAGCTTCGACACCTGAGGAATCAGAGGGCCCCGACGGCCTGTTCGGCAATCGCCAGCGACGCCGTCAGTCCCGGGCTCTCGATGCCGAACAGGTTCACCAGGCCGGAAACGCCGTGGCGCTGCGGGCCGTCGATGCGGAAATCGGCGGCAGCGTCCGATGGCCCGCCGATTTTCGGGCGAATGCCCGAGTAGGCGGCCGTCAAGGCGTTTTCAGGCAAGCCCGGCCAATACTTGCGGATGGCGTCCGAGAAGCCCTCTGCGCGCCGGGGATCGACATCGTAGCCGATGGATTCGACCCACTCGACATCCGACCCGAAACGCGCCTGGCCGGCGAGATCGAACGTCAGGTGCACGCCGAGCCCGTGGGTATGCGGGGCGGGGTAGATGAGCCGCCGAAACGGCGCGCGGCCCTGCAAGGCGAAATAATTGCCCTTGGCATAGAGCGTTCGAGGCACGTGGGCGCCATCGAGTCCCTCGATCGCCCACGCCACACGGGAGGCGTGCAGCCCGGCGCAGTTGATCAGCGCCGCGGTCTTCAGCCTCGTCGGCTCGGCGCCGCCGGTCTCGACGGAAATGCCGTCGTCTTC
Organism: Roseiarcus sp.; assembly: GCA_052147395.1. Lineage (GTDB taxonomy): Bacteria > Pseudomonadota > Alphaproteobacteria > Rhizobiales > Beijerinckiaceae > Roseiarcus. Next base: position 4,392 of record JBKQKS010000296.1, read on the forward strand.
GATACGGGCGCCGAGAAACGGGGCGCCGAAGGCTATTGCCGCGCCATGCGCCTCGGCGTCGCCTTGCAAGGCGAGCATGTAGCCGTGGCTGTCGAGGATGCCGGTCGAGGGCGAAAGCAAGGCCCCGACGCAACGAAGCGCCGGCTCCAGGCGCCTGGCGTCGTGGCCTGAGAGCATCTCCAGGTCGTCGACGCCATTGGCCGCGCCGTTCAGCGCCAGCGCCTCGATCGCAGCGCGTTCGCTTTCGTCGGCGGCGACGACGAGCTTGCCGCATCGAGAGTAGCTGACGCCGTGCTGGTCGCAATAGTCGTAAAGCCGGCGTCGTCCCGCGACGCACGCCTTCGCCTTCAGGCTGCCCTGGGGATAATAGATGCCGGAATGAATGACCTCGCTGTTGCGCGACGAGGTTTCGGCGCCGATGAGCCGCCCGGCCTCGACAACAATGACGCTGCGTCCGCTGAGCGCGAGCTCGCGCGCGACCGCCAGCCCGACGACGCCGGCGCCGACGACCAGGGCGTCGATATCGGTCATGTCGGTCCTTCTTTTTCTCGCCGGCGCGGCGTAGCAGGGATATGCGGGTTCATCGGGCCGCCGAACCCTGCCGCAACGACTGAGAACAATCAACGGGAGAGCCGCTCATGACCGCCGCTTCCGATTTCGCCATCGGTCCCATCGTCGACGCCCATCCCGTGCGGCCGCCCGAGCGCGTCGTCCTCGAAGGCCGAGCGGCGCGGCTGGTTCCGCTCGATCCGGCCGCGCATGGCGGCGACCTGTTCGAGGCGACGCGCGGCTGCGACGAGCTCTGGACCTACATGGGCGACGGGCCGTTCGCGACGCGCGAAGCCTTCCTCGACAGCCTCGCCGCCAAAGCGGGCTCCCGCGACCCGTTGTTCTTCGCCGTCATCGACAAACAGACAGGGCGCGCCGTCGGCTATCAGACGCTGATGCGCGTCGATCTCGGGCATCGGGTCGTCGAGGTCGGCAACATCCTCTATTCGCCGCTTCTGCAACGCACCGTCGCCGCCACCGAGGCGCAGTATTTGTTCGCCCGCCATGTCTTCGATACGCTCGGCTTCCGGCGCTACGAGTGGAAGTGCAACGATCTCAACGCGCGCTCGCGGCGAGCGGCCGAACGCTACGGCTTCAGGTTCGAGGGCGTGTTTCGTCAGCACATGATCGTCAAGGGCCGCAACCGCGACACGGCCTGGTATTCGATCCTGGACAGCGAATGGCCGGCGCGCGAGGCCGCGTTGGAGCGCTGGCTCGACCCCGGCAACTTCGACGCCGCCGGGCGGCAGATCGCGCCGCTCGCGGCGTGCGGACGTTGACGAATCCTCGAGCGAGAAGCGGGATTCACCATCTTCGTTAGGGTTAAACTGGCATTAAATGTTTGCTGGCATTTTCCTCTTCGGTGATTTGACGCGCCGCTTTCCCGGCGGCGTCCTAGCAATGAAGGGGAACTGCCATGGCCAGATCGATGGCCCTAACACTGGCTAGCGTCGCGGTCTTCGCCCTGACCACGGCCTCCTATGCTGCCGATCTCCTGCCGCCCGCGCCGCGGCTCGAGCCTCTGCCGCCCGCGGACAACACCGGCGACTTCTCCGGCTGGTATCTGCGTGGCGACGTCGGCGTGGGCGTGAACTCGCCGCCGAGTTTCACGACGACGCCGGACGCGCTCGCCACCGGCGTCGCCTCCGGCTTCCTCTCGGCGTCCGCGACCGAGGGCTATTTCAATCCGGCGCTCTCCCAGTCGGGCATCGGCGACGTCGGCGTCGGCTACAGGTTCAACAACATTTTCCGCGCCGACGTCACCGGCGAATTGCGCGGCGGCGCGACTTTCTCCGGGCTCGAGGTTGTAGACGACCCGACCCACAACTACCAGTTCGCCGACCACTACCAGGCCAACGTGAGCTCCTACATCGCGATGCTCAACGGCTATGCGGACTTGGGCACTTGGTTGGGCGTCACGCCCTATGTCGGCGGCGGCGTCGGCGTGGCGTACAACAAGATGTTCGGCGCAACCGATATTGGCGACACCTACACCCCCGGCCCCTTCCCAACGGGCGGGTATCTCGACAACGGTTCTTCGACCAACTTCGCCTGGGCGCTGATGGCCGGCCTCGACTTCAACGTCACTCCGAATCTGAAGCTCGAGCTCGGCTACCGGTACCTCGATTACGGCAGCGTCAAATCCGGCGGGTCGCATTGCCTGAGCGGCACTGGCGCCACCTACTTCAACTGCCAGCCCTACCAGCTCGCCGTCGACAAGCTCGCCTCCAACGACTTCCGCATCGGCCTGATCTGGACGCTCGAGAACGCCTCGCCGCCCCCGCCCGAGCCGCTCGTGCGCCGCTACTGATCCCCGCGACGAAACGGCGCCGACAGGCGCCGCTTCCGGTTTAACGGCCGAGAAACGCGAGAATCTCCGCCGTCAGCGCCGCCGGCTGCTGCACCGACGGCAGATGGCCGGCGCCGGCGATGAAATGGAATTCGGCGCCGGGCACGAGGCGAGCGAATTCGCGCACGGAATCCGGCGGCGTCGAGCCGTCGAACTCGCAGCCGATCACCAGCGCCGGCGCCTTTACGCGCTTGGCCGCCTCGGTGAGGTCCGAATCGCGCAGCGCGACACAGGTCGCGGCATAGCCGGCGCGCGATGTGTTGACGAGCATGTTGCGGCACAGCGCCACCGCGCCGCCGCCCCTGGCGTAATCGTCCGGCGGGAACCAGCGCTGCAGCACGCCCTCGGCGACCGCGGCGACGCCGTCGCGCTCGACGGCGGCGATGCGCTGATTCCACGCCTCCTCAGTTCCCATCTTGGCGCCGGTGCAGCAGAGCACGAGGCGCTCGATTCTTTCCGGATACGCGTCGGCGAGCCCGAGCGCGATGGCGCCGCCGACCGATACGGCGCAGATCGTCGCCCTGGCGAGCCCGACCGCATCGAGAATCCCCGCGAGATCGGCGGCATGGTCCATGAGGGTCTTCGGCGGCGTCCCGAGGTCCGAGAGCCCGTGACCGCGCAGATCGTAGCGCAACGCGCCGACGCCCGCCGCGCCGAGCGCCGCGGCGACGTCGTCCCAGATGCGCAGGTCCGAGCCCAGCGAGTTGATGAACACGACAGTCGGTCCGCCGTCTCTCGGCGCCGCTTCCACGTGCATCGTCGTATCGCCAAGGGTGACATATTGCATGCGCGTTTCCTTTCGAGCTTCGGCGAGGGGCGTCAATCCGGCGCTTGGCGCCATATTGCGCCGATGAGAGGACCGGCGGAAGCGCTGCGAAGCCGGAGTTCAGATTCCTGCGACGGCTGTTCGCGGCAGGCGCCGGCGCGCCGTCGTCGCCCGGACGTTCCAGGGTTGGCCCTCCGGCGAGGGTGTATAATTTCGCTCTTAGCGCGAGTTATGTTGGCGCAAAGGCGGTAAGGCGCCGCGATATTGGTAGCCGGCCGCGTCGAGGCCGGCCGACCCAGCCGACAAGGGCGGCGGGG
>JBKQKS010000297.1:0-32300 GCA_052147395.1 Roseiarcus sp.
CCGAAACGCTCGCGGAGGCCGATCCGCGGCCGCCGGCCTCGGACGGCGCGCCCCAGGTCTCGAGCCGCGCCGAGCGCGATTCCATCGCGGCGATCTACCGAACCATTTACGGTCCGGGCCTATGCTCGCCCCGCTGAGGCCCGAGTCCCAGGGCCGACTTTGCCGCGCCGCGGCGTTCGAGGAGACGACAATTGGCTATCACCCGTCAAGTCATCACATCCCTGCGCAACGACGGCACGGATGCGCTGGGAACGCGCACGCTGGCGATGAAGATCGTCGACGAGAGCATCGTGTCGGGCTCGCTGCTCACGGTGGAGAGCAACCACTTCTGCGTCCTCAAGTCGCGCGGCGCGGTGCTCAATGTTTATGAAACCGGGCAATATGCGCTGGTGACGCCGGACAAGCCGCTGATCGGCTCGATCGCCCAGGGCTTCTTCGGCGGCGCCTCGCCCTGGGTCTACGAGGTCATCTACATCAACCGCTCGAAGCTCCTGGTGCGCAATTCCGGCATCGCCACCTCGGCGGAGATGGCCGAAGTGTCCTATGTCGTCGACTATTACATCCACGTCGACAGCAAGGCCGAGGCGCTGGACCTCATCACCCACATGCCGTTCTCGGGCACGGCGATCGACACCCAGGAAGTGGCCGATTACGCCGGCCCCGCCATCGAGCAGGCGATCAACCAGATCATCCAGGTGACGAAGCTCGAGCACATCAACGAGCGCATCAGCGAGGTGCGCGAGGCGGTGAAGGGCCATCTCACCGATTTCCTCAAGGTCTACGGCATCATGCTCAACGATCTCAAGGTGCTGATCATGCCGCGCGACGAACGCATGCGCGAGCTGATCTCGCTGCAGGCGCTGGGGCTGACGCCGATCGAGTCGGTGCGCTATTATCTGGCGCTCAAGATGGCGGACAAGGGGCTGGTCTCCGCCCCCAACGCCGCCGCGGGGGTGCCGTTCTTCATCGGCGGCCAGCCGACCGGCTTCTATCCGCTGGGCCCGGAAGTGGGAGTCTCGAAGTGAGCGGAGTCGATTTGGACCAAGCCGCGGAAGCCTTGCGCCGGTTCGCGGTCAACCTGTTCTACGGCTATGGTTACAATTACTATCGCCTGGAGAACCAGCTGCGCGAGGACGACCAGCGGGTGCGCCGCATCGCATCCGATCAATTGCAGCGCGCCCGCAAGGCGCTGAGCGAGGCCGAGGCGCGCTATCGCCGGGAAAAATTTCCGCCGCCGAGCCGTTCACAACCGTTCCCGCCGGCCGAAGCGCAGGCCGACGCCAGGCGCCTGGAACAACTCGCGGCGGCGGTGAGCGCCGTCGATGGCGCGATCGCCCAGGCGCCCGCGCCGGGCGACGACTTCATGACACGCCGCTACAGAAACGAGGCCGACACGCTGAAACGGCTGTCGGAACAGGACATCCAGCTCGTGGAGCTCGCCCATGTCCTCAGCGAGCGCGTCGAAGGTCGCGGCTACGCGGCGATGCTCGGCGAGGCCGATCGGATCGAGGCGGCAATCGAGGCGGTGCGCGCGAAAATGACGGAGCGGCAGGCGCTGCTGACGTGAGCCTCAGCTAACCGGGGCAGATTCCCGGGCGGCATTGTAGGCGAGGTCGCTGACCTCGCTGCCTCCGCTTGGAAGACTCGTGTGAGGATGAGGCGCTTACGCGCCGACCGAGGTCAACGACCTCGGCTACAGAATCGCGCCCCGGCGAATTTGCCCCGGCCACAACCTCAGCTGACGATGACGCGTTCATATCTTGGCCCGAGGCTCGTCAGCACGTTGTAGCCGATCGTGCCCGACGCTGCCGCGAAATCATCGAGCGGCGCGTCGGGGCCAAAAAACCGCGCCCACGCGCCCAGTCCGACTTTGGGGACGTCGGTGACGTCGGCGATGGTGAGGTCCATCGACACCCGGCCGACCAGCGGGCAGGCGCGGCCGGCGATGATGACGCAGGCGCCCGCTCTCGAGTCGGTTGCGCCCGCGCCGCGCGGAAGACCGTCGGCGTAGCCGGCGAGCAGGGTGGCGAGCCGCGTCGGCCGGCGCGCCGTCCATTGGCTGTTGTAGCCGCAGCTTTCGCCCGCCTCGATCCAGCGCGTCTGCTGCACGACGACATCGAGCGTGACCACCGTCTGCATCGGGTTCGGCCGGCCGGGTGTCGGATTGCCGCCGTAGAGCGCATAGCCCGGCCGCACCCAATCGCATTCAGCGCCCGCGAGGAAAATCCCGGAGGAATTTGCGAGCGCGGCGGGAATGCCGGGGAGCGCGGCGCGGGCGTTAGCGAAACGCGCGATCTGCAAGGCGTTGAGCGGATCGTCCGGCCGTTCCGAGGAGACGAAATGGCTCATCAGCAGATCGGCGCCGGCGCCGCCATGACGCGCGAGCGCCGCCATCAGCGTCTCGAGCGAGGCGAATCCCAAGCGGTTCATGCCGGTGTCGAGATGCAGCGCAAAGGGTTTCTTGGCGTCGAACGCCTGCCAGCGCGCGAGTTCTTCCTCGGCGCCGATCACCGGCGAGAGGTTCCAAGCGGCGTAGTCGCGAGGATCGGACGTCGCCTGCAGGCCGTTGAGCACGTAGATGCGGGCGTCCCCGCCGACGATCGCGCGGGCGCGAAGACCTTCGTCAGGGTGGGCGACGAAGAACATGCGGCAGCCGGCGGCATGGAGCGCCTGCGCGACCTTTTCGAGGCCGAGCCCGTAGCCGTTGGCCTTGATCACCGCCGCCGCGCGCGCCGGGGCGGCTCGCTCCTGCAGGAACCGCCAGTTCGCCGCGAGCGCGGAAACATCGATGGTGAGCACGGCGCTCGCGCCCCCGGCTACAGGGAGGCCGGTCATGGCGCGCCGCCGTCGAGCGCGTCGAAAAATTTGGCCATTGGTTTCTCGCGGCCTCGTTTGCCCGCGGCCCGCGCATTTGCTAGAGCCCCGTGAAGCGCATTTATCAGGGCCACGGGATCGAGGCGATGGACAAATTCACTACGCTGACGGGAGTCGCGGCGCCGCTCGCGATCGACAACGTCGACACCGACATGATCATCCCGAAGCAATACCTCAAGACGATCAAGCGCACCGGCCTCGGCGTCGGCCTGTTCTCGGAGATGCGCTATCGCGACGACGGCTCGGAGAACCCCGATTTCGTGCTCAACCAGCCGGCCTATCGAAAGGCGCAGATCCTGGTCGCCGGCGACAATTTCGGCTGCGGCTCGTCGCGCGAGCATGCGCCCTGGGCGCTGCTCGATTTCGGCATCCGCTGCATCGTCTCGACCTCGTTCGCCGACATTTTCTACAACAATTGCTTCAAGAACGGCATTCTGCCGATCAAAGTCCCGGCGGAAGACCTCGCCAAGCTGATGGACGACGCCGAGCGCGGCGCCAACGCCACGCTAACGGTCGACCTCGTCAACCAGGAGATTCGCGGCCCCGACGGCGGCGTCGTCAAGTTCGAGATCGACGCCTTCCGCAAGCATTGTCTCATCGAGGGCCTCGACGACATCGGCCTGACGCTCGCCGAGGCGCCGGCGATCGAAGCCTACGAGAAAAAGGCGGCCAAGGAGCGGCCGTGGGTGTGACGCTCCTGGAACCGGGCTCGCCGAGCCCGGCGACGGAACGGGGAGAAAACCAAGCGCCCAACGGCGGCCCCCTGGTCGGTCGTTGCCGGCGCGACGGGCGCGCCTGGAGCAATTCGGTGACACGCCCGTAATTTCCGAACTGTCGCCACTCTCGTTACCTCGTTGGTCACCGCTATTGCCCGCAGACGGGCCGTCGCTCGCGCTGGCGGGCGCGGCGGCGGCGCCTCGACTCGCGACGGCTAGCCCTCGCCGCGGGCGCGTAACTTGCCGTTTTCGACGACATAGGCCGCGTCGACACGCGAAGCGGGATAGGCGCCGTGGGTGATCAGGATCAGCGTCCGCCCCGCGGTCTCGGCGATGAGGCCGTCGATCAGGCGCCGCTCGCTCGCGGCGTCGAGCCCTTCGGTCGGCTCGTCGAGCGCGAGGATCGGCGCGTCCGAGACCAGCGCCCGGGCCACCGCGACCCGTCGCGCCTGCCCGACCGAGAGTTTCGCCCCGAGCGGCCCGATGTCGGAATCGATGCCTCGAGGAAGCTCGGCGACCAGCGATCCGAGCCCGACGACCTCGAGCGCGCGCGCGAGCTCGGCGTCCGTCGCCTCGGGCCGGCCGAGCCTGAGATTGTCGGCGAGCGAGCGGTCGAACAGGTGCGGGAACTGCGGCGCGACGGCGAAGCGCGAGCGTAACGCCTCGAGCGGCAGGCGGTTCTCTGCCGCGCCGCCGAGCCGCACGACGCCGCTCACCGGATCGCGCACCCGGATGAGGAGCTCGGTCAGCGTCGTCTTGCCGGCGCCGCTCGGGCCGACGAAGGCCACGCGCTCGCCTTCGGCGATATTGAGCGTCACGCCGTCGAGCGCCGGCCTCGGCGCGCCCGGATAGGCGAAGCCGACGTCCTCGAGCGCGAGCGCGAAGCCGCGCGGCATCGGCAGCGGCGCCGCCGGATCGGCGACCACGGGTCTGCGGTCGGCGAGCTCCAGGATGCGATCGAGCGAAGCCGCCGCGGCAGGCGCCGCCGCGAAGGCCGCCGGCAGGGCGGCGAGCGGCTCGAAGCCGGCCGCGACCAGCAGCACCAGCATCGTCGCGTCGGACACAGCGAGCGCGCCGGCGCCGATGGCGATGGCGCCCATCGCCAGCGCCGCGATCACCCCGACATCGGTCGCCAGCGTGAGCGCCGCCTCGGAGATCTCGACCACGCCCTGCTCGCGCGCTTCCCAGTCGAGCTGGCGGTCGAACGCGTCGACCGCCTCGTCGAACCGTCGCCCGAAGGCCCCGCTCATCGTGAGCTCGCCGAGCCCGTCGAGGGCGTCCACCAGACGCGACCGCCGTTCGCCTTGCAGCCGCGCCGCGACGACCGTCGCCGTCCGCGCGCGGGGGGCGAAGCCGAGCGGCAGCGCGACCCCGGCGGCGAGCGCGAGCCCGGCGAACACCAGCGCCAGCGCAGGATCATAGAGATAAGCGAACGCGAAGATCGCCGTCGTCGAGATGGCCGCGGTCGCGAACGGGGCGATCACGCGCAGGAACAGGGTCTCCAGGCGATCGATGTCGGTCTTCAGCCGCGTCAGGGCTTCGCCCGAGCTGAGGTCCTGCAGCGCCGCCGGCGCCAGCGGCGCCAGCCGCTGAAACAGCCACGCGCGGGCCTCGACCACCACCCGCAGCGTCGCCTCGTGGCCGATCACGCGCTCGCCGTAGCGCGCTCCGGCGCGCAGGATCGCGAACAGCCGGACCAGCGCCGAGGCGGTGAAAGTGTTCACCGCGTGCGTCGTGGCGCCGGCGACCGCCATCGCCGCGATGAACCAGCCCGCGACCGCCATCAGCCCGGCGCCCGCGAGCGCCGCGGTCACGGCGGCGAGAATGGAGATGAGGAGCCAGCCGAGATAGGGGCGATAGAGCGGATAGAGACGCATCCAGCCTCGCATCACGACGCCTCCGCCTCGACCAGAGCCAAGAATGCCGCCGCGGGCTGAGAAGCGACGAGCCGCCCGTTTTCCAACGTCAGCGCGCGGTTCACCGCCGTGAGATTGGCGCGGCGGTGGGCGACCAGGATCAGGGTCCGCCCTTCTGCGAAGTCGGCGATGCGCTCGACCAGCGAGCGCTCAGTCTCGGCGTCGAGATGCGCGGTCGGCTCGTCTACCAGCACCAGCCCGCCGCCGCCGTAGAAGGCGCGGGCGAGCGCGAGGCGCTGGATCTCGCCGCCCGAGAGGCCCTTACCGTTCTCGGCGAGCCGAGTGCGCCGCCCCTCGGGCAGGCGGGCGATCACCGTCTCGAGCCCCGCCGCGCGAAGCGCCGCGCCGACGGGATCGGGATCGAAGCCCGCGGGGTCGCGGCCGAGCGCGACGTTTTCGTCGATATCGGCGTCGAACACATGCGGACATTGCGGCAGGTAGGCGATGCGCCGGCGCCACTGCGCGAGGTCGAGATCGGCGAGCGGCGCCCCGTCGATATATATCGCGCCCGAGGTCGGCGCCAGGAAGCCCTCGATGAGCGCGAGCAGCGTGCTTTTTCCCGCGCCGCTGGGGCCGACGATCGCGACGCGCTCGCCGGCGCGGATCTCGAAGCTGATGTCCCGGAGCGCGAAGGCGCCGTCGGGATAGGCGAAGCTCACGGCGTCGAAGCGGATCGCCGCCGGCCCTGCGGCGTCGAGCGTGCGCCCGCCGCGAGCCGGCGAGGGGCGGGTGACGAGCTCGCTCAGGCCCTCGGCCGCCGCGACCGCCTCCATGCGGGCGTGGCGTTCACTGCCCATCGCACGGATCGGCGCGAACACCTCGGGCGCAACGAGCAACACGAACAGGCCGTAGCGGAAGTCCATCGCGCCCTCGAGCAGCCGGAAGCCGATCGCGATCGCGAGCGCGGCGATGGCGATCATGGCGAAGAACTCCAGCGCCAGCGAAGACAGGAAAGCGATGCGCAGCACGCGCATCGTCTCGCGGCGATAGGCCTCGGCGATGCGGCGCACCGCGGCGGCTTCGCGCCGCGCGGCGTTGAACAGCGCGATGTCGGGAAGGCCCTGGATCGCATCGAGCAGCTCGCCGCCGAGCTTGGTCAGCGTGCGCCATTGCCGCTCGCTCGCGCTCTTCGCGCCAATTCCGGCGAAAATCATGGCAGCGAACAGCAACGGCAGAGAGCCGGCGAGAATGGCGGCGGAAATCCAGTCGACGGGCGCGAGAACGACGAGCGCCGCGAGCGGCTGCGCAACCGCGAGCGTCGCGGCGGGCGTCCAGCGCCGCCAATAGGGATCGAGCGCGGCGACGCCGTCGGTGAGCCGGGTGACCAGATCGCCGGTCGAAGTCCCCGAGAGCCGCTCGGGACCCAGCGCCTCGATTTTCTCCATGAGGCTCGCGAACAGCGCGCGCCGCGCCGCGCGCGAAGCATGGCCGGCCGCGCGCCGGGAAGCGAGCAGCAATGCCGCCCTCAGCGCCGCGAGCACGACGAGCGCGGCGAGCGTCACGGGCGCCGGGCCTTCGTGACGATGGGCGGGAAAAACCAGCGCGTCCAAGGCTTCGGCGACGAACCAGGCGAACGCTATGGCGGAGAGCCCGCGCACGACGGCGAACGCGGTGGCGGCGGTAATCCAACGCGCCGCGCCGCTGGGCGGCGATTTCATGAGCTCGGCGGCGCTCTTCGATTTGGCTTTGCTTTGGGCGGTCTCGGCGCCCGGCGTTTTCGACCCTCGGAGGTTTGGCTTCATGACTTCCATTCTGGGCGAGCTCGTCGTGGAACTGGCGCCCCCATGACGTTGACGACCCCGATCGCCGCCGCGGCGGTGACCCCGAGGATCGGCGCAAAGTACCACAGCATCGCCGCCCGTCAGTTCAACAAGCCGAGCGTGAACGGGCGTCACCGGTCCCCACATCCGCGCGCGCGCCACGCCGTTGTCGGCGAGCGCGATCGGCAACAACGCCACCACCGCGACGAGCCTCACGCCGAGCGTGGAATCGCTGGAGGACAGGTCGCAGAACCTGAGGCTCGCGAGTGGATCGAGGCTCGACGGCGTGGCGAACGGGAACATCGACACGCCCGCGGCGCCAATGATCCTGGTCAAGCCGAGGGCGCTGGCGACGAAGGCGGGGCCGACAGCGCGGAAGCGAGCGGCGGTCCGGCGAGCCCGAGCGCGGGCGCGTGCGCGGCGCTCCCGTATTTGCTAAGTCTCGAGCCTTCGGCGGCATAGGGCGGGGCAGGGCGATGCGACCAATGGCAGCGGCGCTTTTCGGTCTGGCGTTGGCGTTCTCCTCGGCGGGCGGCGCCGTCGCCGCGTCGCCCGAGGAGGCCTACGGGGCCGCGCGCGACGCGGCGATCGCCAACATCGCCAAGCTCGAGAAAGCCAATGGGAACAGCGAGAAGGTCGACGCGGCCGACGCCGCGGCGCTCGCCGACCTGCGGAAGCGGCTGATCGAGATCATCGGCCCCGTGGCGATCCCGGGCTTTCCGGGCCCGGCGAAAATCAACCTGGAAACGCTCGGCTCCGGGGTCGGGTTCGGCAAACTCGACGGCCTCGAGTTCACCGCGGGGAATGCGGATGACGCCCCCTTCGTCGTCGTGACGACGAAGCCGCTGCTGCAGGCCTGGCTGAAACGACGCGCCGCGGACCCGGACGCGAGCCAGCGCGTTCCCGCCGCGATCGACGCCGCGCTGCGCTCGAATCCGTTCTACACGTTCGCGATCGGTTCGGACGCCGCGTTCTCGATCGCCGCCGACCTCGACATCGCCGAGCCCGGCGCCGACTTCGCCTACGCCGCGCTCGGCCGCTGGGCGCAGGACATCGGGCCCTCGACGCTGGACCATGTCGTCGTCGCGGTCGGCGAGGGCGGGCGGGTGTACCTGGCCGATTTCGTCGCCGGGACAACAGTCGAGAACGTCCCGGCCTGCAAGGCAGTGTGGGACAAGGCCGAGGCGGCGGCGGAAAAATTCGGCGCCGCCTATCGCGCCTCCGGCCTGACGGACGAGAAGGCGTTCGACGAGAGCACGGCGGCGGAGGAAAAGGGCGACAGGGACTGGTTCGCCTGCGTGCGCGGACGGGCCAGGCAAGAGAAATTCTATCCCGCTTTGCTCTCCGAGGCGCAACGAAAAGCGGATCGGCTGACGGGGAAGTGACGAAAAGCTGCAAGTTCGCCGTGTTCCCTTCACGCCGACGTTTCGCCTCGAGGCGTCGGCGTGGACGCGGACGCCCCTATTCGGATTGCGGGGTCATGATAGCGGATGCCGCATTGCAGCTACCGCGCCGCCTCGATCTCCAAGTGCTCCAGAATCTCGGCGCTCGCCCGGCGCACGGCGGCGCGGCCGAAGTCGATCAACTCGGCGGCGCGGTGGAATTCGAAGATGCCGAAGCGGCCGGTCTTCAGCGTCAGCAGGTAATCGGGCGGATCGCCGGCCAGCCGCGAGCGCATGATGCGGTCTTGCGCGATGTTGAACGTGTTGGCCATGACTGTCGCCATGCCGGGCGGCTGGCGCTCGTCGACCGCCCAGGCGCGGCGCATCCAGCGTGCGGCGCCGTGGATCGACCTCAGCATCGTTCGGTCCGGCGTCTCCGGCTCGCGGGGCTCGGGGAGCAGCGCGACCGGCTCGGCGAGCGTGGCGCCGCGTCCGGAACCCTCGGTTCCGATCGCCAGCGCGATGACGCGCTCGGCGCCCAGCGCACGCGCGACGCTCACCGGCACGGGGTTGACGATGGCGCCGTCGAACAACCAGCGGCCGCCGATGCGGACCGGCTCGAATACGCCGGGAAGGGCGTAGGAGGCCCGCATCGCCTCGACCAGCGGGCCGCTCTTCAGCCAGATCTCGTGCCCGGCGCCGATCTCGGTGGCGACGCCGGCAAAGCGCAGCGGCAGATCCTCGATGCGCGTATCGCCGAGGTCCCTCTCGAGCCGTCGGCGCAGCCGGTCGCCGCCGATGAGTCCGCCGCCGTTGAACGACAGGTCGATGAAGCCGAACACGCCGCGCCGGGTCAACGAGCGGGCGAAGGTCTCGAGCTCGCCGAGCTTGCCCGCGGCGTAGCAGCCGCCGACCACCGCGCCGATCGACACCCCCACGATCACCTCGGGCCTGACACCAATCGCTTCCAGCTCCTGCAGCGCGCCAATGTGCGCCCAGCCGCGCGCAACTCCCGCGCCCAGCGCCACGCCTATGCGTTTGCGGGTACGCCCCGCGCCGCCCGTGGCCCGGTCGACCTCCACTTTACGGAAGAAAGCGAACGACATCTCCGCGCCTCGAATTCGACGAGCCGCCCAACTCGGGAGTCCTCCCAGGCTAGCGAACAAACCGAATGTCTACAATTTCTCTTCAACGAAAAGTTTAACTTAGCCGCTTCCGGCGCGAAACCCGCCGTCACGCATTCACGAATTCGAGCCCTAGGCCGTCGCGGGTCGCAACGACCTTGCGGTAGAAGCAGGATCGCCGGCCGGTGTGGCAGGCGCCGCCGTCGCCGCCTACCTCGACCCGGGCGACGAGCGCATCCTGATCGCAGTCGACCCTGAGGTCGACGAGCTTCTGCACCTGCCCAGACGTATCGCCCTTGCGCCACAGCTTTGCGCGCGAGCGCGAGTAGTAATGCACGATGCCCGTTTGCAGCGTCTTTTCCAGCGCTTCCGCATTCATATGCGCGATCATCAGCACGGCGCCGTCGCCGGCGTCGACGGTGACGCAGGCGATGAGCCCGTCGGCCGAGAATTTCGGCAGGAACGAAGACCCTTCCTCGCGTTCGATGTCGCCCGACATTCTAACGCGCCGCCCTGAGCAGGTTGAAGAAATGCGTCTGTTCTATTGGGTCGTCGCGGAAGACGCCGGTGAACACGGTCGTCACCGTCGACGATCCCTGCTTCTTGACGCCGCGCATCGACATGCAGGTGTGCTCGGCCTCGATCAGCACCGCGACGCCGCGCGGCTTCAGATGCTTGTCGATCGCCTTGACGATCTGCGAGGTCATCGCCTCCTGGGTCTGCAAGCGGCGGGCGAAGATCTCGACGAGCCGGGCGAGCTTGGAGAGGCCGACGGCGCCGGCGCTCGGATAGTAGCCGATATGCGCCTTGCCGAAGAACGGGGCGATGTGGTGCTCGCAATGGGAATAGAACGGGATGTCGCGCACCAGCACGATGTCGGAATAGCCCTCGACCTCGTTGAATACCCGCGCCAGCGCATCGCCGGGGCGTTCGCGATAGCCGGAGAACAATTCCTCGTAGGCCCTGACGACGCGGCGGGGCGTATCGACCAGGCCTTCGCGCATTGGATCCTCGCCCGCCCAGGCGATTAGCGTGCGCACCGCCGCTTCAGCCTCTTCGCGCGTCGGCCGCGAGTTCACGATCGGTCGCGCCGGCTCGAGCTTGACGACGTGTTCCATTCCTGCCCCTTTCCCGGGGCCTGAGGCGCTTTCGCTCTCTCTTCGGACCCGACTGGCCCCTATATATTACGTAAAACCCCTTACGCTAGGCGCCTCTTCGATGCTCGACGAGATCTACAACAAGCGCGTGCTCGAGCTCGCCGCCGATATTCCGAGGCTCGGCCGCCTCGCCGCGCCCGACGCCAGCGCCAAGGCGCATTCGAAACTGTGCGGTTCGACGGTGACCGTCGACCTATGTGTCAGCGACGGCGCGGTCAGCGGCTTCGCCCACGAGGTGCGCGCCTGCGCGCTCGGGCAGGCTTCGTCGTCATTGATGGCGCGCCACATCATCGGCGCGACCCCGCAGGAACTCGTCGAGCTGCGCCGGACCATGCTCGCCATGCTGAAGAACGGCGGGCCTCTGCCGACCGGAAAATGGGCGGATTTCGCGGTTCTCGAGCCGGTGAAGAATTATCGCGCCCGCCATGCTTCGACCATGCTCGCCTTCGACGCCGTCGTCGACGCGCTGGAGCAGATCGCCGGTCGCACGGGCGGCACGGCGTGAGCGGGCTTTCGCGAGCGCCGCGCCAGGCGGCGCACGTGCTGATCCGTGGCTACCAGCTCAGCCTGTCGAGCCTGATCGGCCGCCAGTGCCGTTATTTGCCCACATGCTCCCAATATACGGACGAGGCGATCCTGCGCCACGGCCTATGGGCGGGGGGTTGGATGGGCCTTGCGCGCATTTGTCGCTGCCACCCCTGGGGCGGCAGCGGTTACGACCCGCCGCCCGAGATCCTTCCAGCGGGCGCCGGCGCGTTGACGCCCTGGCGCTACGGGCGCTGGCGCTTTCGCTGCGACTGAGCGGCCGAGGCCTTTCACGTTGCATTAACCCTATGATGCTCTTTATGGCGTGCGCGCGCCTTCCGGAAACCGGCCATGCACCCGTTTCGTCTTCTCGCCGTCCTCGTTCTCGTCGCTACGCCGGGCCTCGCCCGCGCCGAAGACGTGCGCCTCATCGGCGACAGCATCGGCGAGGGGCTGCATCTGGCGAGCGGCATTCCCTCGCCCGCCAACCGCTTCAACGTCGCGATCTATACCCGCAAAGCGCTGGAACAGCTCAAAGGCGCGCCGCGCGGGGCGATCGTGGTGATGAGCCTGGGCACCAACGACGCCGTCGCCGGGATGGACGAGCAGAAGGCGAAGGTCGACGAAATCGTCGCCGCCGCGGCGGCTCAGGGGGTCAAACTCGTCTGGGTGGGGCCGCCCTGCGTGCTCACTCGCTGGGAGAGCCACGCGAAGGCGCTCGACGAAAATCTCGCCCGCGAACTCGCCGGCGCCACCGCGACCTACGTCTCGACCCAGGGCAAGGAATTCTGCGCGCCGTCGCTCCACGCGGGGGACGGAGTACATTTTACTATGGCGGGCTACCGGATGCTGTGGCAGAAGGCGGCGGCGGCCGCGGGCGTCCCGTTCAACGTCGAATTGGCCTCGGCGCCCGCGCCGAAGGTCGTGTCTCCTCATCATCGCTCCAAGCGCATCGTGCGCCACTGGCGCAAGAAAAAGGCGCAGAACGAGAAGTCCGACGGGACCTGACGCGCCCCCGCCGCGAGACGTTAGCACGCGAGCGCTCGATACATGTGGATCCGGTTTTCCCCATTGCTGATTGCGGCCGTTGGCGCGGCCGCACTGGCGTTGACGATGTCGGTCGCGCCGAACGTCGCCGCCGCGCAAGCCAGCGGCGCCACAATTCGCATCGCCTTCGTCGGCGATTCGATGGCCGATGGGCTCTGGGGCGCGATGTTCCGCCGTCTCGGAAAAGACAAATGCCTGCTGGAGAGGGTCAAGCTGTTGCGGCGCGCCAAGAACGGGACCGGGTTGACGAGGCTCGATCAGTACAACTGGATCGACGAGGTCGGGCAAATCGCCGACGATCCCGGCGCCGACCTGTTCTTCGGCTCCTTCGGCATCAACGACCGCCAGCCGGTCGTCGAGCCCGACCGCAAGCGCACCGAACCCGGCTCCCCCGCTTACGATGCGCTCTATCAGAGCAACGTCGAGCAGTTGATCCGGCGCGCGCTCGCCAACGGCGACTCGGTCATCATCGCCGGATTGCCGGTGCTGCTGGACGCCGACGCCAATGCCGACGCCCTCGCCAAGAACAAGCTGTTCGCCGCGGCGGTGAGGGCGGTCGGCGATCCGCGCGCCGCTTACGTCGAGCCGTGGACTTCACAGCCGCCGCCGGACGAATACAAGCCGTTCATCCCCAACGCGCGCGACACCATGACGCAGTTGCGCGCAACGGACGGCATTCACTTTACTTCTTTCGGCTACGATCTTGTCATGGATCATTTCTTTCCGGCGATCCTGGCTATTCTGAAGCAGCGCGGGCGGGATCTCGCTTCCGAGTGTCCGGCGCAGGTGGGAGTGAGGTGACGGATTGGGGAAAGCCGCGCCGCTGTTGATCTGGGCCGTGGTCCTCGCGATCGGCGCCGGCGCGGCGACGCGGGCGACGCGCCGGGAGAATGCGCGCGCCTTGCTGGCCGCGGCGCCCCATCGCCAACTCGGCGCCGCCGAAGCCTTCGCCGCGGCTCGACTCGTCTCACCCGAGACCGGCGCGGAATCGCAGGGCCGCCTGTGGCTCGCCGCGGCGCTGGACTGGCGCCCGCCGCCCCCGCCTCCCGCCGCGTTCGCTGTCTCTTCCGCGTCCGCGTCCGCAGCCGACGCGATGATCGGGCCGCCCGACGGCGCGGCCAAGCTCTTGAGCGAGGCGATGGAGCGCGCGCCGAAGTTCGGGCTCTTGCGTCCGCTCGCGCCGCCGACCGCTCTCGCCGCGCTCGATGCGGCGACGAAGTTGACGGCTCGCAGCAATGCCGAGACGCCGACCGCCTATGGCGAGCTCGCGCCCGATCCGTCCGCTTATGGCGAGCTCACGCCCGATCTCATCGCGCCGCGCCGGCTCACGATCCTGCAACTCGGCGACAGCCATACCGCGGCGGACTTCTTCAGCGGACGCGTCCGCGAGCGGCTGCAGGAGGTGTTCGGGACCGGCGGCGAGGCCTATCTCGTGCCCGGCCGGCCGCACATCGGGGTGCGTTCGGCGCTGTTCGAGAGCGACGCCAGCGATGGTTGGGACTACGAGGCGTTGCAACGCTCCGAGGATAGCAGGCGCTTCTACCTCTCCGGCTTCAACGCGGTGTCGCGCCATGCCGGCGCGGAGCTGACGCTGCGCTCGCGCGGCGGACGAACCTACGACCACGCCGAGGTCGCATTCCTCGACGAGCCGGGCGGCGGCCGCGCCGAGGTCGATCTCGACGGCTCGCGGGCGGGCGAAATCGATCTCGACGGCGCAGCCGACAAGCGCGCCACGCTCGCGCTCGACGCGCACGTGGCCGGCGATCCCAACGGTTTCCACGAGATCACGGTGAAGGCGCTGAGCGACGGACCGGTCGCGGTGGCCGATGTCGACGTGTCGCGCGACGGCGACGGCGTCTCCTACCTCAGCGTCGGCTTCCCCGGCGCGACGGTCGATCTGTTGCGCAGGCTCTCGACCGAAAACCTCGCAAAGGATTTCCGCGACATCGAGCCCGATGTCATCGTGCTCGCCTTCGGCACCAACGAGGGCTTCAACGACAATCTCGACGTCGCCGCCTATGCCCGCGATTACGAGCAGATCGTGCGCCGGCTGACGAGCCTGCGCCCCGGGGTGCAGATCGTCATCATCGGTCCGCCCGATGCGGCGCGGCCGCACGGCGCCTGCCATGGCGCCGGCGTCGGGCAGGACTGCAAGGCGACCGCGGTGATTTCCGCCGGACCCGGCGGCGGCCTCTGCCCGTATCCGGTTCCGCCCAAACTCGACCGGGTGCGCGACGCGCAGCGCGAGATCGCCGAGAAGCTCGGCGCCTATTTCTGGGACTGGTCGGCGGCGATGCCACAGCCCTGCGGCGCGCAGATCTGGGCCGCCGCCAATCCGCCGCTGATGGCGCGCGACTACGTGCATATGACGCTGGAAGGCTATAAGCGGAGCGCGGATCAATTCGCCGATTTCCTCATCCCGCTCATCCAGGGCCGGCCGACCAGCGAACATGTTGTTTCCAACTATTGATTTCGGCCTGTTCTTCAGCGTCGCGCTGGCGCTGGTCTGGAGCCTCGACGCCTTCAACGAGACGAAGAAGGTCGTCATGCTCGGCCTCAGCCTCGCGTTCTACGCCTCGTGGAACTGGCGGTTCCTGTTGCTGCTGTTGGCGAGCGGGGCGATCTCCTATGTCGTCGGCCTCTATGTCGAGGCGCCGACGCGGCCCTTGCGCAGATCCGCGCTCGCGCTCGGTATCGCGCTCGACCTCGGCATCCTCGCCTATTTCAAGTATCTCGACTTCTTCATCGCCCAGGTGCTCAACCTCGGGGCGATCATCGGCGTCAACCTGCCGGTCGGCTTCGTCAACGTGACGTTGCCGGTCGCGATCTCGTTCCTCACCTTCCACGCCATCTCCTACATCGTCGACGTCTACCGCGGCCGGTTGAAGGCGTCGCGCTCGGCCTTGGACGTCCTGCTTTACGTCAGCTTCTTCCCGCACCTGGTTGCGGGCCCGATCGTGCGCGCGCACGAATTCCTGCCGCAGCTCGCCTCGCCTCGCCGCGCCGGCGATTTCTCGTTCGGCGAGAACATGCTGCTGATCCTCGGCGGCCTCGTGAAGAAGATGGTGATCGCGAACTATCTCGCGGTGCGCCTCGTCGATCCCGTGTTCACCGACCCCTCGCAGTTCTCGCGGCTCGATCTCATCGTCGCGATCTACGCCTATGCGGTGCAGATCTACGCCGACTTTTCCGCCTATACCGACATCGCGATCGGCGTCGCGGCGCTGCTCGGCTACCGCTTTCCGCAGAACTTCAATCAGCCCTATCGCGCGCTCGGCATCGGCGACTTCTGGCGGCGCTGGCACATGACGCTGTCGAACTGGCTGCGCGACTATCTCTATGTTCCGCTCGGCGGCAATCGCCACGGCGCGCTGATGACGGCGCGCAATCTGATGCTGACGATGCTGCTCGGCGGCCTCTGGCACGGCGCCAACTGGACGTTTCTCATTTGGGGCGGGATGCATGGCGCGATGCTGGTCGTCGATCACTGGTGGCGCCGCAGCGCGCTGTTTTCCCGCATCGGCGCGAACGGCATTGTGCGCACGCTCGACTGGGTGTTGACCTTCCACTTCGTCTGCTTCGCCTGGCTGTTCTTCCGCGCCCCCTCGCTCGACGCAGCGCTGACCTATTTGAACGGGGTCATCGTCGATAACGGCGCGCCGAGCGCCATTGTGCCGATCGTGCCGACGCTCATCGCCGCCGGCGCCGTGACCCAGCTCGTTCCCGCCGATTTCCGCGCCCGGCTCGGGCGCCGTCTCGACAATCGCGGCCCGCTCGCTGAGGGCGCCTTCGGCTTCGCCGCGCTCTATCTGATCCTCGTCATGGCGCCGACCGCCGCGGCGCCGTTCATCTATTTCCAGTTCTAGGACTAGAGATGACCGAGAAGCCGCATTCCGCCGAAAACCCCTGGAGACGCGCCGCGATCATCTATGTCGTGCTATCGCTCGGCGTCGTCGCCTTTCCCGGCGGCATGGTCGGCTGGCTCGACGATCACAACGACAGTGGCTTTTTGGGCGCGCCGCTGGCGTTGGCGCGCGGCGTCGAGCGCGTGTCGGCGGCGCTCGGGGTCGAAGTGGTCGGGCAGGCTTTGCGCAAACGCTTCGCGGCGTTTGCCGGGGAGGATTAGGGTCTCGAGTCCGACGCTCGGCGCCCGGCGCCCGTCCTGGGACGTCGCTAATGGGCGGAGAGCGGCCGTTTCGATCGGGGATTCGATATGGCGTCGCCGCAACCCACGCGGGTGGTCATTTTTGTCCACGGTTTCCGCGATTTCAAAGCGTTAGCTGGGCGTTTTTGTCACCCCCCCTGTCATGCGTGGTTCGCGCCAGCATCTTCGTGTTCTATATCCATTTCGTCTATGGACATGATTTTATCTCGCCCGCCGTCGCAGTCGGGCCGAAGCGCCGGGATCAGCGCCGCGAGCGGGCCCTGCTGCGGCGCCGCCAGCTGAGGCGGCTCGGGTTCGGCCGCGTCGAGGCGCCCGGCCCCGAATGTCTCTGAAGGGCGGATACCCACTTTTGCGGAGAGCGTCGCCGAACGGCGGGACTCCGCCGAGTGCAGGCATTCACGGGTCAAACGGCCTACTAACGCAACGGGCGGGGAGCTGCCCGTCCGGTGTCCGCGCTGGCACGGCAGAACCGGACGTTCGGTTTGGGGGAGGTGTGGCCGGGAGCGAACCGGCGTTTCTTCCTCGATGAGGCCTGCCGATCCCCATCATGCGCTAACGATTGTTTCACTTCGGAACGCTAACCTCATTTCGAGACGTCTGCCCCCATCTGGCGATCGGCTTGGGCGGGAGCGTCATGCGGATGTTCATGTCGGTCCGTTCTGGAATCTCGGTGCTAATTCAAGTGTCTGGACGCAAACACGCAGCGCGCGGCGAAAGCTTCGGGCGTGACGTCAAAGGGGGGTCGCCCCCGGCGTTGCGTGAACGAGCGCAACCGCGAGAGGATGCGAACTGGGTTCAGACCTTGCATTGGAGTCGAGTTATGGCGCTGCCATCCTATTTGACTGCAAGCACCGTTGGCCAAGGTAAACAAGTCCTTTCAATGTGTCTGCAATCCGCGTTTCGGGCTCGGTCCGGCCGTCGCTTCATCGTGATCGGTACCGTACTGATCCTTGCGATTGCCGCGGCCGACTGGCTGATCGTCTCGATGGAGCGTGAGGCGTCTTTTGCCGCATACGAAACCGCGGGAAGCAATCTCAGCAAAGGCATGAATGCGCAAACCTCCCGAATGCTCGGCGCCGTGGATAAGGTTCTACAGGACATTCCGGCTGCGCTGGCGCTCGGCGATATCTCGAACCCTGACCTCATTAAGGCGGCGATGCGCGCCGGCGCCTCTTCCGATCTCTTGGCGGACCGCCAGAAGCGGCTGCAGGGCGTCGACTTTCTCAATCTCGTCGATGCGGGCGGCTTGATTTCGAACAGCTCGCCCGGCGGTATGTCGGCGGGAACGGATGTTTCGGGAAGCGAGTTCTTTCTTCGCCTCGGCGCCAATGCGGACGCCACCCCGTTCGTGAGCGCGCCCGTGCGAGACTCTGCAAGCGGCGAATGGAGCAGCCTCCTCGCTCGGCGCATGACGGATTCGCGCGGCAATTTCGCTGGCGTGATCTCGGCTCAGCTCTCGCTCGACGCACTGGAGGATTTCTACAGCGTCGCGATGCCGCCGCATCGCGTCGTCACCGTTATGAGAAATGATGGGACCATATTGGTCCAGTATCCGCATAGGGCCGAGCGAACCGGCCAGAAAGCGTCGGGATTCGCGTCGCGCACTCTGCAACCGTCGGCCTGCGTTGCCTATCACGGGCCGGATTTGGTCGACGGCGCCCCCGTCGTCGCCGTGTATTGCACAATGAGTGGCGTGCCGCTCATCATCGAGACGTCGGCAACAGAGGCTGAAGCGTTGGCCGCCTGGAGCCGGGAACGTATGTGGCTGGCGCTGGGCGGCGTTCTGGCGTCGGTTGTCGTAATCTGGCTGCTGCGCGTTTTCGCTGCTCAGGTTCATCGTCTGGAAGACTCTGAGCGGTCGATTGCGGCGGAAAAGCGGCAAGCGGAGACCGCGCACCGGCAGCTCGATATCGCCCTAGAAAACATCGTGCAGGGCGTTTGTTTCTTCGACGGCGACCAAAGGCTGATTGTGGCGAACCGACGATACCAGGAAATCTATGGTCTGCCGTCGGACGCCATTAGGCCCGGCGTAACGCTCGCGGAGAGCGTCGGCTATGGCTATGCCGCGATCGGAATCTCCAATTTTGCTAGCGCAGACTACCTGAGGTCGCTCGAGGCGAGCGCGCGCGCCGGCCAATCAAATCACTCGGTTATCGAACTCAAGGACGGCCGAGCCATCTCGATCCAGACCCAGCCGATGCCCGACGGCGGTTGGGTCGCTACCCATGAAGACATAACGGAAAGACGACGCGCAGAGGAAAAGATCGAGTTTCTCGCCAAACACGACGCGCTGACGGGACTTGCCAATCGTCTGCAGTTATTGGAGCGGATGGGACAGGCGCTGGTCGACTCCGCGCGGGGCAGACAATTCGCGATCTTGTATCTCGATCTCGATCGTTTCAAAGCGGTCAACGACATGTTCGGGCATGACGTCGGCGACGAGTTGTTGCGCAACGTGGCAAAGCGGCTCGCGGAGTCCGTGCGTAAGGGGGACACGGTTGCCCGCATCAGCGGCGACGAATTCGTCGTTCTCCAGACAAAAATAAGCGGCCCGGAAGACGCCACGCAACTCGCTCGACACATCACCAAATCGGTTGGCGAGCCGTATCGGATCGGCGACAAGGAGGTCGTCGTCAGCGTTAGCGTCGGCGTGGAACTCTCGAGTCATCAATCCCGTTCCGCTGATGTTCTTCTCAAGAACGCCGACATCGCCCTGTATATGGCGAAGCGTAAAGTAGGGGCGCTGGCGTGCGCGTGATGACGAACGCTTCCTGTTGCCAAGACGCCCCGCGCAATCGCTCCGCAGCCTTCAAATCCCCATAGGCCGCGCCCAGCCACAACATCCCGCCCGCGGTTTCGTCCACGCGAGGCTTTCGGGGCCGAACCCGCGTCCAGCCACGCTGTCACGCAACGAGCCGGCGTACGAAACCGTTCAGCGACGCGCCGCACCCTTCGATCGTACGCCCGCTTTGGAGGAACCGGGCGACCTCGATCACCGGCGACGATGGTGAAGGGTTTCGGACGGCGCCCGTCGAGCGTGAATGTCTGCGTCCACGATCGACAGAAAAGCCACCCTACGGCCTACTTGGGTCGACAGGAGTTGTTCCCAACAATCCCGGCAAAGTCCGGATGTGGCGCATTGCTTCCGTTGCCGGGGCTGCGCGGGGGTGGTCTGCAAAGGGTCGATTCCGACAATTCAGTTATCGTCCGGATCGTGCGCCTTGGGAGGGTCTAACCCCTCGAATCCAGGCCAGTCGACGGAAATCCTCGTGCGGATCGCTCGTTTGGCGCCGAACTCCGAGGCCGGCGCCGCATCGTTTTGCTGCGGGTCAGGCCGAAGCAAGCGTCGCCGAGCAGAACACGTTGGTGCAAACCCGCCTCCCGGCTCGCGAATCGGTGGAGACCCATGGCGCGATTCACCGAACTGATCCGACGCCGCGGCGCCATGGCGGCGTCCAAGTCCGCGCTTGCCCCCGATGCGTTCGCCGCCATCGTCAGCCATATGGTCGTGCCGATGTTCGTGCTCGACCGCGACGGCGCAGTCGTCCTGTGGAACGAGGCCTGCGAAAAACTCACCGGGCTGAAGGCCGAGCGCGTGCTCGGCGCCAAGGATCATTGGCGGGGCTTCTACCTCCAGGAGCGTACTTGCCTCGCCGATCTGGTGCACCGCGGCGCGGAAGCGGAGGTCGCCAAGCACTATGTGGCGCACGACAGCGGCGAGCGCACGCAGGGCCGGATGCGCGCGCAGAATTGGTGCGATCTGCCGCGCGGCGCGCGAGTCTTTCTGCAGATCGACGCCGGCCCGATCTACGGCCCGGACGGCAAAATCCTCTATGTCGTCGAGACGTTGCAGGACCAGACGGCGCTGAAGCACATCGAGGCCGCCGTGGACGCGGCGCGCGCGGCGCAAGCGCACGATTTCGAAGCCCTGCGCTCGGCGTTCGGCGGCGCGCTCGATCGGCTCGCGGCCGGGGACCTCGAAGCGCGCATCGACGCCGAGCTGCCCAAAGGCGCGGAGGACCTGCGCGATCACTTCAACGCCTCGACCGAGAGTCTGCGCGCCCTCGTCGCCCAGGCGCTCGCGAGCTCGCGCGCGATCGACAGCGGCGCCCACGAGATCGTCGAGGCGACCCGCGAGGTCGCCGACGAAAGCCGCAACCAGCGCGACGAGCTCGCGCGCGCGGCGCAATCGTTGAACCGAGTGACCGCGATGGTGCGCGAGAACGCCCAGGGCGCCGAAAACGCCCGCGCACGGGTGGCGGAAACCAAGGCCAATGCCGAGAAGAGCGGCGTCGTGGTCCGCCAGGTGATCGCGGCGATCAACGAGATCGAGAAGTCGTCGAAGCAAATCGGCCAGATCATCGGCGCCATCGACGAGATCGCGTTCCAGACGAACCTGCTCGCGCTCAACGCCGGCGTCGAAGCCGCGCGGGCCGGCGAATCGGGCAGGGGATTCGCCGTCGTCGCTTCGGAAGTGCGCGCGCTCGCGCAACGCTCCGCCGACGCCGCGAAGGAGATCAAGACGCTGGTTTCGACCTCCTATGCCCAGGTCTCGCGCGGCGTGGGGCTCGTCGGCGCCGCGGGCGCGTCGCTCGAGGCGATCGCGGGGCAGGTCGACAGGCTCAACGACGCTGTCGCGGCCATCGCGCGCGCCGCAATCGATCAGGTCAGCGGGCTCGAAAAGGTCGATGCGACGATGGCCGAGATCGGCGACGTCATGCAGCGCTCGTTGGCGACGGTGGAATCCTCGTCGAACATCGCCAATTCGCTCGCCGACGAGGTCGCCGGCCTGCAAGAGGCGATCGGCAACTTCCGCGTCGGCGAAAGGGCAGGGGCCGGCCGCGGTACGCGCGTAATCGCCGCGCAGTAGGGGCCCTGGAGGTCGGAGTCGTTCATTTCGAGGCGTGCGGTCCCTTCTCCCGCTTGCGGGAGAAGGTGGCGCGAAGCGCCGGATGAGGGCCTGCTTTCAACACGTTGCGTGGATCGACTGCCCTCATCCCAACCCTCTCCCGCGAGCGGGAGAGGGGGCCAAAATCGCCGATGCAAGCTACCATGATCGTGCGCGGCCTGAACCGGTCATATCGTGCGCCGGCTGCACGGCCTCGCGCACGCCTTGCGAGCTCGAGGAACCCTCACTATTCTGGGTATAGATAGCCATGAATCCGAGGCGGGCGCCGAATGGGGACCTATTCGATCGCGGAGGCGAAGGACCGGCTGTCTAAATTGATCCGACAGGCGGAAGAGGGCGAAGACATCGCGATCACGCGTCATGGACGAGTCGTCGCCCACTTGCACTCCGCCGTGGCGACGGCGCGCCGCCGACCTCCCGACGAGCTTCTGGCGCGCATCGCCGAGCGCGCGCAAACGCGCCGGCGCATCGCCGAGAACGCCGCCGAAGTCATCCGACGGATGCGCGACGGCGAGGCGATGTGATCTATCTCGATGCGTCCCTGCTGTTGTCGCTGCTTGTGGCCGATGGACACACGGAAAGAGCGCACGCTTGGCTTTCCGCCGTCGATGAAACGCTCGCGGTCAGTGATCTGGCGAATCTCGAGGTGAGCGCGGTTCGCTCGCGCGACCCGAGAACCGGACAGCTGACGCCGGACGCGGTGGAAGCTGCGCTCATCGATTTCGACGCGCTTCGAGCCGCGTGCGAGCGCCTCAGCCATTCGGTCGGCGATTTTCTGCTCGCCGAGCACATCGTGCGCGATTTTTCGTTGAAGCTGACCGCGCCGGACGCGCCGCATCTGGCGAGCGCAACGCACGCCGACGCCCGGCTGGCGACTTTCGACGAGCGGCTCGCGGCGGCGGCGCGCATGCGGGGGATCGAAGCGCCGGCGGTCGGTTGACGCCGGATGAAGCTCAGCGCGCCGACGGACGACGATGTTTGCGCTGGCGACGCCGTGCGCGCACGGAGTATCGGTCGAAAACCCGGCCCGCTGTGTGTCCGCAAAACTCACGGAAAACTTCATGAACCTGGTGCGCCCCGAAATCGACGCGATGGCGGATTCGCCGATCCTCGAAGTCTGGCGCTCGGGCATCGATGTGCCCGGGATCATTGGCCTGTGGGCGGGCGAGCCGGACGAGCCGACTCCGGCCTTCATTTGCGAGCCGGCGATCGCCGCTTTACGCGCCGGCCATACGTTCTACACCCACAACCGCGGCATTCCGCCGCTGCGCGAGGCGTTGCGGCGCTATTACCGGCGCTTGTACGGCCTCGACATCGCCGACGATCGGCTCGCGATCACCAGCTCGGGCATGAACGCGGTGCAAATCCTCTGCCAGGCGCTGCTCGGCGCGGGCAGCAAGGCGGTCGCCATCTCCCCGGCCTGGCCCAACATTTTGCGCGCGATGACGATCAATGGGGCGGAGGTGGATGAGGTTCCGCTCGGGCTTTCGAACCGCGGCTGGTCGCTCGATCTGGAGGCGGTCGACCAGGCCTGCCGCGCGGGCGTAAAAATGCTGTATGTCGCGAGCCCGGCCAATCCGACGGGCTGGATGATTACGCGGGAGCAAGCGGAGACGTTGCTCGAGATGACGCGCAGGCGGGGCATCGCGCTGGTCTCGGACGAAGTCTATCACCGCATCGTCTACGACCGCCCGACCGCGTTGTCGTTCCTCGAGATCGCGGAGCCCGACGACAACGTGTTCGTCATCAACTCGTTCTCCAAGAGCTGGGCGATGACCGGCTGGCGCATCGGCTGGCTCGTGTTCCCCTCCCATTTCATGGCGACCGCGGAAAAACTCATTCAGTTCAACACCTCCGGCGGGCAGGCGTTCCTGCAATATGGCGCGATCGCCGCGCTCGACGAGGGCGAGGCTTTCGTCGAAAAATTCGTCGCGCGCTGCCGCGCCGGGCGCGACATCGTCTCGCGCCGGCTCGCCAGAATGCCGCGCGCACGCGAAATCGCGACCAGCGGCGCGTTCTATTCGATGTTCGAGGTCGAGGGGGTTTGCGACACGCTCGCTTTCTGCAAGGCCGCAGTGAGCCAGGCGCGCATCGGCCTCGCGCCCGGCCTCGCCTTCGGCCGCGGCGCCGAAAAGCTGATCCGGCTCTGCTACGCCAAGAGCGCGGAGAACCTGGAGACGGCGATGGACCGCCTCGAGGCGTTGCTCGCCGAGGGCAGGACGTTCTGAGCGCCCGCAGCGCTCACGCGCCGTCTTTCGGCAGCGCGGCGTTCAAGGCGTCCGCGTACTTCCGCATCAGCCTGACCAACATGTCGACTTCGCCGGCGTCCCAGGTCTCGAATAGGGAGCGGCCGATACGCTCGCGCGCCGCATCGACGAGGTCGGTCATCGCCTTGCCCTTCGCCGTGATGAGGGCCTCGCGCACACGGCGATCGGCGGCGCTCACCCGGCGTTCGGCCAAGCCGAGACTTTCGAGCTTCGCGATCTGGCGGCTTACTGTGGTGTAGTCGCGGCCCACGCCGTCGGCCAGCTCCACCACGCCGATGGGACCGAACCGTTCGATGCCGACCAGCAATGGAAACAGCGCCCGGTCGAGCCGGATTCCGGCCGCTTTGATCATCGCCGCGTCGATCTGGGGCCGGTTCATGACGCCGACGATGTCGAGGACGGCGCCGTGGAGCCGGCGCAGTTGCTCGGCAATATGTGTATTTTGCACTTTTTCTCTTGACGGCATGGCAGGCCCCCGATATGTGTGCATTATACACTGATATCTCCGAACTGGAAAGGAACAGCGCGATGAAAGCCGCCGTAGTTCGAGGCCCCGGGCAGACGCCCGTCTATGCCGATTTTGCCGAGCCGACGCCCTCCGAGGGCGAGCGCCGCATCGAAGTCGCAGCCGCCGCCCTCAGTCCGTTGGCAAAAGGCCGGGCCTCGGGCGCGCATTACAGCGCCGAGGGCGCCTATCCGTTCGTCGTCGGCGTCGACGGCGTGGGAAGGCTCGACGACGGCCGCCGGGTCTATTTCCTGCTGCCGCGCGCGCCGAACGGCGCGTTCGCCCAGCGCACGGCGGCGCCGGCCGCGCAATGCCTGCCGCTGCCGGACGGGCTCGACGACGTGACCGCCGCGGCGATCGCCAATCCCGGGATGTCCTCGACGGCGGCGCTCAGCGAACGCGCGCGCCTCGAGCCGGGCGAGACCGTGCTCGTCAACGGCGCGACCGGCGCCGCTGGCAAGCTCGCGGTCCAGATCTCGAGGCTGCTCGGGGCAAAGAAGGTGATCGCGACCGGCCGCAATGTCGCGGCGTCGAACGCGCTCGGCGCCGATGTCGCCATCCCGCTGGTCGACGACCTGGCGGCTTTGCAGTCGCGTTTCGAACAGGAGATCGCCGCCGGCGTCGACGTCGTCGTCGACTATCTCTGGGGCCAGAGCGCGGAACGGCTCTGCGCCGCCGCCGCCAAAATCCTGCCCGCGGGGAAGCGGCTGCGCTTCGTGCAGATCGGCGCCGCCAGCGGCGCGAACATCACGCTCCCCAGCGCGTGGCTGCGCGCCGCCGCGGTCGAGCTGATGGGCAGCGGCCTCGGCAGCGTCGCAGCCGACCGATTCCTCGCCGCCATCGACTTCGTGTTCCGCGCCGCGGCGGCGGGAAAACTTGCGCTCCCCACCCGTGCGCTGCCGCTCTGCGAAGTCGAGCAGGGCTGGGACGCACCGAGCGACGCACGCATCGTGTTCACGCCGTAGCGCTTCATAGGATTTTCTCAGTGCGCCGGCGCCCGGAGGCGCTGGGCGGCGTCGCGAAGCTCACAGACCATAGAATCGCTTCGGCGCAGGCGCCTCGGGCCCGACCTCGTTCGGCGCGAGGGCCGGCGGATGCGTGACGTCTTCGAGCGCGAGCCGGAAACGACGGAACTGCGCGCCCTCGTTGGCCATCTCGACGGCGAACAGCAGGGGGGTAATGCGGCGAGTGCTGCCCTCGACGCGGCCGAGCCTGTCGAGATAGACGATGACGCGCCCGCCTTGGCGGCCCGCAGCAGGACCGTTGATGGCCACGCCGACAGCCGAGACATTCATGGTGTGGCAGCGGAACTCTTCGCCGCTCGACAGCATGTAGCGGCCGCCGATCGTCAGCGGATAGCGGGGATGGCGGCGCCGATCGCGGGGTCCGCACGGCTCGCCGCCATTCGTCGCCGCCGCCATTCGATCCGCGCCGCGCTTGCCGAACATCGGTCTACCATCCCTTCGATAGCGGCCGACGGCGAGATCTCCGCGAGCCGGACACAACCTATAGGCGAAATGTTGAAAGTGGATTTTGCCCTCGCCGCCGAAACCCGCCGTCGAGGCAACCTTTCGTTGACTCTCTTTTCCCGGGCGTCCGAAATGCCGAGCGGATCGGCCGTGACGCGGTGTAATTTCCACATCGTCCGATGTATAATAATCCACAAATGACTTCTGCGCGTCACGCGCCATCCCGCCCGATGTCACGCTCGCGCTACGCCGTGACGAACGTCTATTCGGCAATGCAAGCGCGTGAATAAGGCGCTACGGATATCTGTCCTGCCACGCCCGACCCCCGCGTCTGTCACGGCGTGACATTGTTCAATTCCGCAAATGTCCTGCGGTATTTAGAACCGTCGAGCGCGGGTTTCGTCACGCGCGGCGCCCGACGCTGTCGCTTCGACGGTCACGGCGCGCCCCATGTCGATCTCTCAGCCCTACTTGGCGTTGCGCCGCACCTGCTGTTCGACCCAGGCGTAGGTCTTTTCCAAACCGACGCGCAGGCTCTGGCTGGGCGCCCAGCCGAGCTTTTCCCGAATCAGACGATTATCCGAGTTGCGGCCGCGCACGCCGAGCGGACCGTCGATGTGGCGCTTCTCGATGTTCTTGCCGGCAATCTCGGCGACGAGATCGGCGAGCTGATTGATCGACACCATTTCCTGCGAGCCGACGTTGACCGGGCCCGCGAAGTCGGAGCGCAGCAGCCGGGTCGAGCCCTCGAGGCACTCGTCGACGTAGAGGAACGAGCGCGTCTGCTTGCCGTCGCCCCAGATTTCGATCGTGTCGCCCGATTTGGCCCGAGCGATCTTGCGGCACATGGCGGCGGGCGACTTTTCGCGGCCGCCGTCCCAGGCGCCCTCGGGGCCAAAAATGTTGTGATAGCGCGCGACGTGGGTTTTCATGCCGTAATTGCGGCGGAACGCGAGATAGAGGCGCTCGCTGAACAGCTTTTCCCAGCCATAGTCGCTGTCGGGGTCGGCCGGATAGGCCGAGGACTCGGCGCAGTTCGGATTGTCGGGGTCGAGCTGATTGTACAAGGGGTAGATGCACGCCGAAGACGAATAGAACACCGTCTTGATGTTGCGCTTGTGGCAGGCATCGAGCATGTTGAGGTTGATGACCGCGGAATTGTGCATGATGTCCGCGTCGTTCTCGCCCGTGAAGACGAAGCCCGCGCCGCCCATGTCGGCGGCGAGCTGGTAGACTTCATCGAAACGCGTATCTACGACAGCTCGGCAAACCGTCTGTTCGCGCAGATCGCCGATGACGAAATCATCGGCTTCGGTCTCGCAGAATTCGGGGAACTCGATGTCGACGCCGCGAACCCAGAAGCCTTCGCGCTTCAACCGTTTGACCAGATGGCCGCCAATGAACCCTCCGGCGCCGCAGACGAGCGCTTTCTTCATGGTCGGATGACTCCTCGATTCGCCGCCTCGTACCCCACGCCGTGCGGCGGACTGCCAAACAATCTGGAGTTGTGAGTACGAGACCTCGTTTTTTCCTTAACAGCGCGGCCGGCCCTACGCAATGGGCCGAAGCCGCCGCCGGCGCGGACGGTTCTGCACGGCGCCGGGCGGACGCCTCCGCGGCGTCCGCCGACAGAAGCTTCGGTGCGAAGCGCGTCGCTCAGGAACGCGTCGACGAGCCTTCGAGGCCGGGCGAGCTGTCGAGCCCGCTCCCTCGCGCCGAAGGGCGGCTACGATTCGCCGGGAGCGAAAACGGCCGATCGGGACGACGTCGGCCCCGCGATGCGACGAGCGCCCGGCCGGCGCGAACGCGTCGGCCGGGTCGAATCGTCGATCAGGGCTTCGTCGGAGCCGGGGCCGGGACCGGGGCTGGCGGCGCGCCCGGAGCGCCCGGCTGCTTCTCGAGCATCTCGCGCTGCTGGCGTGCGCGCTCTTCGAGCTGGCGTTGCAGCTCTTCGTTCTGCTGCTGGATCACCTTCGGATCGACGGCCGGTCCGTCGAACGCGGCGCCGAAATCCTTCATCGGCACGTTGAACGTCACTTCCTGACCGCCCTGGTTGCGAACCACGACCGCCGCGTTGGTCGCCTTCTTCAATGCGTTGAGGGCGGGGCTGTTGATCTCCGTCTCGGCGAAGCAGCCGTTCGGGAAGCAGATCGCGAAGTTGCCTTGGATCGGCTCGCCCTTGTCGATGATGAGCCGGAAGCCAGGGTGCAGCAGCAATCCGACGGGCAGCAGGAACCGCGCCATGCGTTTTTCGTCGCCCGCCACCTGGTAGACGGCGACCGCGAGCGTCGGCGGCTGGTTCGGCGCCTGGCCGAAGTCGCGCGTCGTATAGCAGATCTCTTTGCCTGTAGGGTCCTTGCCGCACACTTTGGTCCACGGCGACTGCAGCGGGATCAGGTTCAGGACCACGGGTCCGGCGGGCTGGGCCGGCTTGGGAGCCTGGGCGAAGGCGGCGCCCGCGCTCATCGAGACGCCGGCCGCAACGAGCATGGCTCCGAGGCGCACTAACGGGGAAGTCATCAACAATCCTTTCGAGGTCGGGCGAACCGTCGATTTCGGGGCGCCGCGCCATGGCGCGGAATTGAAGCTGCAATGAGGCGCGCCCGCGAAGACGAGCCCTCTTTCCATATTTGCCGGCGCATTCCAACTGGAATTTCGCCAAGCTCGGCGTTGCGCCGCAGCCGGCGCAGAATGCCGCGAGCGGCGGTGCGCCGTCAGCCGCGCGACGTTTCCCGGCGGGCATCGAAAACGGCGTTGATCACGATGACTTGATCCGGTTCGAGCGCCATCTTGCCCGCGAACCCTGCGTCGCGCGCGCGTTCTGCATCGGCGCGCACGATTGCGAGGTCGGCGCCGGCCGCTGTCGGAGCGTCGATCGCGGCGGCGCCCGCCGCCCGCGCTGCGATCAACGCGAGATCGCGCGCGAGACGAATCGGACCGGCCGAATCTCGCGAGCCCAAATCCCTCGCGAGGGCGTCGGCCTCGAATGTCAGCGCGTTCAGCCGCGCGCTGACGCCGACGCAGCCGCCGAGCGCGAACAGCGAAGCCGCGGTCCCTCCGACGCCCGCGATGATGCCGACGCTGCCGTCGGCAAGGCCGCGGCGCGCCTCGCGCACGGCGAGCCGGATCCCGAGCCGCTGCAGATCGGCGCCGCCCCGGCAGCCGGCGATGAGGACCGCGTCGACCTCCGCCGCCAGGGCCGCATCCAGGTCGGCGAGCGTCTCGGCGTCGTCGAGCGCCGCGACCTTGACGAAGAGTCGCGCGCGCGGGGCGCTGGAGCGAAGGAAGCGCGAGAACTCCGCCGCCCGATCGCGGGCGCGAGCGCGCTCGACCGCGTCGCAAAGGTCGAGCACGATGGCGTCGGCCGGGGCCGAGAGCGCGGCCCGAAGCGAATCGTCGAGGCAGGGCGTCAACAGCAGCGAGCGCATTCGACCCCCCTTCCCGTATCGGGACTGCCGCCCGTCGACATCGGCAACTCTCGGTCAACCTTAATTCTTCGCAGAAAGCGGGCGCGATATTAAGCCGGAATTTACCCTAAGTGAGCCAATCTGTCGGCGAGTTCAACCGCAACCAAGACGATCGCCTTGGAGACCTTGACCCTTCCCGCTGATGCCTCGACACTCGTCGCCGACCCCAGCGTCGTCAGACGCATGATGGTCTGGATGCGCGCCCAACCCCCGGCGGCGCGCGCCCGAGCGATCAACGCGCTGGCGCGCGCCTTTGCGCACGCGGCCATCCCTACGGGCGTCCGCAACGACGCGATCCTGGCGATGACGACGACGCTCGACGATCCCTCGGCGCTGGTGCGCCGCGCGCTCGCCGAAGGCCTCGCGAGCGCCGCCAACGCGCCGCCGCACGTCCTGCTCGCGCTCGCGGGCGACGTGTCCGAGGTCGCGCGCGTCGTTGTCGCGCATTCGCCGAGGCTCGACGACGCCGCGCTCGCCGAAGCCGCGCGCTGCGGCGACGCCGCCGTGCAGACGGCGATCGCCCGCCGGCCGGACATCGGCTCGCGCGCCGTCTTCGCGCTCGCCGAAATCGGCGAACGCGCAGCCGCGCTCGCCCTCGTCGGCAACCGCCGCGCCGCGCTCGACCCGGAAGCGCTGCGCCTGCTGTTCGATCGCTTTGCTGACGACGCGCAAATTCGCGCCGCCCTCGGCGCCCGCGAAAACCTCTCCGCGGCGCTGCGCATCGATCTCGCGGTCGCCAACATCGCCGATCGGTTCTCGGCCTTGGAACCGCGGCGGCGCGCGAGAAAGCTGTCGTGCGACGCGAGGGACGCCGCCGCCGTCGAAATCGCCCGCGACTGCTGTGGCGACGAGCTCATGGCCTTCGTCGAACATTTGCGCCAGGCGGAATATCTGACGCCGGCCGTGCTGCTGCGCTCGCTGCTCGGCGGCGAAACGACGCTCGTCGAGGCGACGCTCGCCCACATGTCGGGGACGCCGCTCGGCCGCGCCGCCGGCCTCGTGCGGCAATGGCGCGGACAGGGCTTCGCGGCGCTCTACGGCCACAGCGGCCTGCCGGAAGTGCTGCTGCCGGCGTTCCGCGCCGCGCTCGACGCCTTGGCGACGGGATCGGCGCCCGCGGTCGGCGCGGGGGTTTCGCATGCGCTGACGCTCAGGGTGATCGAGGCTTGCGAAGCGCTCGCAGATCCGCGCCTCGCGCCGGCGATCGCGATGATGTGGCGGCTCGCGGGGGACAGCGCGCGCGAAGAGGCGCGGCTCTATGTCGACGAATTCACGCTCTCGCCGCCGCCCGCGCCCGCGCCCGCGCTCGCGCTCGCGCCGCCCGTGAGCATCGACCCCGTGCCGGCGCAGCCCGGAATCGGGCTCGCGGACGCGGCGCCGCCGGTCGAAGCCCTCGTCGCGACGCGGGCGCCGGAGCTCGCGCCGCCCCCGGCCGAAGCGCTGGCGATCGAGATTACGGCGGTCGGCGCGGATCCGGCTGCTGCGAATTCGGGTCGCGATGCTGAAATCCAGGTCCCAAGTAAATCGACGTCACGCGTCGGCGTGTTCGCGAGAATGCGCGACCGCCTGTTCGGGCGGAAGCGGAGCGCCGGCGATCTCGCCTCGGTCGCGGCGCGCGACGCGGCCTTGCCGCCCGAGATCGATATCGCCGCGTTGGAAGCGGCGATCGCCGGCCTTGGCGCCGAGGCGAGCGATACCGATCCCGTCATGCCCGGTCGCGCGAGCGTCGAGCTCGAGCTCGACGGGGCAGGGGATGAGCCTCAGCTCGTCGCGGCCGCACCCGCTGGCGTCGGGTCCGCGCCGGAGGCCGCTATCGAGCCGGTTTGGGCGGACTTGCTCGAGCAGATCGAAAGGCCAGAGCTCGATCCGGCCTCGCGTCTGCCGTCGATCCTGGAATTCGAGGGCGCGAACGAGAACCACTCGCTGTTGGCCGAAGACGTGTCTGACGGCGAGAACCTCGCCGACGCGGCTTGAGCGTTCAGCCGCCGGCCTCGTCCAGTTCGGCCGCGCGATACCGCTGGCGACAAAGGCGGCGCTCCGCTCGCGCGAAACGCCTCGCAGCAAGCGTTTCGCGATTGGCTTCCAGCGCGGTTCCTGATCGATCCGCATCGGCGCCGTCATTGCGAGCGAAGCGAAGCAATCCAGAGCCTACGTCGCGCGGCCCCTGGATTGCTTCGTCGCTGCGCTCCTCGCAATGACGGTTGTCGGACATCTCGAGTGGTTCAGTAGTTTTGCCGCGTCGCTTAACTCCGAAACTTTCGGAATCCGGGTTTGACGATCTCAAGCATTGCAGGGGTTGAGGATGTCGAACCTGACGCTGGCCGGCTGCTGGCGATATAAATTGCCCTGCTGGAGACGCCAGTCGAAATAGGACATCATCCAGACGCGGTCTGCGCCTTTCGCCCACAGGGTATATCCCATGGCGCGGAAAGCTCCGGAGGCGATGCCCGGTTCGACGTCGCCGCCGAACTGCATTTTGGCCGGCGGGCCATAGGCGCCGAATATCCCCGCCAACACACGAGCGTAGTCCATATCGGACAGGATATTGCGCGTGTAAGAGACCAGAATGTTTCCGCAAAACCCGATCTTGCTCAGCAGGCGCGGCGGATTGACGGCGCCGAAATACAAATAACCATCCGCGCCGGCCTGCGCCATCAAGCCTCGAGCTGACGCCACGGAGACCGCCTGCTCAGCGGACATGCCGCTCCAGAAGCCATCGAAATAAAACGCCCGCGCTTCACCGGGCGGAACCAGGCAAAGCGGCAGGCAGAATAGAGCGGCCATCCTTCGCAGGCGGATCAGCTTCACATTCTCGCCCCTCCGGAATGATGTGTTCCATAATACCATCGGCCGTTGTTTCCTACGAGTCGGAAACAAAGGCGCCTTGGTTCTGTAACCGGGGCAAATTCCCGGGCGCCCTTGTAGGCGAGGTCGCTGACCTCGCCGCCTCGGCTGGGAAGACTCGCGTGAGAATGAGGCGCTTGACAAGCCGACCGAGGTCGTCCTTCGACAAGCTC
>JBKQKS010000298.1:0-33102 GCA_052147395.1 Roseiarcus sp.
CTGCGCCGCCGGCTGACCTCCGCAAAGTCGTCGCCGCGATAGCTGACTCGAGCCTCCCTGAGAATGCCCGCGAATACCCGAGCGCGCGCCGCTCCACCGCGGTCGCCCGGGGTTTTGCCCCTCTTACAAATATTGGTCGGAGTGAGAGCGCGCTTCACTACCCTTGTTTAATTAAACTCCCGACCTGTTCGGCCCATTGTACAAGAGCTCTCCGCTTTTCCTGGGCTCGGTCATAGTGATCATAATGCGTAGCAGTGACGCCCTTGCGTGCGTGGTTCAAGCACGCTGATACGTCCTCTGCCGGAATCCCTGATCCCGCCATCCGGGTCGCCATCGTCCTTCGCAGATCATGCGCCGTCGGTCTTTCGGCCACCCAACTGGCTATCGCACCGGCCTCCCCTTCCTTGAGGGGCCGACCCTTCATCTCCGTAGATAAGGCTTCACCAAATCTGCTCATCGCCACCGACAACGAATGGCCCTCAATCGGTTTCTCCGAATTAATCGGTGATTCCAGAATGTAGTGCGGCTTTCCATTTCCCCCGGCCCGCAAGTTGGCTTGCTTCAAGAGGTCCGTCACAATTTCAAGCGCCGGAGCGGACAACGGGATCACATGCATGCGCCCGTTTTTGCAGCGGGCACCGGGAACTGTCCACGTCGCGCTGCTTGCGTCGTCCAGATGATCGAATTCTTTTATCTCAGCGCCCGCCATTTCGGTTACCCGGACCCCCGTTAGCAACACGAGGCGTAAGGCTCGGCCAATGCGTGCCGAGTTCGGAGACTCGCCGATCCTTCGCCAGAACAGCCGCAACTCCTGATCGGATAGCACGCGGGTGATCCGGGTTTCTTTCGACCGCTTCTTCAACCGGGCGCATGGATTGGCCGAGACCAATTCCGAGTCGAGAGCGAAACTAAAGATTTTGGATATCAAAGCCTGCACGCGGTTGGCCTGAATTGGCCAACCTTTTGCGACGATACCCTCGCAGAGCGCGATCACGTCGCCGCGACTGATGCTATCAAATGGTCGAGCCCTCCATAGCGGTAGCACGTGAAGACGGAGGCCCCTTTCGTCTGCATCCGCCGTCCTCTTGTGACGACGCGCGTGCTCGGTCATGTAACGGTCGGCCAGGGCTTGAAAGGTGCGACTGTCGGCGTCCTCGCGATCCTTGCGCTTTTTTTCGACCGGATTGACTCCTTCGGCCACCTCCCGGCGCAAGGCGAGCCCCTTTTCGCGCGCCTTCTCAAGAGTGATGTCCGGATAGTTTCCGATAGTCGCGCGCGTCACCTTTCCGGAGCGAGGATCGCGAAACCTGAAAGACCAAGATTTTGCGCCGTTCGGTGTTACGCGAATGGTCAGGCCGGCGCATCTCAGATCGGTCACCTCGATCCGGCCCTTGGCGGGCCTTTCGATTGATCGGACAAAAGTGTCGGTTAGCAGCTTCCGCATCTACTAAAACTCTCTGGCGCATCCCTCGGGGCACACCGGGGGCACAAAAAGGTGCGGCTGTCGCCGAACGACGGTAGATCGTCATGGACGACATCGCTATATAAATCAACATGAAAAGGATCGACGTGAAGTTCGCAACGGTTCACGACAGTTCAGAGTTACGTGACTGAAAATCGCAGTCTCGGTGGTTCGATTCCGCCCCTGGGCACCACTCGGTTACGTTTTTCTCAATGATTTGATAGTATTAGCGGGCACAGCGGTTCGCGGCCCCACACTTAGCCCCACACTCTACAGGCGTGTTCGTAACTGACTGCATTTGGGCCAGCTCGGCGCGCTCGGCTGTATCTTCAGCCCCTGTGGGCTCGGCTCCGGACGGAAAATCTCCCAAGACCGCCAGGTGTCTAATTTACTCTTCCGGCGCGATTCGCCCGTAAGTTCCTAGCGGTGGACTCAATACCAACGCAGAGGTACCCATGGCGCGCAGAGGTACCCATGGCGCAAGGCCCCGTCTCCCGCCCGAGGAAGAGGAGGTCGAGATCGCCGACGCGCGCCTCCGAAGCCTTGCTTTCTCTGCGCCCTTCGATCAGGCGCGGAGAAAAGCGAATTGACCGTCGTCGACCGCATCGTCGAGGTCGATATCGACGATGTCCGCAATTTCGTCGAAATTTTCAATGAACTCCGAATATTCCGGTGTAGCCTTCCTGAATTCGGTTTCGAGGGGCAGGGGCGCTTTCAACTGCAGAAACTCCTGCAAGCTGCTCCGAACTTGGGAATTGGGATCGGCCAGCTGCTCGTAAATGACCTCGATGACATTCAATCCCTTCAACCAATAGCGAAACAGCTTGATCGTCTCCCGGCGCTGAAAAGTGCGCTCGAGCAACAGGTCTCTCTCGATCTTGAACCGAACGGGCGCCACGGTTTGCTCGCCTCTGGCATGCCAGACCCCTCTTCGTTGCGCCAACATACCCGAAATAACGGCGTGTGCAGGTTTACGACGGATCAGGTGTATCAGCTTTAGCCCGGTCTCCTTCGCATAATCGAACAGCAGCGGCCGGGCGACAAATTCGGACCAAGCAGGCTGAAAATTATGGACATGCGAATATTTTACATCCAGCAGTACGCGTTTAACTTTATTTTCGCAGATCTTGTCCAAGTTAGCGAAATATTTGGATAGTAACGATCTCTGTATTTCTTGAGTCGGATAGAAATAGTCATCATTTTCTTTACACATAACCTCTCTAAATTTCAAAAAAGAAAATTCGCTTGTGCGAATGATATCAATAGACGGGTTGCAAATCTCAAGGGTCGTGCGTATCTCTCGCCCTCCTGAGAGTACGGATTTCAAGAAATGTGTGCCGGACCGTTCCGCTGCCACCAAGAGCGTTTTTTGTACTTTCACAAGCCCCTCCATAGGCTATCCCCTTCGTCCGTTCGAGTGATGTTGGCTCGTTGACGGCGGCGTGCGGTGACTAACTCACCCGTTCTGTAGCCGCTCTTCGTCAAATTTCCAAGACGAAACGGCGTTTGCAACCGAGGTCGGGGTGGGCGACGATGGTCGATGATGAAGTTCGCGATCGCACGCCGCTGCGACGCTGGGCCGTTCGAGGTCCCCGCCGTCGGCTCGGACGCCGACATTTTTTCGCCTGCGCCGTTCGCCCGCTGCGGAGGATCTGGACTAGCCCCGGCGGCGCCGCGGCCGCGCGGCGCGATCTCATCGGCGACGAAATTCGCCGCGTCGCGGAGGAGGGCCGCGGAACTCGGCGGGCCAAGGCGCGAGCCATAGGCGGCGGGTCCGTTGCAACCTTCCCCGCGCACTTGCTCCGTTGTCGACCCGAGGTTATACGGTCCGGACGGATCGACGTCGGGGATATAGGAAGGCCGGTCAGCTCGTCGCCCAGCAAGGACTGACGTATATGCCTCCTGACGTAGTTGGTGGACGTGATCGCTGATCGTAGTTGTTGTGTAACATGAGGAGAGGTAATGGACTTCCGTGAATATCTCGAGTTCGCCAAGGCTCATACGACGGAGTTGCTGGAGTCGTACCAGTTCGAGAAGGCGAACGCGTTCATCATGGAGAGTTCTCTGCCCTTTCTTCGCGAGAACGCCGGCGAGTTTCGCAAAGACCTATTTGAAAACCTGTTCTCGGTGGCCGGAAAGGGATATAGAACTCAGTATCAACGTTTCGACTTCGAGTGTGCGGACTACGAGCTGTACAGATTCAGCAGCGATACGCCTCTGGTGCGTGGCCCGCGGCCGGCGCTGTCCGATATTCAATCCGGCAACTATTTCACCGTGATCGGCGCCGCGCAATTCTTCGGTCGTTACCAAGCCGAGCCGCTGCACAAGCTGATCAGCAAGCGCTACAAAATTCCTGCGTTGAATCTCTCGGAGGGCGGGGCCGGACCCAAGCTGTTCCTGGAGCGCGAACCTGTGGTTTCGGCCGCGAACGGATCACGTTTCGTGCTGCTGCAAGTTCTGTCCGGCAGGAGCGTCGGATGCGAGGAATACCCTGGCGAAAGGCTGACGATTCCGGCGAATGATCCCGGGGCCCCGAGACGCGAGCGCCTCGCCGTTCTGACCGACATCTGGAAGCGTGACGTCTCCGAGGCGCGGCGCCTGGTCGCCAAATGGTCGGAGAACTATGTGCGCGCATACAAGGACTTGATCAAGCGCATCGGGCGCCCGGTGATCCTGGTCTGGGTGTCCGCACGATCTCCGGACGACTGGAGCCCAAATGAACTGAGCGCGGGGCCCAAGTGGGGCCTCTTCCCGCAACTGGTCTCGCGCGCGATGGTGACCGAGATCGCCAAGGAATGCGCGTATTACGTCGAAGGACTGAAGGACGGCGGCCTGCCTTACAAAGTTTTCAACCGGGCCACCGGGGCAGAATGCCCGTTCTTCGAACCCGACGGCAGGTTGAGTTGGGCGAACACGTATTATACCTCTCGTCTGGCGCACGCGGCGTTGTTTCGCGCTCTCGAACCTCATGTTTCTAAACTGGTCTGAGTTTCCGTCCAATTCGGCGTCGATATCTTCGAAACGTCGAAGAGTCCGCCGGATTTGTGTTGCGGCAGAAAACAGGTGCTAGAGATGTCCGAGACGAAGCTAGAGCCCACCTCGACCGAACGGCAGCCGTCGGTATGCTTTGTGATCGGTCGTCCGCGCAGCGGGACGACGGTGTTCAAGCACATGCTCGCAACGCATCCTAACATCATCAATCTCGGTGAAATATTCAACGAAAATCATCCACAGTCATATTGGGAATTCTTGGCGCGGCGCGCTAAGGATGACGGTACGTGTTTGTTTCCGAGCAAGAGCACGGCAATGTTTCTTGCCTATGTCGACGAATTGAAGTCTCGGTTTGTAAAGAATGGTTCGGATCGGAATTTCATCGTTTTGGACGTCAAGTATGACCAGGCTCACAGCGTCTTCGGGCCCTGGCAGGACATGAACGCGTTGCCGAGACTGTTTGCTTTGATGAAGCAATTTGGATGGTACGTTATCGACATCGAGCGTAGCGACGTTCTTGCCATGTCGATATCGAATATGATTGCAATGAAGCGCAAAGTTTATCATGTCGAGGCGAACCGGGCCCGTGATGAAGACGATGTCAAGATCAGTGTCGACACAAAACTTCTTCAGAGAGACATTGAAAGCACGGTGATATCCTATTCGCGACTCCATAGATTCTTTTCGGGTTATCCAAAATACTCTCGGGTCGCATATGAAAATATGTTCGATGAATCGGGGGAGATGTTTTCTCCGGAGCTCATCGCGCAACTGGCTCGCTTTCTGGAACTTCCGGATCGATTCAATCGAGCGCCAAAGCTACGAAAGGTCCTTGCGAGTGACCCCTTCGTCCACATCCTGAACGTAGATGAAGTGCGAAGAGCGGTCGCCGAAATCAAGGTGGGCAACGAATTGCTACGACTGGAAGAAGTTTAGAGCAGTTTCCGATCAAACCGACACCCTGTCATTGCGAGGAGCGAAGCGACGAAGCCATCCAGGGGCCGCAGCCCGGCCGCCCTGGATTGCTTCGCTTCGCTCGCTTTTGACGGCGCCGATTCGCATTGATCGGGAACCGCTCTAGTCTTCATGGGAGGAATCACGGACGGTGCGAAGGGGCGAGGGCTCAATTCATCTCGAGCGCGCGCAGCATGTCGGGACATACCCCCTGATCGCCAGGCCCATCACTGGCGCATTGCAAATTGAAGCGCCCAGTGAGCCCCCAAACCAGCCAGGACAGGCCCTTTTGCTGGATTTGGTCGTGGACATCCTTCAACCAACGTAGACGATCCGGCCGCTCCGCGCCGACGTCGCCGCCGGTGGCGCCAAATTCGCCAACCAGTATTCTCGACGGCGCCACGCCATTTTGCGCCGCCCAGGCGGCCACGAGGTCGAATCGTCGAGCGATCCATTGACGGTTTCCCTGGCGAGCGCAATAGTTGGCGATCATGTGCTGCGATTGGGGCAGGCAATCGCCGTTTTTCGACTTGTCCTCGATGTCGCTCTCGATCGCCGCCGCTGTCGCCGCTTCCGCGCGTTGTTCGCAATCGGGCGCGGCGGGATAGGGAACCGAGCGAAGTTCCGGAAACGGACATCGTTTGGGCGCGCCCTGCTCGGCGAAGACCTCCGGCTCGTAGAAGTGAATCGTGAACCGGACTTCGGGGTCCGCCCGATACGGCGCTGGGTCGAACTCATCGAAATCTTTCAGCGTCGACCAGCAGGTCCCGGAAACGATGACGCCGACCGTGGGCGCCGCCCGTTCGAGGGCTTGGTAGAGCGAGACCTGGACGTTCGGCCACGCCTTCGCGGACGCCCCGCACTCATCCGACGGTTCGTTCAACGTTTCGACGAAAGTCTGCTCGCGGACATTTTGACTCACATGTTGCGCGACTTCGCTGAGAAGCGCCCGATAGCGATCGAGCTTCGCCGGATCGCGCAACATGCTCTTGTCGCTGTAGCGCGGATTCCAGCCCGGAAGAGCCAGGCTGAACACCGCGCACAATCCAGCTTCGTTGGCGGCGCCAGAGAAATCGTGGAGCGCGCCGAGCAACGCGCGCGGGTCGTCGCTGGCCAGAAGGGGAACCGCGTCGATGACCACACGCACCGTGTTGAAGCCGTCGGCCCGAACCGCCGTCAACTGCTTGTTGATCGTAGCGCGCTGCTGGGGGTCCATATAAGCCCACCGCGCCGCCAAGTCGGCGCCGCCCTTACCCCCACGGAATGCGAGCGGCAAATTGATCCCCTTCATGACGGCGCAGCCGGGCTCGGCCGCACTGGCGGAGCCAACGCAAATTGCGGCGACCGCGATCACGGTCCATAAAGAGAACAGATTGGCGATGATCGACGCGCTTCGGCTACGGTTCGGCATAATGCTTCTTTCTCCAAACGGCGTAAGCGCCAGCGAGTTGGGCGGGCGGGTCGTCATATAGCGGCTTCAGCCTTTTTTTGAGCGACTGATAGACAGCGTCCGGCAACTGCATTTCGGCGCCTTCGTGGATCCGTTGACTGAGCACGTTGTCTGGAAAGGCTTGAG
This sequence comes from Roseiarcus sp., assembly GCA_052147395.1. GTDB lineage: Bacteria > Pseudomonadota > Alphaproteobacteria > Rhizobiales > Beijerinckiaceae > Roseiarcus. Next base: position 6,984 of record JBKQKS010000298.1, read on the forward strand.
CCGAGATGCCAAGAAAGCCGCAGACCGAGTCTAGAACCATTCTCGGCGATCGACCGATGTCATCATAATTGATCAGCAAGAATGGCTGTGCAGGGGCCACTTGGGACCATCTGTCGATAGTCTTCGTGTAATCGCTTCTTCCGATGACGTCTTCCTGGCGACTCAAGGCCACCATAGCCGCGTCATTGGGCTTTGGGTCTTTGCCGCTGATCAGCATCCGCATGTGAGACCAGGCCCTGTCGATCGGGTCCCGCACGCTGAAGATGATTTTAACTTTCCCATTCAATCGCACGATGTGACGGATGGCCTGTTCAGGCAGCAAGGCGTACTCCGGCGTTATCTCTCCGGCGACTCGATCCGCGTCAGCAAAGCCAAAAATCCGACCGTACCACTCGTCGGACACGGCATTTCCCGACAAATGCAATAATTCATCGACCTTTTTCCAGTCGACTTTCCACTTGCCTTCCAATTTTGCCACCAATGCGGCCAGCGATCGCGCAGCGTGTTGATCGCGATGTTCAGGAATCCATTTGCGATGAGACTCGATATACAATTGGTTGAAGTATTGCATCTCCTTGACTTGCGGCAGCCAAACAGCCTTGTGTTGCAATAGAATATGATATAACCAAGTCGTGCCAGCCTTTTGTGCGCCGATACAGATAAAATCAGGATAGCGTAGTTTGCTTTGCATCGTCGAGAATCTCCGAACGGCGTGCGTCTCTCAAAAGTCCCGCGCGAGCGCGCGCGCCAGCTATATTGTTCGCCGGGGAGCTTCGTTGCGAAGGCTTCGCCACGGCCGACCGGCGGCGAGTGTTTCCCTCGTCTACCGCGCATCGGCGTCGCCTGTCGAGCGGCGGCTTACACGGCTCTTTCCGCCATGTTCTATCGCCGCGCCCATTGGAACGTGGCCCAGATGATTTCCCTCGGCCGCTTTCGACGCTCGGGCGAAGCGCGCGAGACGCTGCCCGCCGTGAGCGCAGTCCTGTCAGCCTTTCTACGCCAACAATTCGGCTCGTGCACATATATTCATGTAGACTTGCTGTTCACGGCTTGGCCCGTGACGAGCTCAACGCGTCCCAGATCCGATCCCAGCCGGTGTTGGCGTTTGCAACCACGTTGGCCGAGCCGCCGGATGCGAGGAACGCCTCGATCGAACCCCATAACGACGGTTTTCCGGCATCGCTCAAGACCTCGGGGACGGTGTGGCCCTCTCGGATGATCATCGAGGCGCCGCCGCGTTCGCGCTGCACCTGCATGACGACGCGCTCCCACCCGTGCGGCTCGACGAGCAGACAGCGGGAGGCGCCTTCGTCGATGACGGCGTTGAAAAACCTAGGCTCGAATTCGTAATACTCGGGGACGCGAACGACCCTGATCGTCAGCCCGCGAGCTGCGATCAGACGCTTGGCGGCGTCGATGACGATTTCTTCCCATTCGCCGATCTTTTCCGGAGCAAAGAGCGCCACTTGCTTCGCGTGGAGCGTTCGCACCGAGCTCAGCGGCAAGTATCGAACCGGAGACAGAACGATCGGCTTCCGATCGTTTCGCGGCGCCGTATCGATCAGGGCGGAGGCTTTGCCGCTGCCCTGGCCATGGCTTTCGACGAACTTCAGCATCCAGACGTGTCTAGCAACCTTGTCGAAGCCGGCCGCGGCGAGTTTGACCGAAGTCTCCGCCAGGATGAAAGCCGATATGTCGAATTGGACCGCAACTTCCTCGATTATGGTTCTGATGTCGGAGTCTCCCAAAGAAACATAATCGAATTCGCAGTGGACCCTGTCGCCGACGAGCGCCTCACGGCTTTTGCAGATGACCACGACTCTTTCGATTTGGCAGAGATACTCGATCGCTTGCGCGATCTGTTCGTCGGCGAACGTGCCCCTATACCAAAATGGCCGATCTGTAATGAACACGATGCGCCGGTTGTTGGCTTTCAGCCATCCGGCCAGCGCCTCGAAGCCATTTCGTTGCGCCCGCTCAGCGGCCAAGGCTGAACGCTTCGACGCGGCTACGAGCTCGCGCGGAGACAGATCGTTGGTCGCGATGTCGGCGATCGTGTCGCACAGCGACGCGACCGACTTCTCCGATTGGCTGGGATGAAAGACGCGAAAACCGTCGAAGGCGTTGCTGGTCGCCAGCACAGGAAAACGCCGCGCCAGAGCCTCGCCGACCTTGATCTTGATGCCCGTCGAAAACTCGAGAGGCGTGACGATCATGTCGACCCGGTCATAGAAGTCTTCGATCTTCGGCACGCGCCCGAGTTTGCTCAGGAACGGATAGTCGGGCAACGCCTTGCAAACGTTGCCGGCGACGATGATTCTGACCGGAAGGTCGTAGAGCCGAAAATATCTATCGAAGCGCTTTAGGAAGCGCGACATGTTCACGGTGTTGACGGAATTGAACGCCCCGATGAAGCCCAGCGTCAGCGGACGGTCGTGATCGAAGCCATTGGGGAGCGCGCGATCCTCGTGGGCCGCCTTCGACGCTTCGTCGTCCCAATAGGGGATCGTCACCACCGTCTTCCGCGTCAAGGTCCGTATGAAGTCGGTCTCCGACTGCTTGATCGCGATGATGCAATCGGCCCTGTTGAAGGCGATCGACTCTTGCGCCGCAGATGTATAAAAGAACTCCGGACCCACCGAGTTGCTTTCGAAGAGTTCGCGCCGACCCGTGAAAATGTCGTGAGTATCCAAGACTTTCAAGCAGCCGCGCGGCGCCAGCTCGAACGCGGCCGAGAAGAAAGTGTAATTGACGAACAATATATCAAAGAATTTCCGATTGAACAGCCACTCGAGTTGGCTGCCGATGTTCGGATCCCACCATTCGTCGATCGTATGATGAAATCCTTGCGCTTTCTGGTGCATCCGGCGACTGTTCGGGATGACGGTGAAATATTCGAAAAGGTCGACGAGCTCCGTGTAGTACGGCGGTATGTTTCGCCCCCAATCTTCGTCGGATGGGTACAGCATGAACGAGACATCGAAGCCACGCGACTTGAAGAAGGTGACGGTCTGGTAAACGCGATTGCGATTCCCGTAATCGCGGGGAATCGGCGGCGTCGGCGAGACGATGAGGACGGAACGCTTCAACATGAGCCATTATCACTCTTTGACGCGCAAATATTCACGCCAATCGCTGGCGTTGGCGCCCAACAACCGTATTATTTCTGTCAACGCCTGGGTTTGCGCGTGAAACAATTCTGGGTCAGCTACGTCTAGAAACAATCCCGGCAATCCGCGTTGCTTGAGCGGCAGCCGGCCCTGGTAGGCCAAGATTTTGTCGATGCTTGCCTCCAGCGACACCTCGCCGATATTGTCGGCGAAATAGTCAGAAATGACCTGCCAGAATATCCGCTGCCGCATCCATTTCTGACTTATTCTGTCGGCATGAACCGTATGGTTGATTTCCATGGCGGGATTGTAGACGACGGTGTACCCGCTGGCCCTCAGATTGCTGGTGACTGTGAGTTCTTCATTCGACAACAGCAGTTTGCCGATGCGCCCCAAGCGCTCCTCGAACAATCCCGCGGCCATCAGGCGTTCGCGATGAAAAGCGATGTTGGTCCCGGCGAGCCATTCATGGGGCGGCAGTTCCCGTTCGATCTCGCCGCGATCGACGATCGTCAAGAAGCCTTCCAGCCACGGATGCAGCCACGCCGGCCGTGGCGACGGCCAGATCGGGCGCACGGGCCCCCCGACGACCGCCGCGGACTTGTGGCGATTCATCACGGCGACGGTCTCGGCGGCCCAGTTCGTCGGCGCGCGCGCGTCGTCGTCCAGGAACGACACGATCCGACCCTTGGCCGCCTTCACCCCGGCGTTGCGAGCTCGGGAAAGGCCCGGCACGGGTTCTATGACGATTTGGTGCGGGCAGGTAATATCCAGGTCCGCCAAGAAATTCGCCTGCCCGACGAGATCGGTCGAGTTGTCGACTAGGATGAGCTCGCAGGCGTTTCGAGGGAAGTCCTGCATCTCGATCGAGGCAATAGCGTTGCCGACGATCTCGTAGCGGTTGTGCGTACAAATGACGATGGACAGGTCGACCATGGTTCTTACGATCCCGACGCCGGCGTGGTCGTTACGAAGTCGACATCCGCTCGAACGAATACGAAAGCCAGCAAGCGGGAATCCGGTCCCTCGCCCAGGTCCGACGGACGGACGGACGTCACATTCGACAGCACGATATTGATCGCGTTCGCCGAGCTCTTTTCAACGCCGAAAGACAGTTGTGTCGGGCCGAGCGAGTCCTGCTCCAGGGTGTGAGGAGCGAACGCGTCGTTGACGTGGACCGCCATTTTGCTGAGATCGGCGGCGCCGTGCGGGTGTATCCGCAGATTGCAGTTGGCTTTCTCCCTCGGCGCCAAGGGCAACACGATCTGAATATTTCCAGGACCGCCCAACCATACGAACGCTTCGCCGCCGGCGCCCCTTTCGAGTTGATACGCGCCGGAAAAAATGACGGCAGGATCATCCGCCAAGAAGGTCATCCGAGACGGCAGCGGCTGTTGCTTTGCCTCTGGGTTGCTTTGTCCAGCCAATAGCTGCGCCAGCCGTCGCTCCAATAAAGTGACGCGCTGCTCCAGCATCGTAAGCATGACTTCGAACCTGTCCAAAGCGAACCTCTCCCCACGCGAGCAAACCTGACGCAATTTGGCGCCGGCTGTTACCTACATCGGTTGGGCCACCAGCATACTCTAGATTTCGGGCTGTATCGTCGCGTCCCGATGCGTACAATGCGGCGGGTAGCCGTGTCAACGTAGCGGTGGGCTGGCCAGCGATTCTAAAAGTAGCGATTTACGGGCCATTCACGGGCCATCGCTGATTTTTACGAGCTCTGGCGGGATGGCGGAATTGGCGAGGGCTTCGAGGAGGACCGGCCAGGAGGGAAAGAGGACGTAGGCGGTCAGCATGAGGATGTGGGTGAAGAAGCTGGTTCGCTTGGCGGCGGCGTGACGGGCTTTCTGCCAGGAAGGTTTGGGCGTTGGAGCGGCGATGGCCCTTCTCCAGCATGCGCTGAAAGGCGAGAAACGAGGCGCCCTGCATGAAAAACATCGCGAAAGCCGAAAGGCCGAAGTCCGCGATCGGGATATTGCCGCCACGCCCCTTTCGCGGGTCGGGAAAAGTCGCACATACGGCCTTCAGGCCGGATAGAAGGGAGGGCAAAAGCTGCATCCCAACCATGAATCAGATTTTTGCTGATTCGCGAATCCTGAAAATTTCCTACTTTTAGAATTGCTACGAAATGTATCTCGCAATTGACGCAATTGATCCCCCGTCATCGGCGCAAACGCGGAACTCACGACAAGGAAGTTGTTGGGGATTGAATCCACTCCGTTAACCTATCGGCAACCTTCGCCGCCATAGGCTCTGCCGGCGTCAAATAGAGGCATGTGATGACCGACACAGTTGAAATTCCCGGCAATCGAATTCTGTCTTTCATCGAACGCCTTGAGCACATCGACGAGGAGCTCAAGGCGCTGAACGAGGGCAAGAAGGAAGTCTTCTCGGAGGCAAAGGGAGAGGGCTTCGACGTCAAAGTGCTGAAGGAAATTCTTCGATTGCGCAAGCAGGACCAAGACGAGCGCGACGAACAAGAATCGCTGCTCGACCTATATCTCCGAGCGATGCAGAGCGCGGAGCCCGCGCAGGCCAAGGCCGCATAGAGCGGCTGAATCATTGAGGGAGGGCAGTCTCGATTGAGGTTGTCGAAGGACGACCTCGGTCGGCGCGTGAGCGCCTCATCCTGTGGGGAGTTCCCCCCCCGGCGCAGGCCATCGAGACGCGCAATCGTCATAAATTGCTTGGCGCCGCTTCGGGTTTTCCTATATGAGCCGGACGAGGCGCGTAACCGAGAGGTTCCGCGCCGCTGATTTTTTGGGGCGCGCCGCGGGCCGCCCGGGTCTGTCGGATTCGCAAACATGGTCAATCCGTTCGAGTTCATCCAGCAGGTGCGCAGCGAGGCGACGAAGGTCGTGTGGCCGACTCGGCGCGAGACGCTGATCACCACCGGCCTCGTTTTGGCGATGGCGGTGTTTGCCGCGCTGTTCCTCGTCGTCGTCGACGAGGCGCTACGCGTGGCGGTGAGTCTCGTGTTGGGTTTCGGAAGGTCCGGCTGACGCGCCGAGCGTCCCAGAAAGCCTCGGGATACTGAAATGAGCATGCGCTGGTACATTGTCCACGCCTATTCGAACTTCGAGAAGAAGGTCGCCGAGTCGATCCGCGAAGGGGCGGCGCAGCGCGGCCTAGAGGGCAAGTTCGAAGAGATTCTGGTGCCGACCGAGCAGGTCGTCGAAGTGCGCCGCGGCCGCAAGATCAATTCCGAGCGCAAGTTCTTCCCCGGATACGTGCTCGTGCGCTGCGACCTCTCCGACGAGGTCTACCACCTGATCAAGAATACGCCGAAGGTCACCGGCTTCCTCGGCGCCGACAACAAACCGATGCCGATCGCCGACGCCGAAGCCGAGCGCATCAAGGGGCAGGTCGCCGAGGGCGTCGAGCGGCCGAAGGCGTCGGTCCGGTTCGAGATCGGCGAAACGGTGCGCGTCGCCGACGGGCCATTCGCCTCGTTCAACGGCATCGTCGAGGAGGTAGACGAATCCCGTTCGCGCGTAAAAGTGGCGGTGTCGATTTTCGGCCGCGCGACGCCGGTCGATCTCGAGTTCGGCCAGGTCGAGAAAGTGTGATCGCGACTCTGGCGTAACAAAACCTCGCTGTCGCCGAAACCCGTATGAGGGACCCGTCGTATAGGACGAACGGACCCGACCCGTGGTTCGCTACAGCGAGGCGTCTCATGCACTATCATCGCAAGCGCGGCTGGGAACTGCCCTCTGCCGCGGCCACCCCGGAACCGCTGTTTTTCGCCCGTCGCGAATTCCTCGCCGGCGCCGGCGCGCTCGCTGCGGGCCTCGCCCTGCCGCTCGCGGCCCGCGCCGACGACCCCGACCCCACGGCTTCGCTCTATCCGGCCAAGCGCAACCCCAAATACGTTCTCGATCGCCCGATCACGCCGGAAAAGGGCAACCTGAACTACAACAATTTCTACGAATTCAGCACCAGCAAGCACATCGACGCCGACGCGCTGAAGACCCGGCCGTGGACGGTGAAGCTCGATGGCCTCGTCGAGAAGGAGCAGACGATCGAGGTCGACGACCTCATCAGGTCGATCGGGCTCGAGGAGCGGCTCTATCGCCATCGCTGTGTCGAGGCCTGGTCGATGGCGATCCCCTGGACCGGATTCCCCCTGCGGGCGCTCGTCGACAAGGCCAGGCCGCTCTCGTCGGCGAAGTACGTGCGTTTCCAGAGCTTCCTCGACAAGAAAACCGCCCCCGGCCAGCGCTCGTTCATGCCCTGGCCCTATGTCGAGGGGCTGACGATGGCGGAAGCGACGAACGACCTCGCCTTCATCGTCACCGGCGCCTATGGCAAGCCGGTCGGCAAGGTGCAGGGCGCGCCGATCCGCCTCGCGACGCCATGGAAATACGGCTTCAAATCGGCGAAGTCGATCGTGCGCGTGAGCTTCGTCGCCGACCGGCCGCAGACCTTCTGGGCCGAACTCGGGCCGGACGAATACGGCTTCTGGGCCAATGTGAACCCGAAAGTGCCGCATCCGCGCTGGAGCCAGGCGATGGAGACGGAGCTCGGCACTGACAAGCAGGTTCCGACGCTGCTGTTCAACGGCTACGGCGAATATGTCGCCGATCTCTACAAGGGGCTCGAGGACGAGCCGCTGTACATGTGATTTGGGGCCGGGCCCTCATCCTGAGCCTGTCGAGGGACGACCCCGGCTACAGCCGCCTAGGCCCGCCGCAGGAACCGCCAGTCCGGCCGCGCGGCGCGGATCATCACCGCTTCGGCCAGCGCCTGGCGCGGCAGCAGGCCGATCAGCGCGCTGTCGGCGTCGACGACGCATAGCGCGCTGATCGCGGGATCTTGCAGCGCCTCGAACGCGGCTTCGGCGCTCGCCAAGGGACGAATGGTTGCGGCCGGCGTCTGCGGCAACGCCGCATTTCCGTTTTCCCCGCGCAACGCGGCGAGGATCGCCGCCCGCGTCGTCGTCGCGACCGGCTTGCCGAATGCGTCGACAATCGGGAAATCGGCTTGCGCGCTCTCCATCAGATAGTCCACCGCGTCCTGCAGCGTCGCCAGGACCGGGATCGTCATCACCCGGGTTTCCATCACCTGGCCGACGCTCAAGCCGACGAGCCCGTGTCGGAGGTGGCCGACCCGCGCCTCCTCCGCCGCTGCGACATAGACGAAAATCGCCACGAACAGCAGCATCGGGCTCCACAACAGACCCGCCATGCCGAGCGCGAAAGCGGCCGCCTGGCCGATCGTCGCCGCGATGTCGGTCGCCCGCGCGTCGCCGATGCGCATCGCGACCAGCGCATGCAGCACCCGTCCGCCGTCCATGGGAAAGGCCGGGATCAGGTTGAACACCGCGAGAAACAGATTGGCGGCGGCGAGCCTGAGCACCATCGACTGCCCTGGGTTGGCGATGTCGACGGCATCGGCGGCGCCGAACGAGCCGATGACGAGGAACAGCGCCGCGGCGATGACGAAATTGACCGCCGGCCCGGCGATCGCCACCGCCAGCTCGCGCAGCGGCGTATCCGGCATGCGCTGCAAGCTGGCGACGCCGCCGATCGGCAGCAGCGTCACCTCATGGGTCCCGATGCCGAACCGGCGCGCAACCAGGATATGGCCGAACTCGTGCAGCGTGACGCAGGCGAACAGCAGCACGATGAAAACGACGCTCTCGATCGCCGCCATCGGCCCCTTCGAAACCCAAGCCGCAATCGCGATCCAGGCGAGGAAGATCGCGAACGTGACGTGAACGCGCACGGCGACACCGAAAAACCGGCCTATGGTGAAAGACCAGGACATGGAGAGGGTACCCCCCGGACGCTTCCTCGCGCGTAGCCACCGCCGCGTCAACCGCAGGCGCCCGCGCGGACGCGAGCGCGTCTGCGGCGCATGCGTTCAGCGGTTCTTGAACTCGGCCTTCCGCTTCTCGGCGAAGGCGCGCATGCCCTCCTTCTGGTCCTCGGTCGAGAACAGGCCGTGGAACAGGCGCCGCTCGAAATGCACGCCCTCGGCGAGCGTCGTCTCGAACGCCGTGTTGACGCATTCCTTGGCCGCCCACACCGCCGGCGCGCCGAAGGACGCGATGGCTTCACCAATTTTGATCGCTTCGGCGACGAGGTCGGCGGCGGGGACGATGCGCGCGACGAGACCGCAGCGCTCGGCTTCCGCAGCGTCCATAATCCGCCCGGTCAGCACCATATCCATCGCCTTCGCCTTGCCGACGCAGCGCGCCAGCCGCTGCGTGCCGCCGCCGCCGGGGATCACGCCGAGCTTGATCTCGGGCTGGCCGAATTTCGCCGTGTCGGCGGCGACGATGAAGTCGCACATCATGGCGAGCTCGCAGCCGCCGCCGAGCGCGAAGCCGGCGACCGCGGCGATGACCGGCTTGCGAATTTTGGTCACGTATTCCCACGACGCGAGCAGATCGCCGAGATAGGCCGTGTCGAAGGTCTCCTTCTCGAGCTCCTTGATATCGGCGCCGGCGGCAAACGCCTTCTCCGTGCCCGTCAGCACGATCGCGCCGATCTTCTCGTCCTCGAAGAAGGCCTTCAGCGCCGCGTTGAGGTCGGCGATGAGGGCGCGGCCCAGGGCGTTGAGGGCGTGCGGATGGTTGAGGCGGATGAGGCCGACGTGGCCGTGGGTTTCGACGAGGACGTTCTCGTAAGTCATGAAGGCGCTCCAAGGGTTGAGAGGCCTCTGGCGTAATCGAGAAGCGGCGAAAGGGGAAGCGCGCTGGTCGTGGGCGGGGTCCGCCTACCCCACCGGCCGTTCGTCGGCGATCGTCTTGCCGTCGTTGGGCAGCGCGCCGGGCGCGACGAATTCGATCGTGCCCTTGAGCTTGGTCACCGCCTGCATCGTCGCGCTGACCTCATCGGCGAGACCCTCGCGCGGCGAGGCGATCTCGGCCTTCAGCGTCATCGCGTCCTGCTCGCCCTCTCGGGAGACCACCAAACGCAGGGCGCCGAGCTCGGGATGGCGCTTGCCGATTTCGACGACCGCGCTCGCAGGCACGAACATGCCCTTGACCTTCGTCGTCTGGTCGGCGCGCCCCATCCAGCCCTCGAGCCTCGTCTAGTCGAGCAACGCCGAGAGATCGCCGGTAGCCAAGCGCAGCAGCGGGAATTTTCCGCGCAACTCGGTGACGACGATTTCGCCGACGCCGCCGATCGGCAGCGGGTCGCCGCCGCCGGGCTTGACGATCTCGAGCCAGATGTCGTCGGCGACCTTCATGCCGGGGAGCGCAGCGCCGTTGGGACCGTCGATCTCGTAGGCGATGACGCCGAGTTCGGCGGTGGCGAAGGCCTGCCGCGTGCGCACGCCGCGCCCCTCGAGTTTTGCGCGCAAGGACGCCGGCAAGGCGGCGCCGGAGACGAACGCTTTGCGGATCGAGCTCGCGTCGATGCCGCCCGCCGCGGCCTTGTCGAGCAGGATCTCGAGGAAGTCCGGCGGGCCGGCATAGGCGGTCGGCCGAAGCTGCGCGACAGCGGCAAGGGTCTGTTCGGTGTTGCCGGGACCGGCGGGAATGACCGCACAGCCGAGCGCCTGCGCGCCGCTCTCCATGATGAAGGCGCCCGACGTCAGATGATAGGAGAAGCAGTTGAGCACGATGTCGCAGGCGGCGAACGCCGCCTTGGCGCCATAGGGGTCGTCGCCATGATCCTCGCCCTCGAAGATCGGCCCCGGCGACATGAACAGCCGCTTGAAGCGGCCGGGCGTCGTCGCGATGCCGGCGAACGGAGGCTCCTCGCGCTGCAAGGCCGACAGCTCCGACTTCAGCAGCAGCGGGACGCAGGCGAGGTCCTCGCGCGTCTGCAGCGAGGCGATGTCGACGTTCGTGAGCTGGCGCTGGAGCCGCGGCGAAAGCTCGACGAGTTCGGCGAGGCGAGAACGCAGGCGTTCGAAAGCGGCGGACATGGAAGCTCCCAAAATTGTAGCCGGGGGCGCTGACCCCGGCTCTCTCCCCTGCCGGGGTCGGCGCCCCCGGCTACAAAATCACCCCAGCCACCGCTTGCGCCGGCGGTAGCTTTTCACATCCTTGAACGATTTGCGGTTCTCGCCGCCGACGCCGAGGTAGAACTCGCGCACGTCCTCGTTGTCGCGTAGCGCGCTCGCCGCGCCGTCGAGCACCACGCGGCCGTTCTCCAGAATGTAGCCAAATTCCGCGTAGCGCAGCGCCAGATGGGTGTTCTGCTCGGCGATGAGAAACGACATGCTTTCGCGCCCATTGAGATCGCGCACGATTTCGAAGATCTCTTCCACCACCTGCGGCGCGAGGCCCATGGAGGGCTCGTCGAGCAGGATGAGTTTGGGATTCGCCATCAGCGCCCGCCCGAGCGCGACCATCTGCTGCTCGCCGCCGGAAACATAGCCCGCGAGCGCGGCGCGCCGCGTTTTGAGGCGGGGGAAGTGGCCGTAGATCTTCTCGAGATCGCGACGCACCGCAAAACCTCCGTCGCGGCGGGTGAAAGCGCCGGTGAGCAGGTTCTCTTCCACCGTGAGGTGGCCGAAACAATGCCGGCCCTCCATCACCTGGATCGCGCCGCGACGGACCAACTCGTTGGGGCTGAGATGCTCGACCCGCTCGCCGCGGAATTTTATCTCGCCCTTGGTAACCTCGCCGCGCTCGGCGCCGAGCAGATTGGAGATCGCCCTGAGAGTCGTCGTCTTGCCGGCGCCGTTGGCGCCGAGCAGCGCGACGATGCCGCCTTCGCGCAAACTCAAGGACACGCCTTTGAGCACCAGCGCGACCGAATTGTAGACGACCTCGATATTTAGGACTTCCAATATGGGATCGGCCATCGTTCCCCTCGACCGTTTGCCAAGCCGCCTCTCCCGCTTGCGGGAGAGGGCTGGGGTGAGGGCGCGAGCGAAACCGCCCTCATCCGGCGCTTCGGCCACCCCCGGGTCGAGCCCGGGGGCAGGCTCTTCTCCCGTTTCACGGGAGAAGGGAGTCACTTGTTGTCGCAAGCTTCCGTGCGCTTCGGCCAGCCGGCGTTCTTCTCCGCGTAGCCCTTCGCGGCGTCGAATTGGAGATAGCCGACGGTCTTGCCCTTTAGCCCGTCGATCGAGCCGCCGCCGAGATACTCGAGGATCTCCGAGGCGCCGTCCCAGTAAGTGACCGGGGGATTGAAGACCCAGGGGAAGATGTCTCCGCGCGCCGCCGCCGAGAGGCCGTAGGCCATCGACAGGATCGGGATCTTGTCGACGGACGCCTTGGAGATCAGCGACAGCGTGATGCCGGTCGACCAGGAATTGACGATCACCGGGTTCTTCGGCTTCACCGAGTCGTAGCACTCGAGGCCCTTCTTGGTGTCGTAGCCGGTCTCGCATTCGTCGACGACGAGCTTGACGCCGCCGATGCCGCCGTCGCGTTCGTTCAGCATGGTCAGATAATCGTGCATGCCGTCGGCGACCGGCGTGCCCGAACCGGCGAACGGCCCGGTGCGATAGGTGAACAGCGGCACGTAGATCGAGTCTTCGGCGAAAGCCGGCGCGGCCGGCGCGAGCGCCATCGCAGCGCCGAGACCCTTGATGATCCGGTCGGTTTTCATGGTCCGCCTCCCTTGATGGCCTTCAGTACGGAAACGGCCAGACGCGCAGTTTCTGTTTCACCGTCCGCCACAGTTGCGCGAGCCCGTGCGGTTCGAGGATCAGGATCAGGATGATGAGCGTCCCGGTCGCGATGTAGGTGAGATGTTCCACCATGGCGCCGGGAATGGCAAGGCCGAGAGCAGACGGCGCCGCGCGCAAAACAATCGGCAGCAAATGCAGGATCGCGGCGCCGAGGAAGGCGCCGAGGATCGAACCGAGTCCGCCGACGATGATCATGAACAGCAGCTGGAACGACAGGTCGATGCCGAACGCCTCCGGCTCCGCGGCGCCGAGCCAGAGATAGACCATCATCGCGCCCGCGACGCCGATGTAGAACGAAGACACCGCGAAAGCGAGCAGTTTAGCCCGCAACAACCGAATGCCGATGAGCTCGGCGGCGATGTCCATGTCGCGCACCGCCATCCACATGCGGCCGATGCGGCCATGCACGATGTTCGAGGCGATCCAGGCGAGCGCCGCGACGATCGTCAACGTCACCAGATAGCGCGCCGCCGGCGAAGCGGCGGGCCCGACCACGGGTGCGCCGATGAGCGTGTGCGTCGAGACCTCGATCGCGCCGGATTCGTTGTAGTTGACGAGCCAGGGCACGCGCGCGAACGCCCACTCGAGAAAGAACTGCGCCGCCAGCGTCGCCACTACGAGATAGAAGCCTTTGATGCGGAGGCTCGGCAAACCGAAAATCACGCCGACCACGCTCGAGGCGAGGCCGGAGACGACGATCCAGATCAGGATATTCACCTGCGGGAAATAGGTGTCGAGCTTGTAGCAGGCATAGGCGCCGACGCCCATGAAGCTCGCCGAGCCCAGCGACAGCAGGCCGGTGTAGCCGGTGAGCAGGTTGAGCCCGATTGCGCCCAGCGACAGGATGAGGAACGGGATCATCATCGTGTCGAGCACGAACAAATTACCCGTCAGCGGAATGACGACGAAGGCGACAAACAGAATCAGCATGAACCCGATGCGGTCCTGCCGAATCGGGAAGATCGCCATATCGTCGGCGTAGGTCGTCTTGAATTGCCCGGCTTCGCGATAGAACACGGGATCAATCCTCGAGCGCTGTAGCGCCCCCTCTCCCTCTGGGGGCTAACGTATGCACACATCCTTCCGAAGCGCGCAGAACCGCGGAAAACGCCGTTGGCGCCATCAACCCCCTCGTCCAGAGGCGCCCCGAAGGGGCCTCGAAGGACGCTCCAGCTAGCGCGAACGGTTCCGCGCGACCGAGGCGCCGATGCCCAGCCGGAGAGACGCAGCCTGCTCGAGCGACACAGGATCCTGGAGCGTCCTTCGAGGTCGCTTCGCGCCACCTCAGGACGAGGGTCATGATGCCGGCGCCAAGATGTGTGCATACGTTAGCCCTGCGGGAGAGGGGCAGGGGCGAGAGATCGGCTCCCCTCCCGCGAGCGTCGAGCAAGCGCTTCTTCCTCATATCCGTTCGATGATCTTCTCGCCGAACAGCCCTTGCGGCCTGAACAACAGGAACGCCAGGGCGATCGCATAGGCGAGCCAGCGCTGGATGCCGCCGCCGAACAGCGGTCCCCAGTAGAACTCGCCGAGCTTCTCGCCGATGCCGATGACGAGCCCGCCGACGATCGCGCCGGGTATCGAGGTGAGGCCGCCGAGGACCAGCACCGGCAGCGCCTTCAGCGCCACCACCTGCAAGGCGAACGACACATCGGAACGCGCGCCCCACATGATGCCCGTCGCCAGAGCGACGACGCCGGCCGCGAACCACACGATCACCCAGATCTGCTCGAGCGAGACGCCGACCGACAACGCGGCCTGATGATCGTCGGCGACCGCGCGCAACGCGCGGCCGATGCGCGTCTTCTGGAAGATGAAGCCGAGCGAAGCGACCATGATCAGCGCGATCGCCGCCGCGGCGATGTCGAGCTTCTGCAAGATCACCGCGCCGCCGAGAATCTTCAGATCGATCGCGCCGCTGGGAAGGCCGAGTTGTGTGGTGATCATCTCTTTCGGATTGCCGCCGAACGTGAGCTCTCCGAGACCGATGAGGATATAGTTGAGCCCGAACGTCGCCATCAGCAGAATGATTTCGGGCTGGTTGACCAGCGGACGCAGCACCAGCCGCTCGACGCCGACAGCGATGAGATACATCACGACCACTGTGAGCCCGAGCGCGGCCCAGGCGGGAACACCCCTCTCGTGCAGCCCGACCAGCGTCAGCGCGGCGAACACCATCATGATGCCCTGAGCGAAGTTGAACACGCCGGAGGCCTTGTAGATGAGCACGAAGCCGAGCGCGATCAGCGCATAGAGCACGCCGCCGACGAAACCTTCCCAGACCGTCTGCGCGAGCAGATCGGGCGCCGAGATCATCTGCGCGAACGGATCGACGAAGATCGCATGGAGCAAGTTCAAGAGCCGGCTCCTCGATGCTCGGCGCCGAGATAGGCGGCGATCACTTTCGGGTCGGCTTTGACGACGTCGGGAACGTCGTCGGCGATCTTGCGGCCGTATTCGAGCACGACCACGCGGTCGGAGAGGTCCATCACCACGCCGATGTCGTGCTCGATGAGCGCGATCGTCGCGCCGAGCCGGCGGTTGGCTTCGACGATGAAGCGGCTCATGTCCTCTTTCTCTTCGCGGTTCATGCCCGCCATCGGCTCGTCGAGCAGCAGCAGCTTCGGCTCCATGGCGAGCGCGCGGCCGAGCTCGACGCGTTTCTGCAAGCCGTAGGGCAGCTTGCCGACGGGCGTCTTGCGGATCGCCTCGATCTCGAGGAAGTCGATGATCTCCTCACACACCTTGCGGTGCTCGATCTCTTCCGCGAGCGCCGGGCCGAAGCGCAGAGCCTGCCAGATGAGCCCGCGCGACATTTTCAGGCTGCGCCCGGTCATGATGTTGTCGAGCGTCGTCATGCCTTTGAACAGAGCGACGTTCTGGAACGTGCGCGCAACGCCCTGGCGCGCGGCTTCGGACGGACGCATCGCCGAACGGGGCACGCCGTCGAATACAATGCGGCCGAACTGCGGCGTATAAAATCCATTGATGACGTTGAGCATCGACGTCTTGCCGGCGCCGTTGGGGCCGATGATGGCGCGGATCTCGCCGCGCCTGATGTCGAACGACACGTCGGAAATCGCGCGCACGCCGCCGAACGAGAGCGACACTTGCTCCAGGCTGAGCAGCGTCTCGCTCATGCCGCGCGGCTCCGTTCCGCCCGGGTGTGCGGGATCATGTCATAGATGCGGCTCTTACCCTCGAGCCGCCCCTTGCGGCCATTCTCATAAGTGATCTCGGCCGAGATCGAGGCCTCGCGGGCGCCGCTGTAGAGCCCCTCGACCAGCGGCGCGTAACGCTCGGCGATGAAGCGCCGGCGCACCTTCTGCGTGCGCGTGAGCTCGCCGTCGTCGGCGTCGAGCTCCTTGGGCAGGATGAGGAACCGTCGAATTTGAGCTCCCGCCATCGCCGGCTCGCGGCTGAGCGCCTGGTTGACCGTATCGACATGCTGCTCGATCAGCCTGGCGACGCGCTCATGGCCGGCGAGCTCCTGATAGGAGGCGTAGGAGACGCCGTGGCGCTCCGCCCAGGCGCCCACCGAGGCGAGCTCGATGTTGAGCATCACGGCGACGTAGTCGCGGCCGTCGCCGATCGCCACCGCCTCGCGGATATCGGCGAAGAACTTGAGCTTGTTCTCGATGTATTTGGGCGCGAACAACTGCCCGTCGGCGAGCTTGCCGACGTCCTTGGCGCGGTCGACGATCTGGAGCTGACCGTCGGGCCCGAGGAAGCCGGCGTCGCCCGTCCTGATGAAACCATCCGATGTCATCGCCTCGCGCGTCTTGTCGGGTTCGTCGTAATAGCCGACGAACATGCCGGGCGACTTGAACTGCACTTCGCCGTCGTCGGCGATGCGCAGCTCGACATGCGGCGCCGGCGGCCCCACGGCGTCTGAGCGCACGGCGCGGTCGGTCTGTGCGGTGATGCAGAGAAACGCCTCGGTCTGCCCGTAGAGTTGTTTGAGGTTGAGGCCGAGCGAGCGATAGAAAGCGAACAGATCGGCGCCGATCGCTTCGCCCGCCGTATAGGCGACGCGGATGCGGGTGAAGCCGAGCGCGTTCTTCAACGGCCCGTAGATGAGGAGATCGCCCAGCGCATAGTGCGCGCGGGCCAACAGAGGGACTGACTGACGATTGGCGATTTTCTCGCCCCAGCGCCGCGCGACGGCGAGGAAATGATGGAACAGCCAGCGCTTGGCCGCGCCCGCGTCCTCCATGCGGATCATCACCTGCGTCAACAACGCCTCGAACACCCTGGGCGGCGCGAAATGAAACGTCGGCCCGATCTCGCGCAGGTCCTGGGCCGCCGTCGCCTGACTCTCGGGGCAGGCGAGGCAGAAGCCCGCAACCATGCCCTGCGCGTAGTTGAGATAATGATCGCCGACCCAGGCGAGCGGCAGATAGGCGAGCGCCTCGTCGCGGTCGCTGAGGTTGTCGAAGGCGACGGTGTCGCGCGCCGCCGCGATGCAGCCGCGCGCGGAAAGCACGACGCCCTTGGAGCGGCCGGTCGTGCCCGACGTATAGAGCATCACCGAGGGGTCGGCGCCGTCGCCGGCGTCGATGACCTCGTCGAGCCATTGCGCGGCCTTGGGATTGGCGAGCTCGGCCCGGCCTTTCGCCATCACGGCGTCGAGTGACGAGAGTCGCGGGTCGTCGTAATCGTCGAGGCCGCGCGGCTCGTCGTAGAGGATGCGGGTCACGCTCGGCAGCCGATCCAGGATCGACAGCAGCTTGTCGACCTGCACCTGGTCCTGAGCGACGACGAGGCTCGCGCCGGCATGCTCGAGCACGGCGGCGATCTCGTCGGCTACCGAATCGGCATAGACCGGCGCCGGGACGGCGCCCAGCATCTGCGCCGCCGCGATCGTCCAATAGAGCCGCGGCCGGCTGGCGCCGGCGATTGCGACGCGGTCGCCCCTGGCGACGCCGAGCCCGTGGAGGCCACGCGCCAACGCCCGCGTCTCGGCATAGACCTCGCTCCACGTCCAGGTCCGCCAGACGCCTAAGTCCTTGTGACGAAAGGCGGGGCGCCCGCCGCGCACCCAGGCGTGAACGCGCAGCAATTTCGCGAAAGTATCGTCCGCGGTCGCGCGTTTCGGCGGCGAACTCAATTTTTCCTCCCGCCGCGATTCCGCTTCCGCGCTCCATTCGACCCTGGCGGCCCGGCGACGCAATTCAAGCGGCGAAGCCAGGAAACATCACCCCTCGCCCCGCGCGATAGCCCTACCTTGGTCGAGCTTTCGAAGCGCCGCCGAGGGGTTGCGCGCAGCCGGCGATCGGCGTTGATAACGCGCTCGAGGAGCCCGACCGGGCTCGACGGCGGCGGGCGGCGCGCCCGCGAAAACTCGAGGAACACCATGAAAATCGAGGGCTTGGCAGCGATCGTGACGGGCGGCGGATCGGGGCTCGGCCGTGCGACGGCTGAAGCTTTGGCGGCCAAGGGCGCCAAGGTCGCCGTACTCGATCTCAACGCCGCGGCGGCGCAAACTGCGGCATTGGCGATCACCGGCCTCGGCGTCGCCTGCGACGTCTCGGACGCCGCTTCGGCGGAGGCGGCAATAGCCAAAGCGCAAGCGGCGCACGGCGTCGCGCGCATTCTCGTCAATTGCGCCGGCATCGCCGTCTCCAAGCGCGTCGTCGGCCGCGACGGCCCGCATCCGCTCGGCGATTTTCGACGCGCGGTCGAAGTCAACCTGGTCGGCACGTTCAACATGATCCGGCTTTTCGGCGCCGCTGCCTCGCAGGCCGAGCCGCTGGACGGCGGCGAACGCGGCGCCATCGTCAACACCGCGTCCGTCGCCGCGTTCGACGGCCAGATCGGCCAGGCCGCCTATGTCGCCTCGAAAGGCGGCGTCGTCGCCATGACGCTGCCGATCGCGCGCGAATTTGCGCAGTTCGGCATCCGCGTCAACACCATCGCCCCCGGCATTTTCTTCACGCCGATGATGCACAGCCTGCCGCCCGCGGCGCAGGAGTCGCTCGGCCGCCAGGTGCCGTTCCCGCCCCGCCTCGGCGACCCCAGCGAATTTGCCGCGCTCGCCGTGCACATGATCGAGAACGGCTATATCAATGGCGAGACCGTGCGCATCGACGGCTCGATCCGTCTGGCGCCGAAGTGAGGCGCCCTCGGCGCCTTTTGTAGCCGAGGTCGCTGACCGCGGCAGTCGAGGTCTTCGACCTCGGCTACCGAAGGCCGCTCGTTTCAGGAAGCTAACGCGCAATGTTCGTCAATCGCCGCCAGGTGCGCATCGAATGGGGCGACTGCGACGCGGCGGGGATCGTGTTCTATCCCCGCTACTTCGCCTTGTTCGACGCCTCGACCCACGCCTTGTTCGAGGCCGCCGGCTGGAAGAAGGCGGACCTGCGCCGCGAGTTCGACATGGTCGGTTTCCCGATGGTCGACACCCGGGCGCGGTTCCTGATCGCGTCGAGCTACGGCGACGACATCGTGATCGAGACCAAGATCGCGGCGATCCGCAACTCGAGTTTCGATATCGAGCACAAGGTGTTCAGGCACTTCCCAGAGGGGGAAAGGCTCGCGATCGAAGCGTGGGAGACCCGGGTATGGACGGGGCGCCATCCCGACGATCCGACGCGCCTGAAGGCGCGCCCGATCCCCGAAGCGATCGTCGAACGCCTGACGCAATGAGCGCGCGGGCTTGCCCGGAAATGAAGATTGTTATGTCGTACAACTATCTGGAGGAAACATGAACCGCAGGCAAGTGCTGCTCGGCGGCGCTGCTTTGGCGCTCGCCCCGTCCATTTCCTGGGCTCGAGGCCCGAGACCGCTGAAGATCGGCATCCTCAACGACATGTCGAGCGTCTATGCCGATTTCCAGGGCAAGGGCTCGGTGATCGCCGCCTCGCTCGCGGTCGAGGATTGGTCGAAACCGCTCGGTGTTGCCGTCGAGATCGTCTCCGCCGACCATCAGAACAAGCCCGACATCGGCGCCGCGATCGCGCGCAAGTGGTTCGAGACCGAGAACGTCGACGTGATCATGGACCTGCCGAATTCGGCGGTGGCGCTCGCCGTGCTGGCGGTGGCGACCGAGAAGAACAAGGCGGCGATCGGCTCCGGCGCCGGCTCGTCCGAAATGACCGGTCCGAAGTGCTCGCGCGATTTCGTGCACTGGACCTACGACACCTACGAGCTCGGCCATGCGCTCGGCAAGGCGATCACCGAGTCCGGCGGCAAGACCTGGTTCTTCATCAGCGCCGACTACGCCTTCGGCAAGGATCTGCGCGACAATTGCGCCGCTGCGGTCGAGGCGGCGGGCGGCAAAGTGGTGGGCGACGCGCGCCATCCGCTCAACACCGCCGACTTCTCGAGCTTCCTGTTGCAGGCGCTGGCCTCGGGCGCCGAGGTCGTCGCCTTCGCCAATGCCGGCGGCGACCTCAACAATTCCATCAAGCAGGCCCACGAGTTCGGCCTCTCGAAGACCCAGAAGCTCGCGAGCTTCGTGCTCAACATCACCAACGTGCCGGCGCTCGGCCTCGAGACTGCGCAAGGTTCGATGATCTGCACGCCGTTCTACTGGGACTTCAACGACGGTACGCGCGCCTTCGCCAAGCGCTTCCAGGCCGCCGACGCCAAACACTTCATGCCCAACGACATGCAGGCCGGCATGTATGCGGCGACGCTGCACCTGATGAAGGCCTATGCCGAGCTGAAGAGCGCCGACGACGGGATCAAACTCGTCGACGCGATGAAGGCGATGCCGACCGACGACCCGCTGTTCGGCAAGGGTTTTATCCGCGCCGACGGCCGCCACATGCATCCGGTCTATCTGATGAAGGTGAAGACGCCGGCTCGAGCCAAGGGCGAGTGGGACTGCTTCCAGCTCCTCGGAACCATCAGGCCCGAAGACGCCTTTCGGCCGCTCGACAAGGGCGGCTGCCCGTTCATCAAGGCGTGAGCCGAGCGCACGCGCGCCTCTCCGTCTCGTCC
The DNA here is from genome assembly GCA_052147395.1 of Roseiarcus sp. Lineage (GTDB taxonomy): Bacteria > Pseudomonadota > Alphaproteobacteria > Rhizobiales > Beijerinckiaceae > Roseiarcus. The sequence continues at coordinate 27,647 of JBKQKS010000298.1, forward strand.
CGAGCTTGTCGAAGGATGCGGGATAAGGCGGCGTGGAGCGTTCATGTTCGCGGGTGAGGAACGGCCCCCGTCGCCGCATCCCCGTTTTGGGCGAAAAAAAAACCGGCGGTCCCTGGCCGCCGGCGTCTGAATTCGAATTCCCCGTGGTTCGGCGAGCGCCCCGCCTCGAAGGAGCGCCGCTTCGCCGGTTCAGTAAGACGAACCGTAATTGGTGAACCACAGGAAGTCTTTGTTCTCGATTGCGGCCGAGGATATCGGGTTCGAGCTGTTGTCGAGCATCGTGATGTCGTAGAAGTAGGACGAGCCCTGCTGACCCTCGTACCAATAGGTCGGCGTCGTCGCCTTATAGTTCCAGGCAAAACCCTCGTTCCACGCCGAACTGATATAGTTGGCGAGCGTCGCCAGACCGCCGCCGACTCCCGGGCGTTCGACGATCCATTCGACCGAGTTGCCCGTCAGCTCCGTTCCGCTCGGCGGCGTCAGCGAATATTCGGCGGACTGCTGATTCGTTTCGTCGACCAGGTAGACATAACCCTGCGTCCTGCTCGTGCTCCAGACCTCCACGAACAACAGATCGCCGGGAGATATGGCGGGCGAACTCACCGTGGTCAGGCTGTAAGGATACCACTCGACCCACGCCGAATAGTAAGTCGATTTCGTGCTGCCGCTGCAATAGGCCTCCTGCAACGATCCCCCCTGCAGCACGTCGCTGGAGCCGTAGCCGTCGATGCCCGGCCACATGACGACGTAGTCCCATCCGCCGTTGCAGGTTCCGAACGCCTGCTGCACCGGGGACACGACGAATTCGGAGACGACCGCCTCGATCCGGAACGGGTCGTTCGAATTGACGATCGCGGTTCCGCTCCAGTTACTGGAATTCACCGCCGTGCCGGCGCCCACCACCGCTTGCGCCGGTCCGGCGGACAGGGTCGTCGACACAATGTTCGGCGCCCCGGCGCTGGGGTGCGCCACCGCCATGGCCTGCTGCCACGCCGCGTAAGCCTTAGGACTCGCCGTCGCGTCCGGCGCCGGAGGGGTCACGCCGTAAGCCGGAGTAACACCCGGCGCAGGTCCCGCCTTGAAGATTGGCGGCAAGTTTTGCGCCGCCGCGACCTGAGACATTAGGGCTAGAGAGACCACGCTTGCCGTGCTGAGGAAAAAAGCTCTCATCCGAACCTCCTTTATGTGCTTGCCAAGGGTCCGTCTCGAAACGCGACTAACTATGAGAAAAGGTCCGCTCACGCGTGACGTTGGACAGCAATGCTTATCTTTTTCCGCGCCTACTCTTCATACGATGGTCAGTCGCCTTGCGAAACGGACCCTTAGACCGTGGCGGTCATTGTCTTTCGCCTGAGCAGCTAATAACATGGAAGCCGCGAATTGCAACAAAAACCTTGCGACAACTGCGAAAACTCGGCGCGATCGATGTTTACGCCGTCATATCAATGAGTTGCGCAACCATCGAGTTAGTTTAGGACATTGACGAGGCGCTGAAGATGTACAGGAGGACCGCCTCGACAATTAGGGAAGGCGCCCATTAACGTTAGGGCAGCGGCATTCATGGACTTGGGACGCAAGGCTACAATTGCCCCGTTGTCCGGCCTCACGCGGCGAAGACGCAGGCTCGTGAACGAGACATCGCCGCCCCGAAGCCGGCGAGGCTCGTCCGTTTCGCCCGGGACCGCGTCGACCAGGCGCGCGCCAGCCCCCTAGGCTCCGGACGCGAGTTCGCCTAAACCCGCGCCCATGCGTCCCTGGCTGAAATCCCCGACGCTGCTCAAATATCTCGTCGGGCAGCACATCGTGAACGGCGTCAGCGTCGCGGCCAGCGTCGCGCGCGTGTCGATCGCCGCCGCGATGACGCTCGGGGAATGCGGAATACTGTGACACTTGCTTCATTTCCCAACGCGATGACCCCCGGTCGAGAAAATGGAGAATGAAATAAGTGTCACCGTATACCGCGTATACCCGTACCCCGTCGGGTTCTGTGCGGGGGGCGCTCCGCAATGAGCGTCCCTACCGCGTTTCCTCAGGCCCGAAGATGCCGGCTCGAGCCGTTTCAATGGGGAAATATGCAAGTCGCTTCTCTTCGCGGCAGCCGCCTTCGCGATGGGGACATAATGATATGTCTCCCTATGCGTCTCTTCTACCGCGAACTCCGGGTGACCGAGAACGGGTTGAACGTGATTTTGCCCGCTCCGGCGCCCTTGGACTGGCTACCGATCGCATTGCTCGTGCTCGTGGCCGCCGCCACGGACGGAGCAGCGAAGGCGCCTTTGCTCGGCGCCGCAACCCTGGACGGAGCAGCGAAAGCGCCTTGCGAGACCAAGATCGCGCCCCCGAAGGAAACAGCGACCAAAGCCGCGAGGATGAGAGTCTTGAACATTGGTGCGCTCCCCGAGTTGAAGTTTCACGATCGAGCCCTTGCCCGATGCTCGTCAAGATAGGGCCAGTTCATTCACGGCGCTGTTCCCGAGGGAACAGGAATCCGCGGGGGTTGCGCGCCGGAGCCTGCCCGCGAATAGCCGGCGCTCGAGTCTGAGCTTTCGCTTCGGGTCGAGCGCGATCGCGGTCGCCCTGCCCCCAAAACCTCACAACTTCGCGCCCGCGTCGTGGGATCGCGCTATAGTCCCTTCCGCAGACGCCCCTTGGAGTCGTAGATGTCCGATACCCCCCTCGCCTTCGCCAACGGCCGCCTCATTGCGCAAGTTTCTGCCCTCGGCGCGGAGCTCACTCGCCTCGCCGACGCCGAGGGGCGGGACTATCTCTGGAACGGCGACCCGCAATGGTGGAGCGGACGGTCGCCGCTGCTGTTCCCGATCGTCGGCCGCGCCGCGGGCGACAAGATCCTGATCGGCGGCAAGGACTATACGCTGCCGCAGCACGGCTTCGCCCGGCGCTCGCGCTTCGCGGTGATCGAGGCCGGGCCCGCGCGCTGCGTGATGCGGCTCGAAGACAGCGCCGAGACCCGCGCGGCCTATCCCTTCGCGTTCCGGCTCGACGTCGCCTACGAGCTCCGCGACGCGACGCTCGCGATCATTTCGACCGTCGCCAACGCCGGCGAAACGGAGATGCCGTTCGCGTTCGGCTATCACCCGGCGTTCCGCTGGCCGCTGCCCGGGGCCGCAGGCGTGCACGAGGTGACGTTCGAACATCCGGAAACGGCGCCGATCCGCTATCCCGACGCCGCCGACGGCTTGCTGACGCGCGAGACCTTCCCGAACCCGTTCGCCTCGGGGCGGCTGACGCTGACGCCGCAACTGTTCGCGCGCGGCGCGCTGGTGTTCGAAGCGCTCGCGAGCCGCCGCGTCACGTTGAGCGCCGCGGGGGGACCGTCGATCACGGTCGGCTTCCCCGGGATGCCGCATTTTGGCCTGTGGACCAAGCCCGGCGCGCCGTTCGTCTGCCTGGAGCCCTGGCAGGGCTATGCCGAGATCCGGGGTTACGAGGGCGCATTCGCAGCGCGTCCGGGCATGACGTCGCTGGCGCCCGGCGCCAGCCGCGCCTTCGCTGTTCGCATCGCCGTGAACGCCTGAGGCGCGCGGCGATGGCTCAGAAATGGCGCGTCGTCGAAAGCAGGACGCTGATCAAGGATCGCTGGATCGACCTCAGCGCGGACACCTGCCTGACGCCGAGCGGCGTTGTGATCGAGTCCTATTACCTGCTGCGCTATCCCGACTGGGTCCATATCGTCGGCCTCACCGATCGCGACGAGGTGGCGCTGGTAAGGGAATATCGCCACGCGATGGGCGATTTCTGCTTAGGGTTGCCCGCGGGCATCGTCGACGCCGAGGACCCCGATCCCGAGACCGCGGCGCGGCGCGAGTTCGCGGAGGAAGCCGGCTACCGCGCCTCCCGCTGGCGGCGTCTGGCCAGCCTGCAGGCCGACCCGGCGCGACAGGGCAACCTGATCCACGTGTTTCTCGCCGAAGGACTCGAGCCCGCCGACCGCCATCTCGACGCGGGCGAGGAAGGGATGACGGTCGAGCTCAGGCCCGTATCCGAGCTCCTCGCCGGCCTCGCCGCCGGCGTGCTGCCGCACATCACCCATGTCGCCTCGCTACTCCTCGCGCTCTCCGCCGCGGGGCGCGTGAGGTTGAGGGCATAGGGTTTCCGTGCGATCGCTCCTCCACCGCATCGCACGTCGTATTCGAGTTTCGCGACCGAAGCTCAAGCTGGGATCGAAGTTTTAGTATAACCAAAATATTCAAAGTCGATGCGATATTTTTCGTAGATTTCGTCAAGCAATTCCATCGTCATGTATTTGTCGTGCAGTGAGGAAGCATCAGTTTTATGCCTTAGCTCTTCAGTGAAGCATTCACGAAACCCTTCACCTAAGGCCGCCGTTACTCGGTCGATTACCGCCGGAAGATCCTCGAGCTTGCCGATCAGATCGTATTGGATGGCGGTTTGGAAGGTCTGATAATACTGCACGCGCCAATGCGGATCCATCATCGTGATGGGTTGCTCGCAGACCGCGTGCACAAAGTCCGCGAAGCTCACTGGCGTCGTCAGCGGGATTTCCGGCAAACCAAGTTGACGAAGGACGCCAGCTTTCATTGGTCGATTTCGTTCGATCTTGTCAAGGTAAGCCGACAGGAGCCGGGTGGCTGGATGGCGAGCGACGCAAAATTTGAAAAAACGTGAATCCGCAGCAAGGCGCCGGAACGAAGGAACCTGACGCGGATTGAGCAACGGAGAAAATTCACGCAGATGGATGTCTTCGAATTGCTGCCTGTAAAACGTCGGATCCCCCAATTCATAGCGTTGCAGCGTGGTCTTGATAGTAGAACATGCACATTTTGGAGTTTCCACGTAAATGTAATTGTATTTTAATGAAATATGTATAGAATAAACGAAATTTGCGTATGGAATAAACGGATGCATGTCTCTAACATCTTCAATCAATTCTGATGGGAGTGCCACTTTTTAGCTTCCTTGGCTTAGGGACGTCGCCGTTTTTCACCAGATTTCCGTCCATTTGGTTGAGAGGTCGCTGCCAAAACGTTAAAGGATTTCACCTAGCCGAGATTCTCTAGGCCGCCGTACGGAACGGATCGAGCGATGCCTTCGACCGGAATCGATCGTCGCGAGCATGCTCGGACCGAGACAGGCTCTGCAAGCGATCAGGCATCTCCCTTCGTGTGTCCCTAGTGACGCGAGTCATGCGAATTGAGGGTATAGTCTTTTGAGTTTGACGCGTGCGTCGGCGGTTGTGAATTGCCAGTCTGCCGTGGCGTGATGCTTGTTTCGGTTTTCTTCCCAGGTTGCGACTTCTCGGGTCAAGGACGGCTTATCGGGAATTCGGCGGTCGAGACATTGGGAGGAGAGGACGCCGAGTTCGGATTCGGCCATGTCGAGCCAGCTTCCATGCTTTGGAGTGTAATGCCATTCGAAGCGCTCGACGAGGCGACGCGCCTCTGGGGCGGGGAAGGCGGCGTAGAGCGAGGTGGGCG
>JBKQKS010000299.1:0-12037 GCA_052147395.1 Roseiarcus sp.
GACACGCTCCTTCTTCCACGTCCGGCCGGGGCGGAGGCCCGGGTTTGCGGGCCAAAAGTGCTTTATTCCCTGGCGGGACTTGCCGACAGTGACCGCTCAGCTCCTCAAATGAGAGGGCAATTAAGCGAGCGGAAAACGCCGGCACAATCGCTCTGACCGATTCGCCATCTCGAACAATCAGCCATGTCACCTCACGCGTAGCAAAACTATAAACTTCAAGCTAAGTGAACGGTATTGGGGTTAGGCGAGAGGCCGGCCTGTCGCGCCATGGTCGGCATTCTCGCGCTCGCACATGAACGTGGCTGCGAGGCCGAGCTCGCGCTCGCCCTGCAAGCCGACCTCGATCGCGGCGTCCTGCCCGATCTCGCGGCCCTGGTCGAGCGCTTCCGTCCCAAGGACGCCGCCGTGCCCAACGTCGTCGTCACGCTGCCCGCCCTCGCCATCTACGACCAGATCGCGATCAACGCGGGAGCCGCCGCATGAACGCCGCCGACAAGACCGACGCCGCCCGCGTCGAACCATGTTTGAGCGAGTTGCGCCTGAGGTCGGCGGCCTCATCACCATAAGGCAGAAGCGCGAGCGTCCAGAGGTAGGCTTGACCAAGATTGCCCGCCCCGACGAGCCACGCAGCGGCAGGAAGGCGCTCTGGAGGCGGCGCGCTTTCGCCCCGCAGCCAATCCCGCCGCAGATCCCAAAGGTCTAAACCGGAGGCCCTGCGGCACGCCATTGGCGCCCCTCCGCGCACGCGCTGGAAGATCTCGGAAACGCCCAGCGCGCCGGCGAGCACGCCAGCCGGAGTGAATACGCCGGTCTCGCCGAGACGGACGTTGCTCGCGGCCGGAACGATGCCGCCGCACCATTGCGAAAACGTCGCCCGGACCGCGAGCGGCTCCAACCGGGAGACATCGACATTGCCGATCACCAACGTCGGTACGTCCGGGTCCGGCGCCGCCGTCCTGAGCGCACCGAGGCCGACCACGGCAGTTTCGAGGTCGAGGAACGGAGGCAGCATCACCCGCAGGAACGCCTAAGCAGAACGCTCCCAACTGCAAGCCCTTCTGCGCACCGCTCCGCCGCTCCAATTTCCGTTCGCTCGCAACGCACATCGATCTTCCAAGGATCCGATCTCAACACCTGACTCGACCCCGAAAACGTTTCTCGCGCGCGACAGCGCATCGTGCCGACGCGATGTCAATCGCTCGTCTGTCTTCCGATGAGAGTCAACGTTTCTGTGCCCGTCTCCACACCGGGTCGCGGCGCCAGCAACGGTGTCTATCGACGGCGCTCTCTGCGCGCACTTGTCTCCGGCTCGCGCTTGCCGCCGACGCGCCCCGCAGAGAACTTACACCTCCAATCCAATACTCATTCATGCCAAGCGCCTCCAGCGATGGAGTGTGATCACGCATTGCGCACGTTCCCTGTCCACCCGCAATGTCAGCAATCGCAGGGAAACCTGACGTTCCCTTGCTGCCGCCAATGCGTCTTCACCGCCCGTAGCGGACATCGGACGCACGGCCATCACCCTCGCCGAAGGGGGCTGTGCTCTCGGGCCTTCTGAAGGACTTCAGCAAGGGGGCTGCGCTGCTCGCGGCTTTGTATTTGCGTGATGCGGCGCCGAAACGCCGGGACTACGGCTTCGCCGTGTCGAGCGCCGCGAGGGCGGCTTTGATGTCCCCCAGCCAAGACTTTGCATCCGAAGTCAAACGTCCCTGAGCGTCGAGCTTTTCGAGGATTTCGAGCGCCTCGCCGAGACGGGCCTTGGGATCGTCGCCCGCCATGGCGGTCTTGTAGAGCCCGGCCACGATATCCATTTGCGCCTGCGCACTGCCGGGATCCCCGGCGGCCAGCTTGCGGCTGATGTCGAGGTCTTCCTCATAGGCGGCGAGCGCGCCGGCCTGGTCGCCGGCCTGAAGCTTCACGTCGCCGAGCTTCTCGAGGCTCACCGAAACGTCGCGGTGCGCCTGAGCATTGCCAGCTTCCTGAGCGGCGAGTTTGCGGTCAATGTCGAGGCTCTCCTGACAGGCGGCGAGCGCGCCGGCCTTGTCGCCGGCATGAAGCTTCGTGTTGCCGAGATTCTGCAGGCTTACTGAAACGTCGCGCTGCGCCTCGGCGCTGTCGGGAGCCTCGGCGGCGACCTTGCGGGCGATATCGAGACTCTCCTGGAAGGCGACGAGTGCGCCGCTCTGGTCTCCAGCCTTCAGCTTCGCGTCGCCGAGACGGTTCAGGCTCACCGACACGTCGCGCTCAGCCTCAATATTGCCAGCGTCCTGAGCGGCGAGCTTGCGGGCGATGTCGACGCTCTCCTGATAGGCGGCGAGCGCGCCGGTCTGATCGCCGGCCTGACTCTTCGTGTCTCCGAGCCTGTCCAAGCTCACCGACACGTCACGCTGCGCCTCGGGATTGCCGGGATCCTTCGCGGCAAGCTTGCGGCGGATATCGAGGCTCTCCTGATAGGCGGCAAGCGCTCCGGCCGGGTCGCCGGCGTCGAGCTTCATGTCGCCGAGCTTGTCGAGGCCCACCGAGACGTTGCGCTGCGCCTGGGCATTGCCGGGATCCGCGGCGGCGAGTTTGCGGTCGACGTCGAGGCTTTCCTGATAGGCGGCGAGCGCGCCGGCGTGATCGCCGGCCTGAAGCTTCACGTCGCCGAGCCGTCCCAGACTGACCGACACGTCGCTCTGCGCTTGGGCATTGCCGAGGTCCTGGGCGGCGAGCTTGCGCCGGATATCGAGGCTCTCCTGATAGGCGGCGAGCGCGCCGGCCTGGTCACCGGACCGAAACTTCAGGTTGCCAAGCCTGTTCAGGCTCACCGACACATCGCGCTGCGCGTCGGCGTTAGCGGGGTCCTTTGCGGCGAGCGCGCGGCGGATGTCGAGGCTCTCCTGATAGGCGGCGAGCGCGCTGGCCCTGTCGTCGGCTTCGAGCTTGGCGTCGCCGAGCCTATCCAGGCTGAGCGACACATCGCGCTGCGCCTGGGCATTGCCCTTGTCCGGAGCGGCGAGCTTGCGGCTGATATCGAGCTCTTCCTGGTAGGCGGCGAGCGCGCCCGCCTGGTCGCCGGCCCGAAGCTTCACCTCGCCGAGGCTGTCCAGGCTCAGCGATACGTCGCGCTGCGCCGTGGCGCTGCCGGGATTTTGCGCGGCAAGCTTACGGGCAATGTCGAGGCCCTGGGCGGCAGCCGACGCAGCGTCTGTCAGATCGCCGGCGTTGAGATAAGTCTGGACGAAGTTGCCAAGCATCGCGGCCTTGCTGCGCAACAGCCGCGGATCGTCCGGCGCCCTCGCAAGGAGCGCATCGACTGTCTTTTGCGCCGTCTCGAGAATTGTGCGGATCGTTTCGACGCGCATGCCGGCGACGTCGCGCAAACCCTGTGCGATGTTGAAGATGAGCCCGTCGACCGTCGTCTTGGCTGCATCGAAATTCTTCTCCGCGGTCTCGCGCTGTTTGACCGCCTCGACCTGCTGGTCGTACGCCACTTTTGCCGCTACGCCGGCGCCGACCGCGAGCAGGGCGAACACCGCCGCTGCAGTCCAGGCGAAGGCCATCGCGCGGCCGGCGCGGCGGCGCGAGGCGGCGATGTAGGCGAGCGTCGCGGGGGAAAGCTCGGCGTCATAGCGCTGCTCGATGTCGCGCGCCTCGGCGAGCGGCAGGCCGCGAGCGAGCAGCAATTCGCCGCGGCGCTTGCCCGCCTCCCAGCGCTGGCGCTGTTCTTCGACCTCGTCGCGGATGCGATAGAAATCCGCGCTCTCGGCAACGATTTTCTGCGCCCGCGACCAGTCGGAGAGCACGCGCTGATGGGCGAGGCGGACCGACTCGCCGTCGAGCATCAGCAGCCGCGCCGCGATGAGCGCGTCGACGAGCTTTCGCGACGCCTCGTCCGGCGCCGCCTCGGCGAGCGGCGCGGCGCGGGCGGTGAGCACGCCGGCGCGGGAAAGTTCGGCGAGCTTGCGCAGCAGCGGCGCCAGTTTTGCGCGCTCGGCGTCGCCGAGTTTACCGAGCGCCGTTTCGCCCGCCTCTTCGACGATGCCTTTCAGGCCGCCGAGTCTCGTGAACGCGGCGACAGGCAGAACCGTGTCCCCGCCGCGCTTTTCGCGCGCTTCGTAGAGCCGGCTCAGCGCGAGCTGCACCAGCGGCAGCATGTCGGGCCGGTCGGCCTCGCGCAGCAGCCGCTCGTCGAGCTTTTCTCCCGAAGCGTCGGTCTCGAACACGAGCCCCGCCGCGGCTGCGGGAGCGCGCACGATCTCGGCGAGTTCGGCCGCGCCCGGGGGCGCGAGGTCGTAGGAAACGCCGGCTTCCTTCAGCCGCTTCAGCGCCGGCGTGTCGATGAACGCCGCATAAAAGTCGGCGCGCAGCGTGGCGATGAGCCAAACCCGCCCCGTCGCGACGAGCCGCTCCAGAAGCGCGGCAAATTGCTCCCGCGTGTCGGCGGCGACCGAAGGGGCGAAAATCTCCTCGAGCTGGTCGACGACGATCATGAGGTCGACGCGAGGCGTCGCCTCCCGGCGGTCGCTGCGGGCCGTGCGGGTGGCGACGCGATCGAGCGCGTTGACGACGACGCGCGCGGAAGACTCGTCGGCGTGGGCGAGTACGCTTGCGAGTTCGGCCGGCGTGCGACAGTCGCCCTCCGAAATCTCCGGCAAAGCGGCGCCGCGGCCTTGCTCCTCGGGCGGCAGGTCGGCTTCGCGCTTCCACAGCGCCTCGGCGAGCGCTGCGAACGGGCTCGCCCCGTCGCCGGGCCTGAGCACACCGACGCGCCAGACATCGACCTCCTTGACGACGCCCGGCGTCGTCAGCCGGGGCACGAGGCCGGCGCGGGCGAGCGAGGATTTGCCGGCGCCGCTGGCGCCGAGCAAAAACAGGAACTTGGCGCGCGCCTCGCGCAAAGCCTCAGAGGAGCGGCGGATGTCGGCGTCGCGGCCAAAGAACACTGGCGCGTGGCGCGCACCAAAAACCTCGAGGCCGCGGAACGGCGAACCTTTGGTCGGCGGCCAGACGAGCGCACGCCCGCCGGCGACTCTTTCGGCGAGCCATTTGCGCAGCAGCGCCTCCAGCCGGCGCTCGAGATCGTCCTCGGAGGCATAGGGATTGAAGGCGGCGACGAACGCGCCCTCGGGCGTCACGAACCAGCGGGCGAAAAAGCTCTTCAGCGCGTCCCACTGGCGCTCGACCTCGTCGAAATCCGGCTGGCCGAGACGCACCAGCGGCTCGCCGCCAGCATACCGGAACACGAACACGTCGGGCAGCTCGGCCCCCGCCCGGCGCCTGGCGATCGCGGTCAGCAGCTCGTAGGCCGTGCCGCTCGGATAGGCCTCGCCGGTCGGCAGGAGCTCCGCAAACGTCGGAGGCAGCGGCGAGCCGAGCCGCCAGCGCAAGATGCCGACGACCAGATCACAATCGGCCGCCGGGGGAATCTGCGCCTGGAAGGTCGCATGGGCGGCGTAATGGTCGGTTTCCCAGCGGATCGTCTCCAGCCGCGCGAGGCCGGCGAATTCGCCGTTGAGCCGGCTGGCGACGCGTTCCACCCGCAGCCGCTCGATCTCGGCGTCCGCCGGCGAGGAAACGAACAATCGAAAGGCTTTCATCGACGCCTCCGGCCCGTCGTCGCGAGCAATCTAAGGCGCGGCTGACGCTGCGCAAGGGCAGACGACAGCCGATCCGGGAAAGAGCGGAGTGGGCGCCGGCCACGGGTTCTCCCGACCAGGCCCCGGCGCTCGAAACTCGAACCGCTGCATCTGGCGCATTGCTTCCGTACCGGGCTCGATCAGGAAGTTCAGCAAAGGGTCGTTTCCAACCGTTCGGCGGCCAATCCGGCCGAGAGGCCGCTACAGGTCAATCCATGTTGAGCAACTCAACATCCCGGCCTTGGTCTGAACCTAACGCTCGTTACCCGTTCCAGGGCGTCCCGATACGGTTGGCTCAGGTAAGCCTCGGCTCTTTCACACGCACGGCGCAGACGCGCCCAGTCGCACCATTCAGGACGGTGAGAGCGGCTCTCGAAACCGGCCTTTCGTTCCGCTTGCCCTGCCCACACTCGCGCCCGTCCATCAGTGGCGTCGTTCGGCATAATGCGGGCAGGAAATCAAACTCGCAGATCGATCGTTTGGTTCCTTTAACGGGGCAATGACCACACTGACTTGCCTCCAATTTTCTGCACCGCGGGGAATTGTGATATACTAACACGATGAGCCGCGAATAGGTTGCCAAAGCGGCCCGCGCAGGCTAGCTTGCTATTCAGCCGTCGTTGACCTGGCGTATTTCGGATAAGGGGAGGAAATACATGACCTTTACCGCTATTGACGCGCGCGGCGACAAAATCGTCTATCGAGATGGAAAACGCTATCTGTGGCTTTGTCGCCGATCCTTGCGACGATCCCGATGATCTCGCTCGGGCTCTATTTTCTCACCGGCAAATCGACCCTGACGACACTGATCCCGTTCGCCTTCATCTTCCGCGCCGTTCCAATTATGGATGCGTGGCTCGGCGAGGATTTTCACAATCCGGCGGCCGAAGTCGTCGCCGCGATGGAGGCCGATCCCTATTACGCACGGCTCGCCTGGACGACTGTGCCGATCTACTGGCTGAGTTATCTAACGGTCGCTTATTGGATTGGCACGCAAAGTCTGCCACGGTGGAATTGGATCGTCCTCGCCGTCAGCGTCAGCACCGGCGATGGCGGAGGCGGGCTGACAGTCGGCCACGAACTCGGTCACAAGAGCGACAAAGTCAACCGCGCTTTTGCCTTCCTTGCCAACAATATCTCGGCTATGGTCATTTCCGCATCGAGCACAATCGCGGCCATCACACCTGGGTCTCGACGGCGGAGGATCCGGCGAGCGCGCGCTATGGCGAGTCGATCTACCGCTTCGCCGCGCGCGAACTGCCCGGCGCTTTCCGGCGCGGCTGGCTGCACGAGGCCCAGCGCCTGCAGCGGCGGGGGAAGAGCGCTTGGTCGATTGAGAGCGAAATCCTCCAGGGCTACGCCTTCACGCTCGTTGTCGCGGCTGGGCTGATCGCCGTATTCGGCTGGAAACTGGCCCCCTTCATCGTCGCGCATCACCTCATCGGCTGGTATTCGCTGACCCAGGCGAATTATGTCGAACACTATGGGCTATTGCGCCAAAAACTGCCTCACGGTCGGTACGAACCTGTCCAGCCGCGCCATTCCTGGAACACCAACCACATCTTCTCGAACCTCGCGACCTTCCATCTGCAGCGCCATTCGGACCATCACGCAAATCCAATGCGACCCTATCAATCGCTGCGCGACTTCAAAGACCTGCCTCGCCTGCCGAGTGGCTATCCCGGCATGTTCGCGCTCGCCGCGATTCCGCCGCTATGGTTCAAGGTGATGAACCCTCGGGTGATGGAATGGGCGGGCGGGAATTTTGCGAATGTGAACGCTGTGCCCGGTGCGAAGGCAGGGTGAGGGTGTGAATCGGCATCGAATAAGGGCTGAAACACATTGCAAAAGAAGAACTGGGATCGACATCGTCAACAAGATGGCCTCGCATCCGCGTCGCGACCGCTTAATAACAAAGGCGGAGAACAGGGGAGGTTATTATGACTGTCAAGTCGTTTCTGAGAATTTCATCTGCGATTGGTGTCCTTTTCGGACTCGGGTTTCTGTTAGCGCCCGAATCTGTCGGAGCCATCTACGGGACGCCGCCGGAGGTCCATACCATTCTGACAGGCAGATACTTTGGCGCGACTCTTCTCACTCTGGGATTGGTCTTTTGGTTGGTCAAGGATATGTCGGACAAAGTCGCGATGCGCGGGCTGTTAATCGGATTTGCGATTGGCAATGTTATTGGTGTCGTCATTTCGATCGTGGGCACGGTTGCTGGGACCGTGAACTCCATGGGTTGGACCTCCGTGGCCCTCTACCTCGTGCTGCTAGCAGGGTGCGCGTACTACTTGACCGGAGATCGCACTGGCGCCGGCGCCTGACGGCGGCACAAGGTGTGGATCAGATTTGTTGACTTTTGCCCCATCGCAACCGGCCGGTTTGGGTCGACTCCGGTCGGTCTGCTCGGGTGCCGAGCACCTGGTTCCGCCCGCAAGCACGTCGATGCCAACCCGGGAAGCAAGAAGCCCCCCAGCAGGAGCGGGGTTCGCTTGGGCGTTGAACACTTCGCCTTGCGTGTGGCGGTTCAAGCCTCCGTCTTGACGATGTGACGTCTCGTCCCGATCTCGAGCGCGGCGGCGCTTTGATAACTTACGGTAGCCGTTCCGAATCAAGCCCGATCGACCGACGAGAACAGTTATGCTCGATAACCCAAAGAAAACGTTTGATTTGATCACAGATCTGAAGGCGGCGCTGCCTTTTGAAGTCGAATTGACGCCAGAAGTGATCGATTCCCTGCGTAAGGGGAAGACCGCAGTGGTTGTCAAGCCGCAGGAGGTTGTTTCTGATATCTCCTATCTCGGCGACGAGGGAGGTATTATGTGTCATATCAGACCAAGGGAAACGGCCGGATATGCAATCGTCATTTCTATTACCCATGTTCGTATGCAACGTAAACATTCGCTCACAAAATCGGTGTCCGACTACCAAAAACACAGAGTAAAGAAGATTGCAAAACATAACGGTTCCTGAATAAATTGTTTGAACGACTTACTTGTGCTTGCGTTCCACCTTTCTCCGACATTACACGTCTTGCTATGAACATGATCGACCAAATAGCCAACGCTATTGCCGAGGCTGACAATAGCCGCTTCCAAGAGGATCGCGCCAGATATCGGCGATTGGCGATGGCTGCTTTGCAGCCGCTGTCAAACCCCACTGACGCTATGATCGATGCCGCCCATCAAGCGGCCTCCTCCGACGACCTATGGGCGATCAATAATCGCCGCGATTTCAAGCGTGCCGTCAAAGCCATGCTTGCCGCTCCAGCCGTGAAACACGACTCTCAAAGCCGATAGGGGGCGTTCTCGTAAGACCGCAGCGGGCGGAACGCGCCGGTCGCGACTATCGCTCCAGTATGCTTGAGCTTACCTGCCAGTTCTGGCAATCGGGGTTGAAATATGATCGATTGGAACGCACTGTAGCAAGGTGCCGCCATGAAATTTCAGAGGCTTATCCCGTTGACTCAGGTGGCCTCCACAACGGCGCTGACGGATGTTTGGGCCGCTACCGACAGCCGATGCGGACGGTGGTCCCAAGATAGCCGGCGACCGTAATTTGGGCGTCAGTACCGACCGGAAGCCTGTGGGGACGGCAGCACCAGCCATAAGGGGTTACCTGAGTCAACGGGATAAGCCTCAAATTTCACGCGAAAACGTGTCCGTTGGAGAGTCCTGCGACGAGTACTTTCAGGTCTCGTTCGATTGCGAATCTGATTTTTGCTGATTCGCGAATCCTGAAAACTCCGTACTTTTAGAATTGCAGGTCACACTTGCACGATGCTCGGCTTTGAATGTTCGGTCCAGCAGTAATGGCGTGGCCGCCGGGCGGGTGAGCGAGGCGGAACAAAGGGCCGGCTCTCCCCTGCCGTACGGGCCCATCGTCACGATCGCCGCTTCTGCGCCAGCCTGACCGCTTGCCCGAAAACTCGAGGCGAGCCATGATGCCGATGGAGCCGGTGATCGGCGCCGCGCGGCCCGTTTTGCGCGGCGGGGAGTTCTCATGTGGCGGCGTGCGCTCTTGCTGGTTTTGGCTTGGCATTTCGCCAGCGCTTGCGCGGCTCGCGCCTGCGGGGCCGTCAATCCGCTCTTCACCGACAATTTCGCTACGTTGCAGCCGAGCGTCTGGGGCGAGGCCAATATCGCTATGCATGTGGCCAATGGCCACCTAGTCCTCCAGACCGCGCCGAAACATAATATTTACGCGCTCGCCAAACTGCCGTTTCCCGACATCGACTTTTGCGCTTCCGCGACTTTGCTGGATGCGCCAAATGAAGGGGACTATTACTTGGGCATGCTGTTTTGGGCCGCGGACAACGACAACCTCTATTCATTCGAGGCGAACGCCCGCGGCGTCCTGTCGCTGGTGCGGTACGTGCGCGGGAAAGCGTCCTATATCCTGAACGACCGCGCGGATCCCGACTTCCGGACCGGGATCGGCGCCGTGAACGAGTTGCGGGTGGTCGCCAGCGGGACCCACGCCGTCTTCTTCGTCAATGGCAAAAAATTCGACGAAATCGACGGCTCCCCTCCAGCTGGGCCGCGACTCTGGGGCTTTTACGGCGAGGGCGTGGGGGCAGGCGTCGGCACGTTCGCTTACAGCAACGTGGTGGTGTCGCTGGCGCCCGAGCCGGAACCGAAAGACACCTTGTTCCCCCCGGCCGAAATTACCCAACTCAGCGCGGACGACGCCCGCATCTTCGCGGCGCTCAAACAATACCAACCGGACTTTTCCTCGCTCGGCTACGTTTTCGCCGGAACCGGCGCACCGCCGCCGGACGCGACGTCGGCGGAGATCAACCTGCGGCTGAAGCCGGTCGGCGCTGCGCAACCCAACGCTTTCGACGGCGTCAGCTATCGTATTTACAGGAGCGAGGCGGAAAGGACGCGTTTCATCGAGGCGGTCGCGAAGTTCCAGGACCCCTGGGTGATGCCCGTAGGCGTCGTGAAGCAGGGCGGTTTCCGCTTGCCCGGCGACACGCAAGACCGCGCCTCGTGCGTGATGACGGTGATGAGCGCGCCGAATCTCGACTGGGTGCGATGTGTCGCGGGCAAGGGCGACGTCGCGAGCATCGTCACGCTCGCAAAGGCGCATCGCGGCGCAACGGGTCCGACCGCGACCGTCGACGACGCCCTGGGATCGACAGTGGCGAAAATGGCCATCGTCGCGGCGCCCTGACGCGAGATGCTCCGATGTCGCTTCGACCGGAAACCGAGCGCGAACAGCTCTTGGGATTTGCGGCACCAACCCGAAGCGCGGCGTCCGAACGCCACTCAAGGGTGCCCCGGGTCGAGGTCGAACACCGCGGAATCTTGTTTTGCGGATGGAGGAATAGGTCATGTCGGTTCATAATTTCGGACATCCTGATCTCGAAGGAAAGTGGTTTGGCACGTCAGACGAGCGAGTAGATGATTTTGGCCCCGGTTTCGGGGTGGCAGTCACCCCAGTCACCCATAAAGTTCGATCAGCGCAACGGGGTTACGCATGAGCCGTTGGCGTACGTTCTGGAACAGATTCTGCCATGGCCCCCAGAGGGCCCAGCCTTCCTCTTCTGCGGGCTGTTTGAGGAGAAGCATGGTCTGGGCCATCCCAACAGCGCCATCGACGATCTCCTGCCATCGGCCTACGCCAGCCCCGAGCAACTAAAAGACGTGGCCTGATAACAGCGCTAACACCCGAAGTTCGACGCGCCGTCCCCCGAGCGGAAGGTCAGCCGGGCGTCGCCAGTAGCGGCTACGCACGCGTCTTGATCGGTTGCCGCAGTCCGGGCAGGCGCAATCGTTCGCCTTCGCCCTCACCCAGATGACAACGCGGTCGTCCTCGACCGCCGTACGCTCAACAACGAAGCCTGCCGGAACGAGGTTTGCGATCCGCTGAGCCATCGCGCTGATTCTCCAAAGGAAACCGTCCTCCTATCCCGCCATACCGAGCCGGAGACCGATCACCTGCTCCTTTTGCAACGACTCAAACTCGAACTCCCCACGCAACCCCCGCCAAAAATCACCGCTGCGACCGACGCCAGAGCCGCCTGAACTCTCACCCCCTGTAGTGCCGACCTTTGGGTTCTCCCCTCAGCGATTCTAATGCGTTCGCCCCGCCGGGTACCACCAGTTGGTGAAGTCGGGATAAGAACGCGACTTCGCGACGCGAAATCATCGTCAGTTTTCGATTTTTGGGGGGAAAACGTCACCACGAGCCGATGGCATCGTTCGAGGCAAAGATGGTCCAGCCGAATTTCGAGCTTCTTATTTAGCAGCGCGATTCTAATATTACAGAGAGTCCTAACCACAGATAGACAGGAAAACCGCGGCTTTCCACGGAAAGCCCGTCCAACCTGCTGTCCAGGTCAAACTAGAGGGTCCTGTGACGGATCGTTCGGTTGCTTGAAATGGAGGGCATCGCTGCTCTGGACATCA
>JBKQKS010000300.1:0-8643 GCA_052147395.1 Roseiarcus sp.
GGTGGTAATGGCTCGGGCGCCCGCGCTCAAGATGGGTTGGCGAGTGTTTTTCCTGCGAGGGTGAAGCCGATGGCCCTGCGATAGATCGCGCAGGCTCGCAGGGCGCGTTCGCAGCCGTTGCCGGCGGGCTCGATGCCGCTGTTGGCGACGAAGACCAACCGGCGCCGCGGGTATTTCTCGACACGCGTCGGATTTTGCGGCCCGCGGCAGAGCGGTCGGCGTCGGCGCGAGCAGACGGTCGAGGCGCGTTCGCTGAGGGCCTTCGGGCCGGGGGCGAATATTGCGGCGCCAGCGTCCATCGCGGACCGGATGAAAGCGGATCGACATCCTATTGTGGATTCTTTGCGCCTTGCCTATAAGCCCGGTTTCGCGTCGTTTCCGACACCCCTGGAGGCGTGACGCGAAGCAAAAATGGGAAAAAAGACATGGCAGCGATCAAAGAACTCGCGGCCGTGACGCGTAGCGGGACAGGCAAGGGGGCCGCCCGCTCCGTTCGTCGCGAAGGCCGCGTGCCCGGCGTCATTTATGGCGGCGGCGAAAAACCCGACACGATCTCGGTCGAGTTCAAGGAACTCAACAAGCTCATCTACGCTGGTCGCTTCCTGACCACGATCTTCGAGCTCGACATCGAAGGCCGCAAGGAGCGCGTGCTCCCCCGCGATTATCAGCTCGACGTCGTCACCGACAAGCCGGTGCACGTCGACTTTCTGCGCCTGCGCGCGGGCTCCAAGGTGCGCATCGGCGTCCCCGTCCATGTAACGAACCGCGATGCCTCGCCCGGCCTCAAGAAGGGCGGCACAGTCAACCTGGTGATGCACCAGATCGATCTCGTCGCCCCGGCCGACGCCATCCCCGAGGACATCACGATCGACCTCACGGGCCTCGACTTCCACGATTCGATCCACGCCAACGACTTGAAGCTGCCCCCCGGTTGCCGGCCGGCCGATGCCAAGTCGAACTTCACGGTCGTCACCGTCGTGCCGCCGACAGTCTTTCACGAAGAGGCCGCCGCTGGAGCGGCAGCAGCAGCAGCTGCTGCAGCAGCAGCGGCGCCGGCCGCGGCCCCCGCCGCTCCCGCCGCTGCCGCCAAGGCGGCGCCCGCGAAAGCCGCCGCGCCTGCGAAGGCGGCGGCTCCGGCCAAGGCTCCGGCGAAGAAGAAGTAGCGCGCTCGGCCGCGAGACGAAGTCGGCCGCGCCCGTCCGGTCGGCGGGCGGGTTGTGTTCGATGAGGCTGAGATGATCCTGATCGCCGGCCTCGGCAATCCCGGGGCGCGCTACGCCCACAACCGGCACAACATCGGCTTCCTCGCCGTCGAGCGCGTCGCCGAACGGTATCACATCGGCCCGTTCCGCCAGCGCTTCCAGGGACTCGTCGCCGACGGCGCGATCGCCGGCGAGCGGGTCGCGCTGCTGATGCCGCAGACTTTCATGAACGAGTCCGGCCGCAGCGTCGGCGAGGCGATGCGCTTCTACAAGCTCGCGCTCGCCGATCTCGTCGTCACCCACGACGACCTCGACCTCGCGCCCGCCAAGGCGCGGGTGAAGGTCGGCGGCGGCAACGCCGGACACAACGGGTTGCGCTCGATCACCGCCCATGTCGGCAACGACTACAAGCGGCTGCGACTCGGCATCGGCCGTCCCGACGCCAAGGAGCTGGTATACCCTTACGTGCTCGGCGATTTCTTCAAGGCCGAAATGCCCTGGGTCGAGGCCTTGTGCATCGCGGTCGCGGAGGCGGCGCCGATGCTGGTGAAGGGTGACGACGCGTCGTTCCAGAACAAGGTGCATCTCGCTGTCGAGGCCTCGGGAACCGCGCCTGTCAAGCCGTAGCCCCCTTGTAGCCGGGGGCGTTGACCCCGGCTGCCGCGGTCGGCGCCCGCGGCTACATTGTTCCCAGCCTACGCGAACTCAACCGAGCTGCCGCTCCAGCGCATGCAGCGTCCGATAGCACGGCAGCACCTGCTGAACGCTGGCGTTGGGCTCGCGCCCTTCGCGGATCGCGGCGAAGAACTCGCGGTCCTGCAGCTCGATGCCGTTCACGGCGACATCGACCTTGTAGACGTCGATCTTCTCGTCCTTGCCGGTGAAGAGATCGTCGTAGCGCGCGATATAGGTCGCGCTGTCGCCGATGTAGCGGAACAACGCGCCGAGCGGTCCGTCGTTGTTGAACGACAGCGACAGCGTGCAAATCGCGCCGTTCTCGGTCTTCAACTGGATGCTCATGTCCATCGCGATGCCGAGCGTCGGATGGATCGGCCCCTGCACGGCATTGGCTGTCACGATGCGCGAGCGCGTCTGATAGGCGAACAGATCGACCGTATGCGCCGCGTGATGCCAGAGCAGATGATCGGTCCACGAGCGCGGCTGGCCGAGCGCGTTCATGTTGGCGCGGCGGAAGAAATAGGTCTGCACGTCCATCTGCTGGATGTCGAACTCGCCGGCGAGGATCCGCTTGCGCACGAACTGGTGGCTAGGATTGAAGCGGCGGGTGTGGCCGACCATGGCCACGAGCCCGGTCTTCTCCTGCATCGCGACGACCGCCTCCGCATGCGCGAGGCTATCTGCCAGCGGAATCTCGACCTCGACGTGCTTGCCCGCTTCGAGGCATTGCAGCGTCTGGCGCGCATGCATTTGCGTCGGCGTCGCCAGGATCACGGCATCGAGCCCCGGCAGCCTCAGCGTTTCGGCGAGATCGGTCGTCGCATGGGCAACGCCGTATTTGGCGGCGGCTTCTCTGGTCTTGTCGAGCTCGCGGCCGATGAGCGAGATCACCTCGACGCCGTCGATCAGCTCGAGCGCATCGAGATGCTTGAGGCCGAACGCGCCGACGCCGGCGAGCGCGGCTCTGATGGTGCTGGACATGGATTCCTCTGGTTGAGGTCGACTCAAGGGTCGAGGTGATAGGCTGCGTTCTCGAGAATGAGATGGCCGACCGCGGTGTTCGACGCCGGCACGTGATAGAAGCGATGCGCGACCTGCGGCGGCGGACCGCCGGCGACATCCGACATCGCGCCGCGCGCGATGAGCCACATCACCAGTTCGATGCCTTCGCTGCCCGCTTCGCGCACATATTCGATATGCGGAACCTTGGCCAGGCTCTTGGGGTCGGCGATCAGCTCGTCGAGGAACGCGTTGTCCCATTCCCGGTTGATGAGGCCCGCGCGCGGCCCTTGCAACTGGTGGCTCATGCCGCCGGTGCCCCAGATCTGGACCTTCAGCGGCTCGTCGAAGCTTTCGATGGCGCGCCGGATCGCCTGGCCGAGCGCGAAGCAGCGCGCCCCCGAGGGCACGGGATATTGCACGCCGTTGACCGCGAACGGGACGATCGGGCACGGCCAGGCGTCGACCTTGCCGCACATCAGGCTCAACGGCACGGTGAGGCCATGGTCGACGTCCATCTTGTTGACGATCGTCAGATCGAAATCCTGATGGATCACCGACTGAGCGATATGCGCGGCGAGCGCGGGATGGCCAATCACCTCGGGGACCGGCCGCGGCCCCCAGCCCTCGTCGGCGGGGTTGAATGCGCCGCCCGTGCCGATGGCGAAGGTCGGGATCAATTCCAGGCTGAACGCCGTCGCGTGATCGTTGTAGACGAGGAAGATGACATCCGGCTCATGGTCCCTCAGCCACTGCTTCGAGAACTCGTAGCCGTCGAATACGGCCTTCCAATAGGGCTCCTCGGTATTGCCGAGATCGAGCGCGGCGCCAATCGCCGGAATATGGGAGGTGTAGACGGACGCAGTGATCTTGGCCATGTCAGGCTCCCTTCTTCCCTGCCGCGCCCTGCGGCTGGCGGTGCGCCTGGGCGTCGCCATTCTCGCCAATGTATCGGTTGCCTGCGATCGAGCGGCCGCCGGCGAGCATCATCGCGCGATATTCCTCCTCGGTCATGCCGGTCATCGAGCCCGCGATCTGCTGGAAGCTCCTGCCGTCGGTGGCCCCGATCTTGGCGAGGAAATAGATGTTGCCGCCGAGCGCGATGCAGCGGTTGAGATCGCGCGCCATCACTGCGAGCTTCTGCTCCTCGGTCATCGGCCATTGGTCGAGATAGCCGCGTTCGTCGGCCTTGAAGCGGGCGCGGTTCTCCGCCTTCATCAGCGACATGCAGAACTGGTTGAGCCAGTATCCCTTGCGGGATTGCTCGGCGTCGAAGATCGTGGTGCCGGGAATGTCGAGATAGGGTTTGTCCATCGCCATCGTCATGAGCTTCCTGTTTCGGGCCAGTAGAGGCGCATCGGATTGTCGACGAGCAGCTTTTGCCGCAGCGCGGCGCGCGGCGCAATGTGGGGGAGAAAATCGACGAGCAATCCGTCGTCGGGCATATGCCCCCCGAGATTGGGATGCGGCCAATCCGTGCCCCACAGCACGCGGTCCGGAAACTGTTCGACGACGCGCCGCGCGAACGCAACGACGTCGCGATAGGCCGCCTGTTCGCCGTAGAGCGCCGGCGGCCCGGAGACCGAGAGCCGTTCCGGGCAGGAGACCTTGCTCCAGACGTTGTGATGATCGCGCATGAATTTTTGCAACAGCGCGAATTCGGGACCGTCGATCGGCTTCGTCACATCGGGCCGGCCCATGTGATCGACGACGACAGTCGTTGGCAGGGCGGTGAAGAAATCCCGGAGTTCTGGCAAATCTACCGCCTCGAATTAGATCACCACGTGCCAACCGAGTTTGGCGACGCGCCCGGCGATCTCCAACAGTTGGTCCTTCGGCGTGACGTCGACGAGCCTTTTGACGAGGTTGAAGCGCACGCCGCGTACGCCCGCGGCATGCAGGCGCTGCAGTTGCTCGTCGCCGATGTCGCGCTTCACCGTCGCGACGCCGCGGGCGCGGCCTTGGCTCGCGAGACAGGCGTCGACCATCGCGCGATTGTCGGCGCCGTGACTGGTCGCGAGGCGCCGGCGCAGATCGGGCGCATGTAGGGCTTCATCAGACCGACGCGGCCCATCGCCTCGTGGACGGTGGCGACGCCGTATTTGGCGAGCGCGTCGGTCGCTGCTCTGTCGGCTCGCGTGATGCTGCGTCTGACGACGCCGAGTTCGGTCATGGCGTTCTCCTGGTGAGTTTCATAGCGCCCCCGCTCCCACTCACTAAACATCCTTCGACAGGCTCAGGATGAGGTCAGGATGAGGGCGGGACGAGGGCGGCAGAGGGGATGCACGCGCTGCAAACGCGCGAGACCGCCCCGGGGCCCACGGCGGAGCCCGAAGCGGTTGCCCGAGCCTGCCGATGCGCATGATTTTCTTGCGTAGCGATCAGGAAGATCCCGGCCACCGTTGGCTGCGCGGCGAGCTCGAGGCGGCGGCGCGCAAGGCGGCGCCGCGCATCGGCTGACGCCGGCCGTAGCGGTGGCGCAACGGCGCGCGCGAGGTTAGAAAGAGACATGCGTTTTTCCGTCCGTCACGAATCGGTCTACAGCTATTCCGCGCCGGTCAGGCTCGCCGAGCACGTGCTGAGGTTCAATCCGCGGCCGGACGCCGGCCGGCTGATCTCGCGGACGCTCGACATCGAGCCTGCGCCGTCCGCGCGCGCCGACGAGCTCGACGGCTTCGGCAACCTCGTCACCCGCGTCAGCTTCGAAGGCTCGACCGAAGTGTTCCGCATCGTCAGCCGGTTCGAGCTCGAGGTCCGCGAAGCCGCGCGCGGGTCCGCTCCCGACGGCGAAACCTATCTCGCCGAGGACCCGATCGACGAGGCGGTCCGCGTCTTCGCCCGCGACCTCGCGGCCCAAAGCGGCGGCGACCTCCTGGAATTCCTCGACCGACTCAACGCCACGATCTTTCGCGACATCCGCCACGACATCCGCCCCGAGGGCGCGGCGCGGCGGCCGGAACAGACGCTCGCGCTCGGACATGGGGCCTGCCGCGATGTGACCACTCTGTTCATCGCCGCCTGCCGCAGCCTCGGGGTCCCCGCACGCTTCGTCAGCGGCTATCAGGCCAAGGCCGATACGCCCGACGGCCGGCGCCACCTGCACGCCTGGCCCGAAGCCTTCGTCCCCGGCTCGGGCTGGCTCGCCTACGATCCGACCCACGGCATATCCGTCGCCGACGCCCATGTCGCGTTGTGCGCCGCTCCCGAACAGGCCGCGACGATGCCGGTGGAAGGCGGATTCTACGGCGATGGGGTGACGTCGCAGCTGAGCTACAGCGTGGAGATCGAGGCGGGGTAGCGGGGCGCCGCCCGCACACTGGATCGCAGCGAAACGCGACGGCGGCAAGGTTTTTGGGCTCGAGCTTCGGGCGCCAACAAAAATGGGTACCCGGGGCAAATTCCCGAGCGGCGCGATTCTGTAGCTTAAGGTCCCTCATCCTGAGCTTGTCGAAAGACGACCTCGGTCGGCGCGTGAGCGCCTCATTCTCACGACTTTTCCAAGCGGAGGAAGCGAGGTCGACGACCTCGCCTACAAGGGCGCCCGTGAATCTGCCCCGGTTACCAAAAATGGCGGCCAAACCCCTGATATTCCACGAAACGCCAAAAAAATCCAACCAAAAAACTCGACAAAACAAGAGAAACATTTGGCAAAAACAATAGGGATCCTCGGAGAAAATTTGCAGCCCCAGCTCACGCCGCTCCCAGCGTCTCGTTGACCTCGCGCAGGAACGTCGCCAAGTCGTCGGTGACGAAATCGATGGCCCCGGTCGCGGGGGCGCGGTCGGTGGCGGAGCGGGGGTCCAACTGGCCAGGCTTGCCGGTGACGAGCACCGTCGTCATGCCGCGCGCCTTGGGCGCCACCAGGTTGCGCGCGATGTCCTCGAACATCGCGGCGTCGGCGGGGTCGACGCCATGGGCGGAGAGAAAGGTCTCGTAGGCCACATCGTGCGGCTTGGCGACGAGGCCGGAGGCGACGATGTCGAAGGCGTCCTCGAACAGGTCGGAAAGGCCGAGCTGAGCGACGGTGTCGAAAGCGTGGCGGCGCGAGCCACTGGTGAAGATGAGCTTGCGGCCGGGCAGCCGCTCGAGCTCGCGGCGCAGAGCCGGGTTTGGCGACAGCGACGAGCGGTCGACATCGTGGACGAAATCGAGAAAGTCGCGGGGCTGGATGGCGTCCTCTTCGACGAGGCCGCGCAGCGTCGTGCCGTGCCGGTGGTAGTAATAGAGCTGCAGGGCGCGCGCGGAAACGCCGTCGAGGCCGCTGTGGCGCGCGAGATAACGGGTGATGCGGCTCTCGATAGCCGGCCACAACCCGCTGTCGGGGGGATAGAGCGTATTGTCGAGGTCGAACACCCAGGTTTTTACGCGCGAAAATTTTTCCGCGAGGCCGGGGGCGAAAGTCACCGGAACGAACTTCATCCACCTTCCCGCGGGTCGCGAAGCGCGGAACTCAGCGCATCGATGTCAGCATGACATAAAGCGCGTGAGGATTGGTCGTCAAATAGCGCATGAGAAGCCGGCGAGGCTCGTACAAGGTGCGATGCAGCCATTCGAAGCCGAACTTCCGCATCCAGCCCGGCGCCCGCGGCTTCTCGCCGGAGACGAAGTCTAACAGGCCGCCCGCGGTCTTGATCACGCCGACGCCCTTCAGCTTGTCGAGATTGCGGGCGACGAACTGCTGCTCCAGCGGCACGCCGAGCGACACCCAGAGGATGTCCGGCTTCAGCGCCGCAATCCTGGCGACGATCGCCGCCTCTTCGCCCTTGCGGCGGAAATAGCCGCTGTGGCGGCCGATGATCTTCAGCTTCGGGAACGCCTTCAGGGTCTCGTCGCAGGCCTTGCGATTGACCCGCTCCACGGCGCCGAGCAGATAGAAGGTGACGCCCTCGCGCTCCGCGAGCCGGGCGACGGCGGGATAGAGGTCGGTGGTCGCGACCCGCTCGGGCAGCTTCACGCGCGAGACATAGCGCGACAGCATCACCATCGGCTGACCGTCGGCGTTGACCCAATCCGCCTCGGCGAACAGCGCGGCGAGCGCCTTGTCGCGGGCGCAGAGCGAGATCACCTGGCCGTTGACCGAGGTCGAATAGAGCGGTCTCGCCATGGCCTGCCGCTCGGGACTGCGGCAATAGTCGACGAAGGCCCGGGCGGTCGCTGCGAGCGTCGAGGCCTCGACGTGAAGATCGCCGATGGCGACCGCGGGACGCTCGGCGGGAAGACGAAGGCGCTCGATACGGGACATGGGACGCAACTCCGAGGGGCCTGGTCCCAGAGAGCAGCAATGGCGGCGCCTCCCGTTTTGGGACAACTGGCGCGCGGAGACGCCCATTTTACTGCGGCACGTCTCTTGCGCCCCCGATCGGCGGCGGACCCGCGGCGGGGTTCCCGAGGTGGATTTGTCTGGCGATGACACAGGTTCGATTTCGCGACCCGCCTTCGACGGGGCTTTCGTTCGGCGCCGCCGCGCGGCGCGGCGGCGGCCGCGCCTCCGTTGTCAAGGGCCGGCTCTCGCTGACGCTCAGGACCTTCGCCCCGGTGCTGTTCGGCTATGTCGCGGCGCTCGCGGACGCGGTCGTCATCTTCGCCTCCGCCTATATCGCCAACGTCGCCTACACGCTCACCGCCCTGGGCTACGTGCCGCAGTTCGAGACCATCGCGCTCATCGGCTTCGCGGTGGCGTTGATGGTGGTGGGCTCCGGCGTGCAACGCGGCGAATACGACCTGCAAGCTTATCTGCGCAAATCCGGCCAGATGGCGCGCGCCT
>JBKQKS010000301.1:0-3708 GCA_052147395.1 Roseiarcus sp.
CCCGCGTCGGCTCAATTGGCGATTCGCGACTCATTCGAGCCTTGAATCCGAACCAGATTCCGCTGTCGAGCGAAATTTGGCTCGCCGCTAAAAATCAACTCGAAATCAGCCTACCTGGGCAGTTACGATTTTAGGTTAAAAAAAACGCCCGACCGAGCTTTCCGAGATGCCCTCGACGATGCCGCGCTCGACGGCGCATCTGGCCAGTTCGCTGCGACTCCAGTGGCTCAGCGGCAAACCGGTCTCCTCTGAAGGTTGCTCGCAAGCCATGGCGACGATCGCGCAGATCTGCTCGGGCGTGAACGTCGCCGGCGCGCCTGGGCGGGGGGCATCCGCCAATCGTTGGGCCACCGGCGTAGCTTCGCCGGCGGCGCGCCAGCGGCCCAGCCAGTGGCGCACGGTCTTCGGCCAGACGCCGAGCCGACGGCCGATTTCGCGCACGCCGGTTCCCGCCGCGGCCAGCAAGATCATCTCCGCTCGTTCCGCCAACTTTCGTGACGTCCCATGCGCCCGAACCAGACGGGTCAGGGTTTGCTCATGAACGGGGGTCACGACGATGGGATCGGCGCAAAGACGCGGCATAGGGTCTCGGCGAATCAAGGAACGACTGAGGATTCGCCATGCCACGCCCTGCGCCGGTCGACTCCCCCCTTCCGTGCCAGCGACGCCGATGCGGCCTAGATTTTCTGTGACTGTGACAATGATCGGAACCGAACATCGCCGTCACCGAAGCGCGAAGCGCGCCCGCGCCGTTGCGCGGAATCTGAGCGCGACGAGTCGCGCTCAGTGAGATCTGGTATAACGCTTTCGCGAGAGGGGGAGCGGTTGCCGATCGAGACGCCGCGTGACGATATGCCCCAAAGCGCGCGCCGCAAAATCGACAGATTTCCGAAAGACCCAGTGTCGTATGGCAGACATTCATTTTCACGGTCTGGCGTCTAGACAGCCAGGGCATGTAAATTGTATGAGCTGGTCCGCTCATGCGGGCCCGAGGCGGCGAATGTCGGAGTTCTGCGGGATGGAAGAGGGCGGGTATGGTTTGATTTCGGAGTGAAGTGTCGGACGGTTGTTGTAGCTTCGCCTTTAGAAGGGCGACCTCGAGAGCCCAGCCGTCGGTTTTCGACGTGATGCGTTACTCAGTTGCGGCGCTGCCGTTCGGCGAAAGTCGAAAACGCAGGCGGCGGGATGACCACATGGATCGAGAGCAAATGGTCGACGACTTCGCGCTCCGCGACAGCTGTCGCCTCGACGGACGTTGGTTCGTCGGGCACACTTTGCCGCGCAAGGAGGACCTCGCCCAGTTTCACCTCGCGCGGCAGGGGTTCGAGACGTTCCTGCCGCGTATGCTCTCGACTCGGCGTCATGCCCGCAAGGTCGAAACAATAAAGGCCGCGCTGTTTCCCCGCTATCTCTTCATCCATCTCGATTTGACGCGCGACCGGTGGCGATCGGTGAACGGCACGGTTGGCATGGCTCACCTCGTGACAAGTGGCGAAATGCCTTGTCCCGTTCCGGTCGGTTTCGTAGAAGGCCTGCAGTGTGCCTGTCGCGATGGCGTCATCACGATCGTGCCAGAGCTTGCGCCCGGGGATTCCGTGCGCCTCATCGACGGCCCCTTCGCGGGACATGTCGGGGAGTTGCTCCGCTTGGACGCCAAAGGGCGGGTCGAGTTGCTCCTCGAGTTGCTGAATGGCGCGGTGCGGGTCAAGGTGGCGCGGGAGTTGCTAGAACCCGTGAAGTGACGCTATCGCGTCACGTTACGGGGTACGGTCAAAAATCGGATGGGTGAAGCGGCCGCTTCACCCAAATGGCGGTAGCATGGCTGCGATTTGGCTGCCGTGAGGCGAGTTCTGGGACGGGTTGAAACGCGGTTCGCGCGGGATGCGTAAAGACGTCGGGTCGCACTCGGACCGAGCGAGCCAAAGGTTGGCGTCGCCCGCGAACGTGCGAAATGATGCGCATCGCGCGCGACCGCCCCAGCGGGCTGGCCTTGGGGGTCGGCGGGCAATCCCACGGCGCCGACGTGGCGGACCTCTGGCTGCGAATTCGAGCTGCAATAGCGTCAGCGGTTTATCCCGAACGCGAATCCTGAGTTTCCAGCTCCAGAGCGGACAATCCGTGTGACGACGAAACAGTTCAAGATCGCGGTCGTTGGCGCCGGCTATGTCGGGCTTTCGCTCGCGCTGTTGCTGACGAAGACGTCAGAAGTCATCTTGCTGGATATCGATGGCGACAGGCTCGCCAAGATCGCCAGCGGCGTCTCGCCGCTGAAAGACAAAGAGATCGAAGCGGCACTCTCCGACCCGACGCGTCGACCCGCGACGACGACTGATCCGACGCTGGCGTATCCAGGAGCGGATTTCATCATCATCGCCACGCCGACCAATTATGATCCGGAGCTCAACTATTTCGACACGTCAACTGTGGAAGAAGTGATACGCGAAGCGGTCCGTCGGGCGCCCGACGCCACGATCGTCGTCAAGTCGACGATCCCGGTTGGCTTCACCGAGCGGATGCGGCGGGAGTTCGGGACGAGGAACATCCTGTTCTCGCCCGAGTTCCTGCGAGAAGGGCGTGCGCTCTGGGACAATCTTCATCCCTCGCGCATCGTCGTCGGCGACACCACGGCAAAGGCCGAGACTTTCGCGGCCCTATTGCGCGCGGGCGCCGACGAAGCGGACCCGCCGGTCGTGCTCACGGGTTCGACCGAGGCCGAGGCGATCAAGCTTTTCGCCAACACCTACCTTGCCCT
Organism: Roseiarcus sp.; assembly: GCA_052147395.1. GTDB lineage: Bacteria > Pseudomonadota > Alphaproteobacteria > Rhizobiales > Beijerinckiaceae > Roseiarcus. The sequence goes on from JBKQKS010000301.1 coordinate 2,753, forward strand.
GCGCATCGCCTACTTCAACGAACTCGACTCCTTCGCCCTCGCGCGCGGGTTGGACACCCGGACCATCATCGCCGGGGTCTGCCTCGATCCGCGAATCGGAAACCATTACAACAATCCCTCGTTCGGCTATGGCGGATATTGCCTGCCGAAGGACACCAAGCAGCTGCTCGCCAATTACCGAGACGTGCCCCAGGACATCATCCAGGCGATCGTGTCGTCGAATACGACGCGCAAAGACTTCGTCGCCAACCAGATTCTCGCTCTCCATCCCGAGACGGTGGGAATTTATCGCCTCACGATGAAGACGGGATCCGACAATTTCCGGACGTCCGCGGTTCAGGGCGTCATGAAGCGGCTGAAGGCCAAGGGCGTCGAGGTCATCGTCTACGAGCCTACGCTCTCTGAATCGACCTTCTTCAACTCGCCGAGGTTCGGCGACCTAGCGGCCTTCAAGGCCAAAGCCGACGTGATCGTGGCCAACCGGCTCGACGCCAATCTCGACGATGTCAGTGGGAAGGTCTTCACGCGCGACCTGTTTCGCCGCGATTGAAAGACGTGCAGCCGACGCCTGCGCGTTCGGCCGAGTTTTCCGGCGCGCGCCGATTTCCGGCGCGGCGGCGACCGACGAAAGACATCGAACAGAAGTTGGGGCTGAATGACGAAATCCGTTTCCTCGAATGGCAAGGTGGCTCTGATCACCGGCGTGACCGGGCAGGATGGCGCGTATCTCTCCGAGTTCCTTCTCTCGAAGGGCTATGTCGTCCATGCGATCAAGCGGCGGTCTTCATCATTCAACACGGGCCGGATCGAACACCTCTATCAGGACCCCCACGTCGACAATCAACGCTTCGTGCTGCACTACGGCGACATGACGGACTCGACCAATCTGATCCGGGTGGTGCAGCAGTGCCAGCCCGACGAAATCTATAATTTGGCGGCGCAGAGTCACGTCAAGG
>JBKQKS010000302.1:0-13021 GCA_052147395.1 Roseiarcus sp.
TCAGGCGCATGATCTGCGTCGCCTCCGTTAACAACTGATGCGCATCGATGAGCGCCGCCGCGTCGTCCGCGCTCAGCCAACCCGCTTCGCGGGCGCGTGGAAAAACGTTGCGGGTAAAAACGTCGGCAAGCTCGGGATGGGCGAGCGTCAGGAACTCAGCGACGAATTCGATGTCGATGAGCCCGCCGGCGGCGAGCTTCAAATCCCAGGGATCGGCCGCCGGTTTTTCGCGCGCGATGAGTTCGCGCATCTCGCGTACTTCGCGTTTGAGCTTCGAGAGGTCCCGCGGCAAGCGCAGGATTTCGGCGACGATGCCCTCGATGTCGCGGGCGAGCCCCGCGTCTCCGGCGATAACGCGCGCGCGCGTGAGCGCCATATGTTCCCAGGTCATCGCCTCGTTGCGCTGGTAATGGGCGAAGGACGAGAATTGCGTGGCGAGCGGTCCCTGCTTGCCCGAGGGGCGCAACCTCAGATCGACGTCGTAGAGCTTGCCGGCCCGGGTCGGCGCCGTCAGCGCCGCAACGAGCCGCTGGGTGAGGCGGGTGTAATAGACTTGAGGCGCCAGCCGCCGCGCGCCGTCGGAGACCGCCGTGCTGTCGGGATAGTCGTAGATGACCAGCAGATCGAGGTCGGAGGCCGCCGTCATCTCGCGCGAGCCGAACTTGCCCATCGCGACGACACACGCGCGGGCGCCGGCGATGCGGCCGTGCTCGCGGGCGAAGGCGCCTTCCACGCGCGCGAACAGCGCGCCCACCAGCCCTTGGGCGAGCGCGCTATAGGCGCGGCCGGCGCGATCGGGATCGAGCGCGCCCGAAAGCAGGCGCACGCCGATGAGAAACGTCTCCTCGCTGGCGAACTCGCGCGTGCGGTCGAGCACGGCCTCGAAATCGGCCGCCGGCGCCAGATAGGCGTTTACGCGCGCGACGACGGCTGTCTCGTCGAGAGTGTCGGCGACCACCGTCCCGCGGCCCGGATCGATCGCGGCGTCGAGCACGTGCGGCTTCTTCGTCACAACCTCGGCAAGCCGCGGCGCGCCGCCGAGCAGGTCGCCGAACAGTTCGCGCACCGCCTCGTTCGAGCGCAGGATCGACATCAGCTCGACCGCGCCCTTCATGCGCGCGAGCGCCGCGTCGAAGGCGGCGAGCGCGGCGTCGGGATCGCCCGAGCCGGAGAACGCCTTCAGCAACGCGGGCGTCAGTTCGGTGAGAACCTCTCGCGCGCGAGGAGTCTGGACCGCGTAGCGGCGGCCGAAGTGCCAGCCACGGATGGTCTCGGTCGCAGCCTCCGGCTTGTGGAAGCCGAGCCGGCTGAGCGTCTGCAATGTGTCCGGGTCGTCGCCGACGCCGGTGAACACCAGGCTGCCGCCGTCGAGGTCGAGCGTCGGCGCATCTTCGAACAGTCGCGAATAATGCTTCTCGACACGCTTCAGCCTCGGCGTCAGCGCCTCCGAGAACGCCTCGGCGTCGGCGTAACCCGAGAAGCGCGCAAAGGATTCCAGCGCCGCCGGCTCCGCGGGCAGGCGCTGCGTCTGCTGGTCGGCGACCATTTGCAAGCGGTGCTCGACCCGGCGCAGGAATAGATAGGCCTCCGCGAGCTCGTCGGCCGCCTCGCGCGTCACCCAACCTTCGGCATGGAGCTCGGCGAGCATGTCGAGCGTGCGCCGCCCGCGCAGTTTCGGCCGCCGTCCGCCAAAAATGAGTTGCTGGGTCTGGACGAAGAACTCGACCTCGCGGATGCCGCCGCGGCCGAGCTTCAAGTCGTGGCCCGGAACGGTGACCTTTTCATGGCCGCGCACGGCATGAATCTGCCGCTTCATCGCGTGCACGTCGGCGATCGCGGCATAGTCGAAATATTTGCGCCAGATGAAGGGCGCGAGCTCGTCGAGAAACGTTTGCGCGAGCGCGAAGTCGCCGGCGATCGGGCGCGCCTTGATCATCGCCGCGCGCTCCCAGTTCTGCCCGAGCCGCTCGTAATAGGAGGCCGCCGCCGCGACCGACATCGCCACCGGCGTCGCGCCGGGGTCGGGGCGGAGTCTCAGGTCGACGCGCACGACATAGCCGTCCGCCGTGCGCTCTTGTAAGAGCCGCGCGAGCTGCTGCACGAGGCGCACGTAGATGGGCCCCGGCGCGGCGCCCAAGGGAATCGCCGGCGAGCGCGAATCGTAGAATGCGATGAGATCGACGTCGCTGGAATAGTTGAGCTCGCGGGCGCCGTGCTTGCCGAGCGCGAGCACGAACAGGCCCGCCCGGCTGGCAATGTCGAGCGCCTCCGGGTCGATTCGCAGTTTCGGGCGCGCGGCCTGGCGCAGCACGAAGTCGAGCGCCGCCGCGACCGCGGCGTCGGCGAAGCGCGACAGCGCCTCGGTCGCCTCGACGACGTTCCACACGCCGCCGATGTCAGCGAGCGCGATCAAGAGATGCGCCTCGCGCTTGGCCCGGCGCAATGCGCACTGGATCGCCGCTTCGTCGGCGAAGCGCGCGCCGGTCAAGTTTTCGACCAGCGCTTCGAGCGAAGCCTCCGGCGGCGTGGAGAGCAACCTGAGCGCACGGGCGGGGTTTTCGCCGATCAGCGCCCGCAGGTAAGGCGAGTGATGGGCGACGCCGAGGATGAGCGCGCGCGCTTGCTCGGGGATATCGCCGAGGCTTACGAGCCTTTGCGCCGCTGCGGCCGGATCGTCGACCACCGGCGCGGCCTCGAGCCGCTCGCTGAGCGGCGCATTCATGCGGCCTCCACGGCGGGGAGTCTCACCACGACCTCGAGCCCCGGCTTATTGTCGGCTAGCGATACCCGCCCGCCATGCATGCGTGCCGCCGCGGCGGCGAGCGACAGCCCCAGGCCGGAACCGGGGCGCGTGCGCGCGCCCTCCAGCCTGACGAAGCGGTCGAAGATGCGCTCGCGGTCGGCCTCGGCGACGCCCGGGCCCTTGTCGGCGACTGTGATAACGATTTCGGCCCCCTCGCGCCGCGCTTCGATCGCCACCGCGCGCGCTCCCCCGGCATCCGTCGGCGCGCCGTACTTTAGCGCATTGTCAACGAGATTGGCGACTGCCTGGCCGACCAGTTCGCGATTGCCCGACATCTCGAGATCGGGTTCCGTCCTGACGGCGAGATCGAAGCCGCGCTCCTCGGCGACTGGCTCGTAGAGCTCAGCGACGCCGGAAACGACGACGCCGACGTCGAACTTTTGCGCCGAGGTCGTCGCCGCGCCGGCTTCGGCGCGCGCGATCATCAATAGCGCGTCGAAGATGCGGATGAGGCCGTCCGACTCTTCGATCGTACGCTCGAGCGCGGCGCGAAAGTTCGGGCTGTCGCCGCCGGCGCGCAGCGCGTCTTCGGCGTGGTTGCGCAGCCGCGTCAACGGCGTGCGCAGATCGTGGGCGATGTTGTCGGAGACTTCCCGCAAGCCCGTCATCAGGTCGGCGATGCGGGCGAGCATCTGGTTGAGGCCGACGGCGAGCCGGTCGAGCTCGTCGCCGGAGCCGGAGACCGGCAGGCGCTCCGCGAGGTCGCCGGCCATGATCGCATGCGCCGAGCGGTTCATCGCGTCGATGCGCCTGAGCACACGGCGGGCGACGAACAGCGCGCCGAGCGCGGCGACGCCGGCAAGGAAAATGAGCGACATCGCAAGGGCGCGCACCATCACGGCGCCGATGCGCGCGCGGTCGCCGAGGTCGTGGCCGACGAGCAGGCGGAAGCCGCCGGGCAGCTTGAAGATGCGCGCGAGCGCGCGGCGGGGCCGCGGATGTCCGGCGTCATCGGACGATTGGTAGGGCGTGTCGACGAATCCCGGCTGGTCGAGCACGCCCTGCGGCAACTGGCCGATGTTGCCGGCGAGCGGCTCGCCGGCCGAGTCGGTGAGCAGGTAGATCGTCGAGCTCGGCTCGCGCGAGCGCGCCTCGACCACCGTGCCGAGGCGGCGGATGCCGCCGATCTGGTACTGCTCGGATAGGCCGCTCGCCTCCGCGTCGATGGTCTGCGCCGTCTCGTCGTCGACGACCTTGATCACCTGCCAAGCGACGATGCCGAGCACGATCCCCGAGCCGATGGCGCTGAGGCCCAGAATCGCCAGCGTCAATTTGAACGCGGTGGCGCGGAAGATCCTAGCGAGCGCCATCGCGGATCATGTATCCGGCGCCGCGTACGGTGTGCAGCAGCGGCGTCTCGAAATCGCGATCGATCTTGGAGCGCAGGCGCGACACGTGCACGTCGATCACGTTGGTCTGCGGATCGAAATGGTAATCCCAGACATGCTCGAGCAGCATGGTGCGGGTCACCACCTTGCCTGCGTTCTGCATCAGATATTCGAGCAGCCGGAACTCGCGCGGCTGCAGCGGGATTTCTTCGCCGCCGCGCTCGACCTTGTGCGAGAGCCGGTCGAGAGCGAGGTCGCCAACGCGCAGCTGCGTTTCCTCCGGCGCGCCCTTGGGCCGGCGGCGCGCCAGCGCCTCTACGCGCGCGAGCAACTCCGAGAACGCATAGGGCTTGGCCAGATAATCATCACCGCCGGCGCGTAAACCTTTGACGCGGTCGTCGACCTGGCCGAGTGCGGAGAGGATGAGCACCGGCGTTTCGTTGCCTTGCGCGCGCAGGGCGCCGATGAGCGACAGTCCGTCCATCTTGGGCAGCATGCGGTCGACGATGGCGACGTCGTAGCCGCCTTCGTGGGCGAGATCGTAGCCGGTGAGCCCGTCGCCGGCGTGGTCCGGCGCGTGGCCGGCTTCTTTGAACGCTTTGACGAGATAAGCCGCCGCGTCGCGGTCGTCTTCGATGATGAGAATGCGCATGGCGCGGGACTCGGGCTCGGGACTCGCCATTGCCTTACCCCCAGAGGCGTTCCGGGAGAAGGGCTTGGCCGGCGGTTTGTGGCCGGGGTCGGCGCCCCCGGCTGCAAACGAAAGCGGCAGGCCGCGGGGGGATGCGGCCTGCCGCCACGGGCCTGGTCTCGGCGAGGAGGGAAGGGCGCCGAGCCGGCCTTCTTGGCTCCGGAGGGGGGGCTTGCGGAGCCAAACCGAAATCAGGGCGCCGCCTTCACCGGCAGCGCGATGAAGCGCACGCTGTCCTCGCTCTTCACCCTGATGAGCACCGACTTCTTGCCGGCGCTCTTGGCGGCGTCGAGCGCTTCCGCGACGTCCTCGGGGCGGGTCACCGTCTTGCCGCCGGCCTCGAGGATCACGTCGTCCTGCTGGAGACCATGATCGGCCGCCACGCTGTCCGGGTCGACTTCGGCGACCCGCACTCCGGCCTCGCCGTGCGCGCGTTGTAGCGTGAGGCCGAGCTTGTCGAGCGTTTCGGAATGGTCCGGCGCCGCGGGCGCCGCGAGGCTCGCCTGCTGTTTCTCGGCCGGCATCACGCCCAGCGTCACGTCGACGGTCTGCGGCGAGCCGTTGCGCACGATCGCGAGCTCCGCGGTCTTTTTCGGTCCCAGCGCCGCGATGCGCCGCGCGAGCTCCTTGGGATCGGCGACCTTGTCGCCGTTGACCGCGGTGATGACGTCGCCGACCTTCACCCCGGCTTCAGCCGCCGGCGAATTGGCGGTCTCCTTGGCGACCAGGGCGCCGGAGGCGTCCTTGGCGCCGAGGCTGTCGGCGAGGTCTCGCGTCATCGGCTGGATCTCGACGCCGAGCCAGCCGCGCTCGACGACGCCGTTCTCCTTCAATTGCGCGACGACGTTCTGCACCACGTCGCCCGCAATGGCGAAGCCGATGCCGACGCTGCCGCCCGAGGGCGAGAAGATCGCGGTGTTGACGCCGACCACCTGACCCTCGGTGTTGAACGTCGGGCCGCCCGAATTGCCGTGATTGACCGGCGCGTCGATCTGAATGAAGTCGTCATAGGGCCCCGAGCCGATGTCGCGGCCCCGGGCGGAAACAATGCCTGCGGTGACCGTGCCGCCGAGGCCGAACGGATTGCCGACCGCAATCACCCAGTCGCCGACCCGCGGCGCCTTGTCGGCGAACGACACGAACGGGAAATTGTCGCCATTGACCTTGAGCAGCGCGAGGTCGGTCTTCTCGTCGGCGCCGACCACCTTGGCGTCGAGCGTCTTGCCGTCGGAGAGAGTCACCGTCACCTCGGTCGCATGGTCGACGACGTGATTGTTGGTGACGATGTAGCCGTCGGCGGAAATGAAGAAGCCGGAGCCCTGGGCCACGCTGTGGCCCTGGTGGCGCGGCGAGCCCTCGTGCGGCAACGGCATGCCAAAATGCTTGAAAAAACGGTCGAACGGGCTGCCGGGCGGGAATGGCAGGTCGTCGTTGTCGTCCGGATCGGCTTCCTTGTCGGCGCTGTTGTCCGTCTTGACCTTGACCGAGACCACCGCGGCCTTGACGCGGTCGACGATGTCGGCGAACGACGCCGGCCCCGCCGACGGCTGGGCGGTTTCGGCGAGCGCGGGCGGCGCGAAACCGTCGCGCTCGGCAGCCACGGCGCCGATCGCCGTGACGGCGACCGCGGCGAGCAGAGCCTGACGCAGGCGCCGCCGCTCGGGAGGAGTGAAAGGGACCAACGACATGTCTCGCTCCGAAACGAAATCCCGAGCCGGCGCCGCCGGCCTTGTTGGCTATAAGATGGAGCGGCGCGCCTAACCTCCAAGTGGCGCGAACATGAAAGCTTGGTAATGCAGCGGCCGATCGGCGGGCCTGTAGCCGGCCGCCCTCATCCTGAGCTTGCCGAAGGGCGAGGCCGGCTCGCGCCCCACCCGCGACGATGCGGAGAGAAGCCGGCGTCGGCGCCCCCGGCTACAGAGTCACCCCTTCGCCTTGGCCAGGAACGCCATGAACGCGGCGCGCGCTTCGGGGGAACGCACGGCTTCGGCGAAGGCCTGCAACTCCACGTCCATGTGCGCGTAGAGCGCCGGCGCGTCGCCGCGCATCAGCCGGCGCGTCGTCATCAGCGCGTTGCGCGGCTTCATCGCCAGCGCGCGCGCCTTGTCCAGCGCATGGGCGGCGAGCTCGTCCGCCGACACGACGGCGTTGACGAGCCCGAGCTCGCGCGCCGTCTCGGCGTCGAAACTTTCGCCGAGCAGCAGATATTGCGCCGCTCTCGAGTAGCCGAAGCGCTGCACTGCGAGCCGCGACGAGCCCGCCTCGGGAACCAGGCCGAGATCGACGAACGGCATTTTGAAGCGCGCAGCGGGCGTCGCGTAGACGAGATCGCAGTGGAAACACAATGTCGTGCCGACGCCGACGGCGAGGCCGTCGACGGCGGCGACCAGCGGCTTCTCGAACAGCGCCAGCGCGCGGATGAAGGCCGCGCCGGGCGAATCGCCCGCTTCGCCCGCGCCCGCTTCGCGCGCAAAATCGCCGATGTCGTTGCCGGCGGTGAACACGCCGCCGCTTCCAGCGAGCACGACCGCGCCGATCTCGGCCTCGCGGCTCGCCGCCGCCAGCGCTTCGCCGAGCGCGGCGTACATGTCGCCGGTCAGCGCGTTCTTCTTCTCGACGCGGTCGAGGGTCGCGATCAGAACCCCGCCTCCGCGTTCGATCAGGACGTTGGCGCTCATGCCGCGTCTCCGAACGCCGCCGTATCGAGAGCCTCGGCGCCCGACGCGACCGCGTCGGCGAGGCCCGGCGCGGCGGTCATTAGCTTCTCGGCGAAGAACCTGGCCAGCACGACGCGGCCTTCGGGAGAGGTTCCGCCCGCCGCGGCCGGCGTGGTCTTCGCCGCCAGCGCGGCCTTGGCGAGGCAGGTGCCGCCGAGCGTCAGGCCGAACAATCTCAGATACGGCGTCGCGCCGGCGAGCGCCGCGACGGGGTCGCGGCGGAGCGCGCCGGCGACATAATCGGTGGCGCGAGCGAGCGCGTCCGCCGCCGCCGTGATCCGCGCCGAGGTCGCGCCGAACTTCGGCCCGCAGTCCGACGCGACGCGCGCGGCGATGGCGCGGACGCCGTCGATCTCGCGCGCTGCCGTCGCGCCGCCGGAAAGCGGCAGCTTGCGGGTGACGAGGTCGATCGCCTGGATGCCGTTCGTGCCCTCGTAGATCGAGGAGATGCGCGCGTCGCGCATGAATTGCTCCGCGCCGGTTTCTTCGATGTAGCCCATGCCGCCGTGAATCTGCACGCCGAGCGTGGCCGCCTCGTCGCCGATATCGGTGGAGAACGCCTTCGCGACAGGGGTCAGCAGCGCCGCGCGCTCCGCCGCCGCGGCGCGCTCCTCCTGGGTCTTGCCATGGAACGAAACGTCGATCGCGACCGCGGTGAGGTGGCAGATGCCGCGCGCCGCCTGCAGCGAGGACTTCATCGTCATCAGCATGCGCCGGATGTCGGGATGGTCGACGATCGGGCTCATCCCGGCGCCGGCGCCCGCGGCCCGGCCCTGGCGGCGCTCGTGCGCAAAGCCGAGCGCCAACTGATAGGCGCGCTCGGCGATCGCCACGCCCTGCAGGCCGACCGAGAGCCGCGCGCTGTTCATCATCACGAACATCGCGGTGAGGCCCTTGTTCTCCTCGCCGACGAGATAGCCGACCGCGCCGCCCTCGTGGCCATAGATCAACGCGCAGGTCGGCGAAGCGTGGACGCCGAGCTTGTGCTCGAGGCGCTGGCAGCGCACATCGTTGCGCGCGCCCAGCGAGCCATCGGCGTCGACCAGGAATTTGGGCACGAGGAACAGCGAGGCGCCGCGCGTGCCGGCGGGCGCGTCGGGGAGCCGCGCCAGCACCAGATGCACGATGTTTTCGGTGTAGTCGTGCTCGCCATAAGTGATGAAGATTTTCTCTCCGAACACCCGGTACGCCCCGTCGCCGGCGCGTTCGGCGCGCGTCTTGACGGCGTTGAGGTCCGAGCCCGCCTGCGGCTCGGTGAGGTTCATGGCGCCCGTCCATTCGCCGGAGATCATGCGGTTCAGATAGGTCTCCCTGAGCGCCGGGCTCGCGTGAGCCGTGATCGCGTTGATGGCACCTTCGGTGAGCAGCGGACACAGCGCGAAGCCCATCGAGGCGCCGTTCCAGATCTCGGTGCAGGCGGCGTTGACCGCATGCGGCAGGCCCATGCCGCCGTGGTCCACGGTGGCGGTGACCCCCGACCAGCCGCCGGCGGCAAACGCCTTGTAGGCTTCGCGATAACCCTTGGGCATGATCACGACGCCGTTTTCGAGCCGCGCGCCCTCGATGTCGCCGAGGCGGTTGAGCGGCGCGATCACGTCGGTGGCGAAGCGGCCGGCCTCGGCGACGACGTGGGCGACGGTATCGGCCTCGAGCTCGCCGAAAATGCCGCTTTGGATCGCGTCCGCGAGCCCGGCCACGTGATTCAGCGAAAACAGGATGTCGGTGACGGGCGAGTGATAGGCCATTGCATTTCCTCCGCTCATGGGTACGGGTGCGGCGCCGCGCGACCCGCGGCGAGTCCTGAACAGCCGTCGCGAAATCGACGAAAGTTCATATATGAACGACCTCGCCGCTGCAAGGAAATCCGCGTAATGGCCGAAGCGCCGAAGCGCCAGACCCGACTCGTCCCCGCCTCGCCCGAGACGATTGCCGCCGCCGCGGCGCAGTTGCGCACGGGCGAGCTCGTCGCCATGCCGACGGAGACGGTCTACGGGCTGGCGGGGCTCGCGACCTCCGACGCCGCGGTCGCGGCGATCTATGCCGCCAAGGGGCGGCCGAACTTCAACCCGCTCATCGCCCATTTCGCCGCCGTAGCGGACGCGCTGGCGGAAGCGGAATTCGATGCTCGCGCGGAACAGCTGGCGCGCCGGTTCTGGCCAGGTCCGCTGACGATCGTCGCGCCCGCGCCGCGCACAAAAGTGTCGCTGCTCGCCCGCGCCGGGCTCGAGACGCTAGCCACGAGGGTTCCGGCGCATCGGGTCGCGCGAGCGCTCATCGCGGCGGCGGGTGCGCCGCTGGCGGCGCCTTCGGCCAATCGTTCGGGTCGCGTGAGCCCGACCCGCGCCGAGCATGTGGCGGAAGATCTCGGCGGGCGAATCGACTGGATTCTCGACGCCGGGCCGACCCGGGTCGGGCTCGAGTCGACGATCGTCGCCTGTCTCGGCGACCGGCCAAAACTGCTGCGGCCGGGCGCGATCGCGCTCGAGGATCTCGAGGACGCGCTCGGCGAGAGGCTCGATCGAGGCGGCGCCGCCATCGCGCCCGGCATGCTCGCCTCGCATTACGCGCCGAACGCGCCGGTTCGGCTCGACGCAACGGAGGTTGGCGAGGGCGAGGCGGCGCTCGACTTCGCCGGGCGTCTCGACGGCGGCGCGCCGCGGCTCGACCTCTCGCCGCGCGGCGACCTCGCAGAGGCGGCGGCGAACCTGTTCGCCTATCTGCGTGCGCTCGACGCCGCCGGCCCCGCCCGCATCGCCGTCGCGCCGGTCCCGCAATGGGGCCTCGGCTGCGCGATCAACGACCGTCTCAGCCGCGCAGCGGCGCCGCGCGTCACTCGGAGAAGTTGATCTTCTTGTCCTTGCACAGGTCGACGCCGGTCGCGTCGGTGGTCTGGCCATCGTCGAACGTGGCGCGAATGTCGAACAGGCAGGCCTTGTCGTGGCCGAGGTGGGCGACGGTCTTCTTGCCGCCCGGCAAATCCTTGGCGACGGTGACGCTCCCGCCTTCGCCGCTCGACAACGTCGCCGTCGCCTCGACGAGCTGCACGCTGCGGCCGTTGGTGACGGTGACGGCGATCATCGGCAGCTTGGTGGCTTTCGACTTTTCCGCCTTGGCAGTCGTTCTCTTCTTCATCGCCTTCGGTTGGGCCGCCGCGGTGGCCGTCGGCGACGGCGCCGCCTCCGGGGTCGCCTCTTGGGCATGGGCGACAACCGCCGCCGCCAGCACCGCCGTAGCCGTCGCCATGCCGATCCATATCGAATTCCTGCGCGTCATCGCCCTCTCCCTCGGGACGCAAAAAGATGCGTGGCCTCGCCCCGCGTCACATTGGCGCCATTTTGCGTTTTTGGGAAGACTCACGCGCCGCTGCTCTTTGCCGCGCGCTGAGCGGCGGCCTTCAGCATCGGCAGAATGTCCTCGGCGCGTTCGGCGACGAGATAGTGCACGTCGAAACCGTCGTGCATGAATTCGAAATTGCGCATGTGGGCGAACACGCCGAGCAGCGGCCGCCAGAAACCCGCTATGTCGGCGATGAGAATCGGCTTGTGATGCCGCATGAGCTTGGCCCAGGTGAGCTGTTCGGCGAGTTCCTCGAGCGTGCCGACGCCGCCGGGCAGGGCGACGAAGGCGTCCGCGCGCTCGTACATCAGGCGCTTGCGCTCGTGCATATCGGCAACGACGATCATCTCCTGGGCCTCGACGAGCGCCCGCTCCTTGCGAATCAGAAAGGTGGGGATAACGCCGGTGACGCGCCCGCCGCCGGCCAGCGTCGCGCGCGCGATGCGGCCCATGAGTCCGTCGCCGCCGCCGCCGAACACCAGACCGATCCCGGCCTCGGCGAGCTGAGCGCCGAACAGGTCGGCGGCGCGCCCGAATCGCTCGTCCGACCCGACGCTCGAGCCGCAATAGACGCAGACATTGGCGAGCTCGGACATCGGGTCCTCGACAACGTTCAGCCCGCGAGCAGGCCCTTGACGATGGCGCTCGCCTTGGCGAAATCCATCTGCCCGGCGTACGACTCTTTCAGCGCGGCGACCACCTTGCCCATGTCGCGCACGCCATGCGCGCCGGTCGCGGCGATGGCGGCTTTGGCGGCGGCGATCACCTCGTCCTCGCTCATCTGCTTGGGCAAGAACTCGCTGATGACCGCGATCTCCGCTTCCTCCTGCGCCGCGAGCTCGGGGCGGCCGGCGTCGCGGTAGATCTGCGCCGATTCCTGACGGGACTTGACCATCTTGGTCAGCAGCGCCAGCTCGTCGGCCCGACTCACGATCTTGCCGGCGCCGCGGGCCTCGATCTCGCGATCCTTCAGCGCCGACATCATGAGGCGCAACGCGCCGACGCGCGTCTTGTCGCCCGCCTTCATCGCCGCTTTCATCGCTGATGTCACTGCATCGCGCATCGCGATCTTTTCGCCCATGGGCAACTCCCTCCTCCGCGATCTTGACGCGCGGCGATTGCGGCGCTTAACCACAGCGCCATGGCAAACGCAATACGCTCGCTCGACGCGGCCTCCGGCTGGAGCGCTCCGAAACCCACCGCCTTGCTGGCCCTCGCCAGCGGCCAGATTCTCGAAGGATTCGGCGTCGGCGCGGTCGGCTCGGCGGTCGGCGAGGTGTGTTTCAACACGGCGATGACCGGCTACGAGGAGATCCTGACCGACCCGTCCTACGCCGGGCAGATCATCACCTTCACGTTCCCGCACATCGGCATCGTCGGGACCAACGACGAAGACATCGAGACCGCCAACCGCGCGGCGTCCAACGGCGCGCGCGGCGCCATCCTGCGCGCCGACGTCACCGAGCCCTCGAATTTCCGCGCCGTGCGCCGCCTCGACGCCTGGCTCGCGACGCGGGCAATCATCGGCCTCACCGGCATCGACACCCGCGCGCTCACCTCGACGATCCGCCGCAACGGCATGCCCAACGCGGTCATCGCCCACGATCCGGCGGGCGAGTTCGACCGCGAGGCGCTGGTCGCGGAAGCCAGAGCCTGGCCGGGCATCGACGGCATGGACCTCGTGCCCTCGGTAACGGTCGCGCAGCGCTACGACTGGGATGGCGCGAGCTGGACGCTCGGCGAAGGTTTCCGCGAGCGGGGCGAGGTGCGTTTCCGCGTCGTCGCCATCGATTACGGAATCAAGGCGAACATCCTCAGGCTGCTCACCGATCTCGGCTGCGCCGTCACCGTCGTCCCGGCGACGACCTCGGCCGAGGACATTCTAGCTTCGCAGCCCGACGGCGTGTTCCTGTCCAACGGCCCCGGCGACCCGGCGGAGACCGGCAAATACGCCGTGCCTGTCATCCGGGCAGTGCTCGAGAGCCGCACGCCGTTGTTCGGCATCTGCCTCGGCCACCAGATGCTCGGCCTGGCGGTCGGCGCGCGCACGTTGAAAATGCCGCAGGGTCATCACGGCGCGAACCATCCGGTGAAGGACTTCACCACCAACAAGGTCGAGATCGTGTCGATGAACCACGGCTTTGCC
>JBKQKS010000303.1:0-7801 GCA_052147395.1 Roseiarcus sp.
GCCTCGGCGAGCTCGAGGACGCCGAGGCGGCGCTGGCGCTACCCTGAAGGACATTTTGCGCCGCCCGCGGACCTCGTCCTGAGTTCTCATCCGCTTCGCGCACCTTGATGCATGAAGGGCGCCCCGTTGTAGCCGCGCGCGGGGAGCGCGGCTGCCGGGGTCGGCGCCCCCGGCTACAAGGGCGGGCCGCCTCAGGATGAGTTGCCATGCGCTTCGAACACATCGATGCATGAAATGCGCCCCTTTGTAGCCGCGCGCGGTGAGCGCGGCTGCCGGGGTCAGCGACCCCGGCTACAAGGTTGCCTTTCAGGAGAGGGGCGTTCGCCGCCACGATGACGCCCTTCGCCCCGCCGTGCTACACGCTTGCCCATGCCCGCCGACGACATCGATTCCCCGAAGCCAAATGTCGTCGACGTGCTGTTTCCGGTTGCGGTGGATACGGCTTATTCCTACCGCGTTCCTCCGCATCTCGAGCTTCACCCCGGCGATTTCGTGCTGGCGCCGCTGGGGACTCGCGTCGCGACCGGGGTCGTCTGGGGGACGCGGGCGGCGGGCGGCGACAACCTCAAGGCGATCGGCGCCAAGCGCGATTGGGCGCCGCTGAAGCCGGCGTTGCGAGAATTCGTCGACTGGGTGGCGCGCTGGACTCTCGCGCCGCGCGGCGCGGTGCTGCGCATGGCGACGCGCGCCCCGGAAGCGGCGGCAGCGCCGGCGCCGAAGTGGGGCGTCGAGGCCACCGGCAAGCGCCCTTCTCGCCTGACGCCAGCGCGTGAAAAAGTGCTCGCCGCAATAGCCAAAACCACGCCGATGGCGAAGGCGGCGCTCGCGGCGGCGGCGGCGTGCAGCGCGGGCGTGATCGACGGGCTCGTCGACGACGGCGTGCTGCAGACGGTTGCGCTGGCGCCCGAGCCGGCCGCGGCGGCGCCCGATCCGCAGTTTTTCCGTCGCCCGCTGGAGCCCGATCAGCAGGAAGCGGCAGAGGCGCTGAGCGCGGCGGTGCGCGCGCAAAAATTCAAGGCCTGGCTGCTCGAGGGGGTGACCGGCTCGGGCAAAACAGAGGTCTATTTCGAGGCGGTGGCGACGGCGCTCGGCGAGGGCCGGCAGGCGCTGATCCTGATGCCGGAAATCGCGCTCACCGCGCAGTTCCTCGACCGCTTCGCCGAGCGCTTCGGCGTCCGCCCGTCGGAGTGGCATTCCGGAATCACGCCACGCCAGCGCGAGCGGCTGTGGGGGGCGGTCGCCGCCGGCGAGGCGCGGGTGGTTGTGGGCGCACGCTCGGCCCTGTTGCTGCCGTTCGCCGAACTCGGGCTCGTCATCGTCGACGAGGAGCACGAGGGCGCCTACAAGCAGGAGGACGGCGTCATCTACCACGCCCGCGACATGGCGGTGGTGCGCGCGCGGCTCGAGCAGGCGCCGATCGTGCTCGCCTCGGCCACGCCGTCGATCGAGAGCCGCGCCAACGCCGAGCAGGGCCGCTATGGCTGGCTCCGCCTGCATGCGCGGTTCGGCCAGCGCCCGCTGCCGGAATTGCAGGCGGTCGACCTCAGGCGCGAGGGGCCGCCGCGCGGCCGCTGGCTGGCGCCGCGGCTCGTTCAGGGCGTCGAGCAGGCGATCGGCGCCGGCGAGCAGGCGCTGCTGTTCCTCAATCGCCGCGGCTACGCGCCGCTCACCCTGTGCCGCGCCTGCGGGCACAGGTTCCAATGCCCGAACTGCTCGGCCTGGCTGGTCGAGCACCGCTTTCGCCAGGCTTTGCTGTGCCATCATTGCGGCCACACGGAAATACGGCCGCAGCTGTGCCCGCAATGCCAGGAGGCCGACAGCCTGGTCGCCTGCGGCCCCGGCGTCGAGCGCGTCGCCGAAGAGGCGGCGGCGTTGTTTGCCAACGCCCGGCTGCTGGTGCTGTCGTCCGACATGGCCGGCGGCGTCGAGCGCATGCGCGCCGAATTGGACGCCGCCGCGCGCGGCGATTACGACATCGTCGTCGGCACGCAACTGGTGGCCAAGGGCCACAATTTTCCGCTGCTGACGCTGGTCGGCGTCATCGACGCCGACGTCGGGCTCTCCAATGCCGATCCGCGCGCGGCGGAGCGCACGTTTCAGTTGCTGCGCCAGGCGACGGGCCGGGCGGGGCGCGGCGAGAAGCCTGGCAGGGCGCTGATCCAGACCTATCAGCCCGAGCATCCGGTCATGTCGGCGCTGCTGTCGGGCGACGTCGAGCGCTTCTATGCGGTCGAGACCGAGCAGCGCCGGCGCGGCGGGCTGCCGCCGTTCGGCCGGCTCGCGGCGGTGATCGTCGCCGCGGAAGACCGCGGCGCCGCCGAGGCGCATGCACGTGCGCTCGCCCGTGCGGCCCATGCCTTGCCGGAAAACCCGCGCTGGCGGCTCGCCCCGATCGGCGGCCTCGCGGAGGAGGGCGAGATTTCGCTGCTCGGCCCGGCGGAAGCGCCGATCGCGTTGCTGCGCGGAAAGCATCGCTTCCGGCTGGCGGTGAAGGCGCCGCGCAGCGCCGACTTGCAAGGATTCTTGCGCGCGATGTTGGCGAGCGCGCCGCCGCCGCGGGGCGGGGTCAGGGTGACGGTCGACGTCGATCCGCAGAGCTTTTTGTGAGAGGCTCACGTCCCCTCATCCAGACAGGCGCCCCTCTTGTAGCCGGGGGCGCCGACCCCGGCAGCCGCGCTCACCGGGCGCGGCTACAACGGTGCGCCCTTCATGCATCAAGGCGCCCGAAGCGGATGAGAACTCATCCTGAGCTTGTGTCGAAGGACCAGGCCGGCTCGGCCCGCGGACGCACGGCGGGAAGCCGGGGTCGGCGCCCCCGGCTACAACGGCGCTGGGGGCGTTACCCCTCGTCCCCCGGCCACACGATCGGCCGCGCCAGCGCCTCGGCGAAATCGAATGGCGGCGCCTTGGGTAGCACGCCGAGCGGCAGGCCGGTTTCGCGCGCCGCGTCGTCGCGCGCGTCCTCGTAGGCGTCGGCGAACGCCTCGGCGAGACGCGACTTCAGCGACGGCGTCTTGCGCAATTGCCGGTCGACGCGGCGACGTCGTTCGCGCACCGTCAGCGCCCAGGAGCGGCTGCGCATGGTCGGCTGATACTGCCATTTCAGCAGGTGATGCATCAGCACGCGCAGCGCGCTTTCGAGGCGCAGATATTGCTCTTCGCCCACGTCGTCGATCTCCTCGGCGATCGCTTCGGCGTCGATCTCATCGAGCTTGTGCGCCCGCAACAAAGCCGCCTGGGTCGTTGCCCAGGCATAAATGTCCTCGGCCTTCGACACCGCGCGCTCGCCGGTCTTGCTCGCCGCGCTGCGTCCCATAGCGATAATCCCCTCAGCTCAGCGCGACGTTGAGCGCGCTCTCGGGCAACTCCAGACCGAAGCTGCGCTGGTAGAACTCGGCGACCAGCGGGCGTTCCAGTTCGTCGCACTTGTTCAGGAACGTGAGCCGGAAGGCGAAGCCGATGTCCTTGAAGATGTCGGCGTTCTCGGCCCAGGTGATGACGGTGCGCGGGCTCATCACGGTCGACAGGTCGCCGTTGATGAAGGCGTTGCGGGTGAGGTCGGCGACGCGCACCATCTTGTTGACGATGTCGCGCCCCTCCTTGCGGCCACGGTAGTGCGGCGCCTTGGCGAGCACGATGTCGACTTCCTTGTCGTGCGGCAGATAGTTGAGCGTGGTGACGATCGACCAGCGGTCCATCTGGCCCTGGTTGATCTGCTGCGTGCCGTGATAGAGGCCGGACGTATCGCCCAAGCCCACGGTATTGGCGGTGGCGAACAGGCGGAAGCCGGGGTGCGGCCTGATGACGCGGTTCTGATCGAGCAGGGTCAGACGGCCGGAGACCTCCAGCACGCGCTGGATCACGAACATCACGTCCGGGCGGCCGGCGTCGTACTCGTCGAAGCACAGGGCGATGTTGTTCTGCAGCGCCCAGGGCAAAATGCCGTCGCGGAACTCGGTGATCTGCTTGCCGTCCTGGAGCACGATCGCGTCCTTGCCGATGAGATCGATGCGCGAGACATGGCTGTCGAGATTGACGCGCACCAGCGGCCAGTTGAGCCGCGCGGCGACCTGCTCGATGTGCGTCGACTTGCCGGTGCCGTGGTAGCCGGTCACGATCACGCGGCGGTTGTAGGCGAAGCCCGCGAGGATGGCGAGCGTGGTGTCCCGGTCGAACAGATAGTCGGTATCGAGATCGGGGACGTGCGAGTCGGGCTGAGAATAGGCCGGCGCCTCCATGTCCGAATCGATGCCGAACGCCTTGCGCACGGATATGCGGGTATCCGGCGGCCCGACGGGCGAGATCGGCTCTTCGGGCGAATAGGCGGCAGGCTCGACTTTCATGGGTCCTCCAGGCCCGTCGCAAAAGCGGCGGACGAACGCGACTATACAGCTTTCTCAGCCCCGGCCATAGGCGGGCGGCGATCGGCCGCAATAGGTCTTAGGATCGAGGCCGGCTCAGACGAGCTTGTTCGACCTGAGATAGTTATAGGCTTGAATGATCTCGCGCAATCGCTCCTCCGACGAGCGGTCGCCGCCGTTGGCGTCGGGATGGTGGCGCTTCACCAATTCCTTGTATCTCATTTTGATCGCGGCTTCGGTGGCGTTGGCGTCGAGCTCCAGCGTGAACAGCGCCTTGAGCGCGAGCGCGTTGTAGCGCGGCGCGTTTTCCTCGGCGCCGGCGCGCCGGGCGCCGCGTTTGCGCATGCTGCGCGCTTCCGCATAGACCGTCTCGTCGACATGCGCGCCATCGTGCGCGGGGCGGGGGCCCATTTTCCAGGTCGGGCGATGGCCGACCGCCTCGGCCTGGCGGTACTTGGCGAGCGCCTCGTCGTCCATGCCTTTGAAATAATCATAGGTCGCGTTGTACTCGCGCACGTGGTCGACGCAGAAGAAAAAGAATTCCCCCTCGTGATCGCGCCCTTTGGGGGCCTTGTGTACGCCGGGCTTCGTGCAGCCGGGATGGCTGCACGGCTCCTTCGGCGCCACGGGCTTGGCGGCGGCGCGGCCACGCGGCTTGATGCGGATGCGATCGAACAACGGCGAATTCAGATCCATATGCGAACAATCCCAACCGCGTCCCGCGCGGCCCTGCAAGGGGGACGAAAGACGTTTTCATACTCGACGACGGATAACGTCTCGTGACCGCAGAGCGCTCGAGACCCCCCGCTTCGCGAGGGCGCTCATTTTGACAAGTCGGGCCGGCGAGGGCAAGCCAAAGCTCGAACCTTAGAGGAGACTTTGCGCCATGAACATGAAAGACCGCATCGCCGAGCGTCTCACCGGGGGTCTCGCGCCGAGCGTGCTCGAGATCGTCGACGAATCCGACCGCCACGCCGGCCATGCCGGCCACCGCCACGACGGCCCGAAGGCGGGTGGCGAGACCCACTATCGCATCAGAATCGTGAGCGAGCGCTTTGCCGGCATGAACCGCGTCGCCCGCCATCGCGCCGTCTACGATCTGCTCGGCGCCGAGATCGCCGACGGCGTGCATGCGTTGGCGCTGCAGACGCTGACGCCCGACGAGGCATGAGCGGGCCGTCGCCGATCCGCTTCGCGCTCACCGAGGACGAGGCGCGCATCGCCGCCTCGCGCGTGGCGTTGAGATTGGCGCTCGCCGACGGGCTGATAAGGCGCCACGCGGCGCCGCTCGCCGCCTTCGTGGTGACGCTTGCCTTCGTCGCCATCCTCGGCTTCACCGGCCTGATGAGCCAGCGCGCGGCGGAGATCGTCATCCTGCTCTCCGCCGCGGCATTCATGATCCACCGGCTGATGTCTCGCCGGCTGTTCTGGCGGGCGCGCCGCGAGGCCAAAGCCTGGGCCGACGCTGTAGCGGCGGAGGGCGAGATCGTGGCGCGGCTCGACGAGGACGGCCTCGCGTTGGCAGCGCCCACGCTCGCCCGCAGCTGGAAGTTCCGCGACGCGCTCGAATACGACGACGCCGGCGGCATGGTCTATCTGTGGCCGAAGAGCGGCGCGCCGGCGTTCTGGCCGGCGCGGGCGTTCGCCGAGGGCCAGGCGGAGAGCTGGCGCGCCTTCGCCAGGGCGCGGCTCGGCGCGGCGCCGCGGAGAATAGAAGAGGACGACGATTGATCGCTCGGGGCGCCGTTGTCCCGCGGCCTTCCTGCAAGGGCGCCATTGTCTCGACCCCGGCTCGGCGCGAGTCCGGCGCCGCACGCCTTCCTCCAAAAGTACTCTTGCTGGTTTGTCCTACAAAGGTATATGTACAACGGATGACGCTTACTTCTGGCGATCGGAACCGGGGGAGGCGGAGATCCCCGCCGCATTCGGCGGTCCACGGAGGAAACGCATGTACCAGCAAGCCATCGACACGATTGCGGCCAAGGGCCTGATCCGCGAGCGCTACGACAATTTCATCGGCGGCAAGTTCGTCGCGCCCGTCGAGGGCCGCTATTTCGACAATCCGAGCCCGATCACCGGCGCCAAGCTCTGCGAAGTCGCGCGCTCGACCGCCGCGGATATCGAGCTCGCGCTCGACGCCGCCCACAAGGCCAAGGACGCCTGGGGCAAGACCTCGCCGACCGCGCGCGCGATCATCCTCAACAAGATCGCCGACCGCATGGAGCAGAACCTCGACACGCTGGCGCTGATCGAAACGCTCGACAACGGCAAGCCGATCCGCGAAACGACCTACGCCGACCTGCCGCTGTGCGTCGACCACTGGCGCTATTATGCCGGCGCGATCCGCGCTCAGGAAGGCACGATCAGCGAGATCGACCCCGAGACCGTCGCCTATCATTACCACGAGCCGCTCGGCGTCGTCGGCCAGATCATCCCCTGGAACTTCCCGATGCTGATGGCGATTTGGAAGCTCGCCCCCGCGCTCGCCGCCGGCAACTGCGTCGTTCTCAAGCCCGCCGAGCAGACCCCGATCGGAATCCTCGCCGTGATGGAGCTCATCGCCGATCTCATCCCCGAGGGCGTCCTCAACGTCGTCAACGGCTTCGGCCTCGAGGCGGGCAAGCCGCTGGCTTCCTCGAACCGCATCGCCAAGATCGCGTTCACCGGCGAGACCACGACGGGCCGGCTCATCATGCAGTACGCCTCGCAGAATCTGATCCCGGTCACGCTCGAGCTCGGCGGCAAGTCGCCCAATATCTTTTTCAAGGACGTGTGCGCCGAGGACGACGACTTCTTCGACAAGGCGATCGAAGGATTCGTCATGTTCGCGCTCAATCAGGGCGAGGTCTGCACCTGTCCGAGCCGCGCGCTCATCCAAGAGTCGATCTACGACCGTTTCATGGAGCGCGCATTGAAGCGCGTCGACGCAATCGTTCAAGGCAGTCCGCTCGACCCCGCGACGATGATCGGCGCGCAGGCCTCGTCCGAGCAGATGGAGAAGATCCTCTCCTACATCGACATCGGCAAGAAGGAGGGCGCCGAGGTCCTCATCGGCGGTGAGCGCAACATGCTCGAGGGCGAGTACGCGGGCGGCTACTACATCAAGCCGACCGTGTTCAAAGGGCATAACAAGATGCGTATCTTCCAGGAGGAGATCTTCGGCCCGGTTGTTTCGGTGACGACGTTCAAGACCGACGAAGACGCGCTCTCGATCGCCAATGACACGCTGTACGGCCTTGGCGCCGGAGTGTGGAGCCGCGACGTCAATCGCTGCTACCGCTTCGGCCGCGCGATCCAGGCGGGCCGCGTCTGGACAAACTGCTTCCACGCCTATCCCGCGCATGCGGCGTTCGGGGGCTACAAGTGGTCGGGCATCGGACGCGAGACGCATAAGATGATGCTCAATCACTACCAGCAGACCAAGAACCTCCTGGTCAGCT
>JBKQKS010000304.1:0-16639 GCA_052147395.1 Roseiarcus sp.
GTCGGCGCCGTCTATCGCCGCACCCGGCGCGATGCGGAGGGCAAGCGCGCGCAACGCGCGGAAGCGCGGTTCGACGGCCTCGCCGGCTGCCTGCGCACCCCCGCCGGCGGCTCGAGCCGGCAAACGCTCATCATCGTCGAGGGCGAGCGGCTGATGAGCCGCCTCCTCACCCCGCGCGAGGCCGCGCGCCTCATGGGCCTGCCAGACACTTATCGCCTGCCCGCCGGCGCCACCGAGGCCTATCACCTCCTCGGCGACGGCGTCGTCGCCCCGGTGGTGCGCCGGCTCGCCGACGAGATTGTGGAGCCGATGCTGCGGGCGCGGGAGGAGCGCAGGCGCGCCTGAGACGACGCGAATCCAGGGGCCCCGGTAACCGGGGCAGATTCCCGGGCGCTGTTGTAGGCGAGGTCGTCGACTTCGCTCCTTCCGCTTGGAAGAGTCGTGCAAAATGAGGCGCTCACGCGCTTAACCGAGGTCGTCCTTCGACAAGCTCAGGATGAGGGACCTCGGCTACAGAATGGCGCCGCCCGGGAAATTGCCCCGGTTGCGGGCCGCGTGACGTAGGCTCCGGATTGCTTCGCTGCGCTCGCTTTTGACGGCAAGGTAAGTTGACGCACTTATTTCGCCGCGGCGCCATAGTCTGAAGTCGGGCGCCGAGGGGACGGCGCAGCGCCATTGGTCGGCGATCGCGGACGCGCGTCTCACTTGACACGAAGCGAAGGCCGCGTGCATTTCGACCGATTGGTCAGGTTTGGGCGCCGACAGCGCAACGAGAGGCCGAAATGGGAATTGTCTCCGAACCTACCGGCATCTCCGATGTCGTCGCCGGCCGTCTGGATGGCGAGCGGCTGAAGGCCAATTTCGCCGATCTGCATCCGCCGCTCTCGGCGCACGAGGCGCTGGTCGAGGCGGACCGCTGCTATTTCTGCTACGACGCGCCCTGTCAGCACGCCTGTCCGACGTCGATCGACATTCCCCTGTTCATCCGCCAGATTTCTGCGGGCAACCCGCTCGGGGCGGCGAAAACCATTCTGAGATCCAATATCTTGGGCGGCATGTGCGCTCGCGTCTGCCCGACCGAGACGCTGTGCGAAGCGGCCTGCGTGCGCGAAGCCGCCGAGGCAAAGCCCGTGCGCATCGGCCTGCTGCAGCGCCACGCGGTCGACGCGCAAATGGCGACCGGCCGCCAGCCTTTTCAGCGCAAGGCGACGACCGGGAAAAGGGTGGCGATCGTCGGCGCCGGGCCGGCGGGCCTCGCCTCAGCCCATGCGCTCAGCGTCGCCGGCCACCAGGTCGTGGTGTTCGAGAAGCGCGAGAAGCTGGGCGGGCTCAACGAATACGGCGTCGCCGCCTACAAGACGCCCGACGATTTCGCCGCGCGCGAGGTCGAGTTCATCCTTTCCGTCGGCGGCGTCGAAATCCAGCAGGGCAGGGCGCTCGGGCGCGACGTGACGCTGGACGCCCTGCGCCGCGACTATGACGCGGTGTTTCTCGCCGCGGGGTTGCCGGGAACCAACAAGCTCGGCCTGCCCGGCGAGAAAGACCTCGCCAATGTCGTCGACGCCATCGACTACATCGCGGATCTGAGGCAGGCGAAGGACCTCGGCCGGCTGCCGATCGGCCGGCGCGTGCTGGTGATCGGCGGCGGCATGACGGCGGTCGACGCCGCGGTGCAGTCGAAGCTGCTCGGCGCCGACATGGTCACCATTGCCTATCGCCGCGGCCTCGAAGACATGAAGGCGAGCCGCTACGAGCGCGAGCTCGCGCAGATCCGGGGCGTCACGATCCGCCCTTGGGCGCGGCCGCTCAGGCTCGAGGGCCACGGCGGCGCCGTGAGCGGCGTGCTGTTCGAGCGCACGATGATGCGCTACGGGCTGCTCGAGAGCGCGGGCGAGGCGTTCCGCATCGAGGCCGACGTCGTGTTCACCGCCATCGGCCAGGTGGGCGCGACGGACGTGTTCGGCGCCGAGCCGCCGGCGCTGAAAGGCGGCCGCATCGTCGTCGACGCCGAGCGGCGCACATCGGTGAAGGGCGTCTGGGCGGGCGGCGATTGCGTCGCCGGCGGCCTGGACCTGACGGTGAGCGCCGTCGAGGACGGCAAGCGGGCGGCGCGGTCGATCATCGCCGCGCTGGCGGGCTGAGGGAGAACGTCATGGCCGATCTGCGCACCGAGTTCCTCGGCATCAAGTCGCCGAACCCGTTCTGGCTCGCCTCCGCGCCGCCGACCGACCGCAAGACCAATGTCGAGCGCGCGTTCCGCGCCGGCTGGGGCGGCGTGGTGTGGAAGACGCTCGGCGAGGCGGGCCCGCCGATCGTCAACGTCCTGGGCGCCCGCTACGGCGCGCTGCACGGCCCCGACCGCCGTCTCATCGCCTTCAACAACATCGAGCTCATCACCGACCGCGATCTCGAGATCAATCTGCAGGAGATCAAACAGGTCAAGCGTGGGTGGAAAGACCGCGCGCTCGTCGTCTCGCTGATGGTCCCCTGCGACGAAGATTCGTGGACAGCGATTCTCGCCCGGGTCGAGGAGACCGAATGCGACGGCGTCGAGCTCAATTTCGGCTGCCCGCACGGCATGTCGGAACGCGGCATGGGCTCGGCGGTCGGCCAGGTGCCCGAATACATCGAGATGGTGACGCGCTGGTGCAAGGCGCACACCCGCATGCCGGTCATCGTCAAGCTGACGCCCAACATCACCGACATCCGCCGCCCCGCCCGCGCCGCCAAGGCCGGCGGCGCCGACGCGGTGTCGCTGATCAACACCGTCAACTCGATCATGGCGATCGACCTCGACAATATGACGGTCGCCCATGCGGTCGACGGAATGGGCACCCATGGCGGCATGTGCGGCCCCGCGGTGAAGCCGATGGCGCTCAGCATGGTCTCCGAGATCGCGCGCGATCCCGACACTTCCGGCCTGCCGATCTCCGCGATTGGAGGAATCGCCACCTGGCGCGACGCGGCCGAGTTCATTGCGCTCTCGGCGGGCACGGTGCAGGTCTGCACGGCGGCGATGACCTACGGCTTCAAGATCGTCGCGGAGATGATTTCCGGCCTCGAGATCTTCATGGACGCCAAGGGCTATCGCACCCTCGAGGATTTCCGCGGCCGCGCGGTGAAGAGCGTCACCGACTGGCAGAATCTCAACCTCAACTATGTCGCCAAGGCGGAAATCGATCAGAAACTCTGCATCAAGTGCGGGCGCTGCCACATCGCCTGCGAGGATACTTCGCATCAGGCGATCTTCGCGAGCGTGAACGGCGAGCGCAAGTTCGTCGTCAACGACGCCGAATGCGTCGGCTGCAACCTCTGCGTCCTCATCTGCCCGGTCGAGACCTGCATCACGCTGAAACACAAGACCGAAGGCGTCGACCCGCGCACCGGCCTCGCCTACGCCCGCCCGCCGCTCGATTGGACGAAGCACCCGAACAATCCGGCGGTGTTCAAAGGGGCGTGACCCCCGCGCCTGCAAGGCGCCCATGGTAATCGTGTGAAAGAAAATGTCGTAACCTTTCCACCGTCATTGCGAGCCTGAGCGAAGCAATCCAGGCGTCGTGTGATGCCTGCTGCGCCGCGAGCACGAGATATCGGGCAGCGGATAGTGGGTGAGCTTCCGCGGCTTCGAAGCGGCGGAGGGGCTGGATTGCTTCGCTGACGCTCGCAATGACGGCCTAGCAGTGGATTGCGACCAATCACCCGATTGCCCTGGCAAGGCGCCGCCTACAGCTTCCCCCGGCGCCAAATCTCCGCTAGGAACGCGCTTCTACCCCCAGCGCGTGAAACTCCATGTCTATCGATCATCGCCGTTTCCTGCTCGCCGGCGTGATGGGCCATCCCGTCATGCATTCGCGCTCGCCGATGCTGCACAATTACTGGCTCGAGAAGCATGGTCTCATCGGGCGCTACCTGCCGCTGCAGATCGAACCCCACCGCATCGCGCCGGCCTTGCGCGCGCTGCCGGCGCTCGGCTTCTCCGGCTGCAACCTGACGATACCCTTGAAGGTAGCGGCGCTACCGCTGATGAACCGCGTCGCGCCGCTCGCGAGCCGCATCGGCGCGGTCAACTGCGTCGTCGTCGCGGCGGATGGCGAGCTCGAGGGATACAATTTCGACGACTTTGGCTTTACCCAGTCCCTGGCCCAGGAACTCCCCGGCTCGAGGCCGGACGCCGGGCCGATCGTCGTCATCGGCGCCGGTGGCGGCGCGCGGGCGGTGGTCGAAGGTCTCGCCGATCTCGGCGCCAAGGAAATTCGCGTCCTCAACCGCACGCCCGCTCGCGCCAACAAACTGGCTGAGGACCTCGGCTCTCCAGTGGTCGCGCTGCCGTGGGAAGGCCGCAACGACGCTCTCGAGGATGCGATCTTGCTCGTCAACGCCACCAGCCAGGGCATGGACGGCGAGCCGGCGCTCGAAATCGACCTCGAGAAACTGCCGCTCGAGGCTGCCGTTTTCGATATCGTCTATATCCCCAGGGAGACGCCGCTCCTCGCCGCGGCTCGCGCGCGCGGCCATCGCGCGGTCAACGGCCTCGGCATGCTCATCCACCAGGCCCGCCCCGCGTTCGAAAAATGGTTCGGCGTGATGCCCGAAGCGACGGCGGAACTGCGCGCCCTGATCGAGGCGACGCTGTAGCCGTGGGCCCTCGTCCGGAGCCTGTCGAATGATGCCGTCGCCTTCGCAATCGGCAGGGTTCGCCCGCGTGGAACAAATTCTCCCCGGGGGTTTCGCCGGAACGGTTCATATGCTAATATTCTAATGTGACATTTTGCCTTCTTGCCGCGTGTCGCGGAAGCAGGTTCGATGTCGATGTCGGACAGGAGCGGGAGCCGGAACTCGAGATTCGGACTCCGGCCGCCGCTCCGCCTAAAGGAGAGAGGGGAGGGTCATGACCGAGTTGAATTTGGCAAGATTGAGCTCCATCGCCTTGGCGGCGGGGATCGGCGTTCTGTCGACGGCCGCGGTCGCGCAACAACCGGCGCCTCAGGCCGGCGCGTCGGCGCCGGCGACGACGCAGGCTCCCGCGCCCGCGCCCGTCTATCCCTATGCCGTTTACAACTATGGCTACGGCTATCCCTACGGGGGCTACGGCTATCCCTACGGGGGCTACGGCTATCCTTACGGCGGCTACGGCTATCCTTACGGCGGCTACGGATATCCTTACGGCGGCTACGGATATCCCTACGGCGGTTACGGCTATCCTTATTACCGCCGCGGCTGGGGCCGCCGCGGCTGGGACCGCGACAGCTGGTGGCCTTGGGACTGGTGGTGATCGGCGCGGCGTAAGACCGGCGACGCCGGCGTCACTGCATTGACGGATCCCACGAATGCGAAGGCCGCCTCTCGATGCGGCCTTCGTACCTCATCGCCTCTGCCTTGGCATGGCATCGCGGGAGGTCGACCGCACCGGCTCGACGAGCGCGCTCACCGATAGAGGTCCTCACGCGTTAGCGGCAGGCCCACCGGGCCTTTGACGCGCTTGGAGCACAGCGTCTGATAGATTCCGCAATTGTTGCGCTCGAACACGATCGACGACGCCGCGAGATAGGCGAGCCAGACCCGCGTCGTCGCCTCGCCGACCTCCTTCGACGCCTCGTCGTAGCGGGCGCTGAGCCGGTCGTGCCACAAGCGGCAGGTGCGTTGATAATGCTCGCGCCAGCCCTCGACGTCGTGAATCTCGAAGCCGGCGAGTTCGAGCCCGGTGACGGTGCGGCCGATGTAGTCGAGCTCGCCGCCGGGAAAAATGTAGCGCGTGAGCGCCGCGAAGTCGGCGCGCTTCTTAGCCGTGCGCGCGGCGTGGCTCTTGCCCGGCCGTGTGATCGCGTGATTGAGGAACAGCCCGCCGGGCTTCAGCAGCCGATGCGCGGTCGCGTAGTAGCCGGGAAGGTTCTCGAGCCCGACGTGCTCGGCCATGCCGACCGAAGCGATCTTGTCGAAGCGGCCGTGACCTTCGAGGCGCGCGTAATCCTTCAGCTCGACGGCGACGCGTCCCTGGAGGCCGAGCCGCGCGATTTTTTCCTGGGCATAGGCGAACTGCTGTTGGGAGAGCGTCACGCCGTGCGCGTCGACGCCGTAATGCTGCGCCGCGTGGCAGGCGAGGGCGCCCCAGCCGCAGCCGATGTCGAGCAACGCCTCGCCGGGCTTCAGCCGCAGCTTGCGGCAGATCATGTCGAGCTTGTCGAGCTGGGCGGTCGCCAGGTCGCCGTTCCCATCGTGGAAGTAGGCGCAGCTGTAGACCATCTCAGGATCGAGCCACAGCGCGTAGAAGGCGTTGGAGACGTCGTAGTGATGGGCGATGTTCTGCTTGTTCTCGGCCTCCGAGCCGCCGCTCGCGCGGTCGCGGCCGATTTTTTCCAGCGGCCACGGCCCGCCGCGCGGCGTGAACAGGAACGCGGCGGCGGCGCTGAGCGCGAGGCCCGTATCGAGCGCGCGGCTGAGCTCGCGGGTGCGCACCTTCGGCCTTTTGGCCACGATGTCGAAGATCGAGCCGTTGACGATGTCGAGACGCCTGGCGGCCCACAGGTTGGCGAGCGTGGCGATCCGCGGCGAGCGCAGCAGGCCCGCGATCGCCCCCTCGTCGGCGAGCCGAACTCCAAGCCCGGACGCCGGCCAGTCCGCGGGCACGGAAGAGCCGTCCCACAGCCGGAACCCGAACTCGAGCCCCAGGCGCTGGTGCGCCGACTCGAGAAGCGCGCTGAAGCGCCTCAACCGGCTCGTTTCGCTCAACCCCTCGCCTCCAGGCAGCTTTGCATCCGCGTCGAGCCGACGAGAACAGCGGAGCGCCGCGGATTGGTGCGGACGGCGGGAATCGAACCCGCACAGCCCTGGGGCCTAGAGATTTTAAGTCTCTTGCGTCTACCTGTTTCGCCACGTCCGCTCGACCGCCATCATCGCCGTTCCGGCGCTCGAAGAAAAGACCCCTCGCGTCAGCCGGCGGCGTCTTTGGCGATCGGCGGCTGGAAGGCGAGGCCCATGTCCCAGGGGAAATAGATCCAGGTGTCCTGCGACACTTCGGTGATGTAGGTGTCGACCATCGGGCGCCCCTGCGGCTTGGCGTAAACCGTCGCGTAATGGGCGTGGGGCAGGATCTCGCGCACCAGCTTCACGGTTGCGCCGGTGTCAACGAGATCGTCGACGACCAGGATCTTCGAGCCGTCGGCCTTTGCCAGCAGGTCCGCCGCGATCGACTTGATCAGTTGCAGGCCGCCCTGCGTCTTGTAGTGGTGATAGGAGGCGATGCACACCGTCTCGATCACGCGCACTTCCAGTTCGCGGGCGATGATCGCCGCCGGCACCAGACCGCCGCGGGTGATCACCACGATCGCTTCGAATGGCCCGGAGCCTGCGAGCCGCCACGCGAGCGCGCGCGCGTCGCGATGAAACTGGTCCCAGGACACCGGAAACGCCTTGTCGCGCCCCTCCGCCATGTCGCTCGCCTCCATCCGCTCATCGGCTCGGCGGTCCCATAGCAAACGGCAAGCGCGAGCGCGAGCCGCGGCGCGCGCCATCAACAGCTATGCGGGGCTCGCAACGCGGCGCCGGGCGCCCTTGTAGGCGAGGTCGCTGACCTCGCTGCCTCCGCTTGGGAGACTGGCGCCGGATGAGGCGCTCACGCGCCGACCGAGGTCGACGACCTCGGCTACAGAATGGCGCCGTCCGGAAATCGTATCCGGCGTCGACCGGCGCCTCAGTCCCGCTCCCGCCAATAGGCGCCTTCCTTGACGTAACGGCGTTTCACCGCCGCCCACGCGATGCGGAACGCCGCCTCCTCGCGTCGCGAATCCCAGTGGTGGGCGGCATAGGCATGGTTGAACGCCTCACGGAAAATATCCCGGGCGTGCGCCGGCAGATGGCTGCGCACGCTCGGCGGCAGATCGTCGTCGCTCGCGTAAGGCATCGGCGAGGTCTCCGGCGCGCGCCGAGGGGCCGCGACTCAGGCGACGATGTCGGGCGTCAATAGGTCTTCCAGCGCCTTCAAGCGATCGCGCAGGACGAGCTTGAGTTTCTTCAGCCGCTGGATCTGCAGCCGATCAGCTTGGCCGGCATCGGCCAGCGCGTCGATCGCGGCATCGAGATCGCGATGTTCTTCGCGCAGACGCTCGACCTGCTCCCGCAGCGCGAGCCGCTCCTCTTCCGACAGCGAATCTTCCAGCATTTTGCGCCGAATGCGACCCCAAGCCCGCGCTCCGCGAGCTTCGATCCCGGCAATATGCGTTCACGC
Source organism: Roseiarcus sp. (assembly GCA_052147395.1). Classification (GTDB taxonomy): domain Bacteria; phylum Pseudomonadota; class Alphaproteobacteria; order Rhizobiales; family Beijerinckiaceae; genus Roseiarcus. The sequence goes on from JBKQKS010000304.1 coordinate 8,222, forward strand.
ATCGCAATGCGCAAGCGCCACCCGAGCCGTTTCTGCGAGACCGCCTCCGGCCACCCGACCGAGCGTCCGAAAATCAACGGCGCGGCCGCGGAATTGCCCAGACCTGGCCGACAGCGTGAGAGCTGCGAAACCATGGGCGCGACTTTTGATCGCGGCCGCGGCGTTTTGGGCTCGGGAACCCCAAATTCGTGCTTGCGCGCTCCGACCGTTGTGTCACAATTTCGTCGCTCATAATCAAGGAGAGCGCCGATGTCTCTCGAATCGCACCTGACGGAACTGATGCGACGTCATCAGGCTATCGACCAGGAGATAGCCGAGTCCGAAAATCATCCGTCGGTCGACGAAGTCCAACTTCACGAACTCAAAAAGAAGAAACTGCAGATCAAAGACGAAATCGAGAAGGTAAAATCGGAATCCCAGCGAGCCACCAAACACTGACGCGGATCACCCGCGCATCCATGGGTCCGGCGGGACCTAACGTAATCAGACAACAATTTGACATGGCCCTCTCATAGCCCTCTCACGGTCTTTGCGAGACCGCGGAGGGATGCGTCTTGTTTGTCGCAGACGCGAGCCACTCGGCGCGAACGTCTGCGTCGGGTTCATTCATCGACGCATGCGGCCTGTGTGCGCGCAAAGAGTCCGGGCCGAGCCGCGCCAACGCCCAGACCGCTGCGCCGCGCACCAGCGGCGAAGCCGAATCGAGCGCTGCGAGCGCCGCAGCCGCGAGCGCCGGATCGCCCGAATTTCCGATGGCGATCATCACGTTGCGCAAGAACCGGGAATGGCCGATGCGCTTGATCGGCCCGCCGGCGAACCGCGCGCGGAACGCGGCGTCGTCGAGCGCCGCCAGCTCGGCGAGATCGGGAGCGTTCAACGCGTCCCGCGCGCGCAATTTCGCCTCGCGCCCCACTCTTGCGAATTTGTTCCAGGGACAGACGGCCAGGCAATCGTCGCAGCCATAGATGCGATTGCCGATCGCGGGCCGCAACTCGCGCGGGATCGGGCCTTTGTGCTCGATCGTCAGATAAGAGATGCAGCGGCGCGCGTCGAGCTGATAGGGCGCTGGAAAGGCGTTGGTCGGGCACGCGTCGAGACAGGCGCGGCAACGGCCGCAATGATCGCTTTCCGGGGCGTCGTAGGGGAGTTCGACATCGACGAAGATCGCGCCGAGAAACAACCAGGAGCCGAACGCGCGGCTGACGAGATTGGTGTGCTTGCCCTGCCAGCCGAGACCGGCCGCCGCCGCCAGCGGCTTCTCCATCACCGGCGCGGTGTCGACGAACACTTTGACCTCCACGCCGGCGCGATCGCTGTGAGCGATCAACCAGCCGGCGAGCGCCTTCAACCGTCCCTTGATCACGTCGTGATAGTCGCGATGGCGGGCGTAGACCGAGATCGCGCCCGCGCGCCCGCGCCGCGTCGCCGCCAGCGGGTCCTCGCTCGGGCCGTAGTCGAACGCCAGCATCACGACGCTCTTCGCTTCGGGCCACAGGGTCCGCGGATCGGCGCGCCGGGCAAAAGTCTCGGCCATCCACGCCATGTCGCCGTGGCGCCCTTCGGCGAGCCATTGCGCGAGCCGCTCGCCCCACAGCGGCGGCGCGGCGGCCGGCGCCACGCCCAGCGCCGCGAACCCCAGCTGCGCGGCTCTCGCGCGCAACCCGTTCAGAAATCGAGATCGGCGTAGGTCGGGCTCGGCGCCATTCCCGGGAGCCGTTCGGCGAGCAGCGGGCGGAACGAGGGCCGTGACTTGACCCTCGCGTACCAGTCCTTCGCCATCGCGTTGTCGTCCCACGGCGCGTCGCCCAGGTAATCGATGCAAGACAGATGCGCCGCCGCCGCCAGATCGGCGTAGGTGAGCGTATCGCCCGCCAGCCACTTCCGGGTCGCGATCAGGCGCCCGATGTACCGCATATGGTAGCGCAGATTGGCGCGCGCCGCGCGCACCGCCGCCATGTTGGGCGCGCCGCCGCCGCGGTCGCCCGACAGGAAACGCTTGAAGATCTTTTCCTCGATGAGCCATTGGCTCACCTCGGTGAAGAACTTGCGGTTGAACCAGGCAGCGAGCCGCCGAGCCTCGATGCGCTGATCGCGCGCCGCCGGCAGCAGCCGCCGGTCGCCGAACCCGGCGCCGCGCGTCTCGTCGAGATACTCGCCGATGGCCTCGGGGCCGGAAATCGGCGCGATGCCGTCCTCGATCAAGAGCGGCGTCACCCCCTCCGGAGACAGGATGAGGAACTCGCGCCGGCGGTCCCATGCCCGCTCCTCGATCAGCTCCGGCTCGATCCCGTATTCGGCGAGCGCCAGGCGCACGAAACGCGAATGGGGGCAAAAGGGATGATGGTAGAGGGTGATCATGGAACGCGACGCCCGCGCTTCGCGCGCGTGTCGTGATAAATGCCGCGAGCGAGTTAAACCGGGGTTAAGATTTGTGTCCGCCCCGGAACAGCGCCACGACTCGCTCGCGCTCGAACAGCACCACGACCCCCAACGAAAACAACAACGGCAGGACGAGATAGAGCAGCCGGAAGGCGATGAGCGCCGCCAGCACCTGCGCCTGCGGCGCATCGGGCAGCATGTCGATGAAGGTGAGCTCCAGCACCCCGAGGCCGCCCGGCGCGTGGCTGATGAGCGCGAGCGAGAACGAGGCGAGAAACGCCCCGAGCACGACGATGAAGCCCGGATTGGCCGGCGCCGGTAGGGTGAAATAGATGATGCCCGCCGCGCCGACGAGTTCGACCGGCGCTACCAGCAATTGCCGCGCGGCGATCGGTGGGCGCGGATAGACGATCTCGAACCCGCCGATCTTCATCGGCCTCATGTGCAGCAATGACCCGACCGCATAGAGCCAGGGCGGCAAGAGCAGCAGCAGACCCGCCGCCCGCCCCGCATTCGGCGGCGCCGCAGCGATGCGCTCGAAAAGATCCGGCTCGATCCACAGCACGACGCCGCCGAGCAACATGGCGCCGAGCAGGAACGTCAGCGAACAGAAGGCGACGAGCAGCCCCACTTCCGCGGCGCCGAGGCCCCTGGTCGAATAGGCGCGGTAGCGCACCAGCGCCCCGGAAAAAACCGAAGCGCCAATATTGTGGGCGAGCGCATAGGCGGTGAACGAGACCAGAGCGACGAAGCGCCACGGCAGGCGCCGGCCGAGATGAAGCAGCGCGATCCGATCGTACCAGGCGAGCGCGGCATAGGCGAGCGCGGCCGAAGCCGCCGCAAAACTCCAGTCGAGCGGGGACACGGCCTCGAGCTCGGCGCCGACGTCGGCGAGCCTCAGATTCTCGAGTTCCCGCGAGAGCAGCCACGATGACAACGCCACGGCCGCGAGGCCGATCGCCGGCCAGAGCGCATCCATCACCCGCTTCATGAGAGAATGCGCTCGCCCTCGGGTTCCTGAGCGGCCGCGGGCCGTGCGAGCGGCCGCGGGCCGCGCGCCCTCACTGCACGAGCGGCGCTCGCGGCGCAAGCTGTAAGATGGCCGTGGGGAGTCGGGCGCCCGAGCGGTCAGGAATGGGGCTCGGACACCCTGCCCGTGTAGGCGACGCCGCGCTCGCCGCCGAGGTCGAGCCAGACGTTGGGATCGGATTGTGACTGACGCTTCACGTAGGCGTAGCCGGTCGCGTCCCACGGACGGACCTCGTCGCTCAGGTTGTCGAGCACGAACTCGCCGCGGTCGGTCTTGACGGTGAGGATCGCATGGCCCTCGCCGTCGAGATCGCGCACGATCGTCAGCAGCAGCGCCTGGCGCGGGAACCCCTGCTCGATGAGTAGCTTGCGCTTGTAGAGCGCATACACCTTGCAGTCGCCCTTGCCGTCGAGCGGATAATCCCAGTGGTCGAGCATCGTGCCCCAATGGGCGAGATTGGTCTCGGGCTCGATCGCGGCGTTGGCCGACTTGTTGACGCGCTCGAGGATCGCCCAGCTCTTGCGGGTCAACCGCACGTCGACGGGGGTCAGCCGAGCGAACGCGCATTCCTCGGGGCGGCGACCGCAGAAATCGACCCAGCCGTAGGGCACGGAGGTCGCATCGCCCACCGCCGCATAGGACGCGGTCGGCAGCGCGGACTCCGACGCCCGACCGGGATCGGCAAAGGCGGAGGCCAACGCTGTGGCGGCGGCTAGGGTGAGGGCGGCAGACCTGAACATCGGATCCTCGTCGTTTTCGACGAGCCGATCCTCGGCGTTCCCGCTGGACGCCGGCGAAAGGATTTCGCTCCAATTTTATCGACTTTCGGCGCGCTAGCGCGTTGATTTCGTGTAACGTTTACAGGCTTTGAGCGGGCTCGGGGAAGATTCGCCGCTCTGTCTCGAGAGTTTGCTAACCCTGGCCTTCGGCTCATCTCATCGTTATCAGCGTGAACTCGGAACGCTCTCGACAGGGGACGGCAATGGCGGACGATGCGAAGGGCGCGGCGCGGAGGCCCGCCAGCTATACGGCGATGAGCCTCGGCGCGCTCGGCGTCGTGTTCGGCGACATCGGCACCAGCCCGCTCTACACCTTCAAGACGGTGCTCGATTACACCGGCCCGCATCCCGACGCCGCCGCCACGCTCGGCGCGTTGTCGCTCATCCTGTGGACGCTGTTCCTCATCACCACTATCAAATACGTCAACTTCGCCATGCGCATCGACAACGACGGCGAAGGCGGCATCATCGCGCTGATGACGCTGCTCGGCGTCAAGAAGAGGCATCGGCCGGCGCTCATCGCCGCGGGCCTGTTCGGCGCCGCTCTCATCTACGGCGACGGCGCGATCACGCCGGCGATCTCCGTGCTCTCCGCGCTCGAGGGGCTCGAACAAGTCACCCCCTCGCTGACCTCCGTCGTGCTGCCCGCCGCGGCGCTGATCCTGCTCGCGCTGTTCGCCGTGCAGCCGCTCGGCACGGCCCGGATCGGACGCGCCTTCGGCCCGGTGATGCTCGCCTGGTTCGTCGTCATGGCGCTGATGGGGATCTACGGAATTCTCCAGCATCCGACCGTATACGTCGCGCTGAACCCGTGGTACGGCGTCAAATATCTGCTGTCGGGCGGTCTCACCGGCTTTCTCGTGCTCGGCGGCGTGTTCCTGTGCGTGACCGGCGCCGAAGCGCTCTATGCCGACATGGGCCATTTCGGCGCTCGCGCGATCCGCCTCTCCTGGAACTTGGTGGTGTTCCCGAGCCTCGTCATCAACTATGCCGGCCAAGCGGCGATCGTGCTCGACGGCGCGCCGACGGGGGGCAACATCTTCTACCATCTCTGCCCGGCGCCGCTGCTGACGCCGCTCATCGTGTTCGCGACGGTCGCCACCGTGATCGCCAGCCAGTCGATCATCACCGGCGCCTACTCGATGACGCGGCAGGCGATCCAGCTCGGCTGGCTGCCGCGGCTCCTCATCAGGCAGACCTCGGAAGAGGGTTATGGCCAGATCTATGTCGGCGCCGTCAACTGGATGCTGATGATCGTCACGCTGGGGCTCACCATCGGCTTCGGCAAGTCCGACAACCTGGCCGCCGCCTATGGCATCGCGGTGTCGTTGACCATGCTGATGACGAGCGTGCTGCTGTTCATCGCCATGCGTGAGATCTGGGGCTGGAACGTCGTCGCCGCCGGGGCCGTCGCCGCCGGGTTCATGGTCGTCGACGGCGGCTTCTTCGCCGCCAACATGGCCAAGGTCGCGGAGGGCGGCTACGTGCCGCTACTGCTGGCGTCGGTCGTCTATGCCATGATGTGGATCTGGCACCGCGGCGCGACCGCCGTGCACAACGCCGTCATCGCCGATCAGATGCCCACCCAGGCCTTCATCGAAAAGCTCAGGATCGGCGGCATCGCCCGCGTGCGCGGTTCGGCGGTGTTTCTGACCCGCGCGAGAGAGGCGACGCCGCCGGTGCTCATCTGGCACGTGCGCAAGAACCGCTCGCTGCACACCCACGTGCTGGCGCTGACGTTGACCGTGATGTCGACGCCGCGCGTCGACGCCGACGAGCGCGTCAGCGTCCAACGGGAGGGCGAGAACTATTGGCGCGCCGAAGCCCGCTACGGCTTCATGGAGCAGCCGAACATTCCGGCGGTCGTCGCCGTCTGCAAAGCCAAAGGCGCCGGCCTCGATCTCGACGACGTCACCTATTACGTCGGCCACGAGACGATCGTGCCGCGCGACGACGGCAAGGGAATCCCGCGCTGGCAGGAGCTCATATTCGCCTTCATGGCCCGCAACGCCGCGCGCCTCAGCGATTACCTGAAGCTGCCGTGCGACGGGGTGGTGGAGATCGGGCGGGAGATTGAGATCTAGGGGGCCCATAGGCGGTAGGTGAGGCCTTTCGAGGGTCCCAACCGCCCTCTCCGTCCTGGCCGCCCCCGGGCTCGACCCGGGGGTCGTCCCGGCCATCCACGTCGGGGTGCGACGCCCGGTTCGGTCAGTCCCCGTACCTCGACATCGATGCCCTGCTTGCGAGTTTTCCTTTGTTTTACAAAGCGAAGGTCCTGCACGAACTCTGAATTACCGAGTAGCCGCCGGCGGCGCGAACTCTGTGAGACAAGCGCCGTAGCCGAGTTCCGCGTTCTCCGGTAGTTTCCATTTTTTGCGGCCGATCCGAGGCGCGCCATGTCTGGGGGTTGGGTCCACATCATGACGAACCGGCCCAATGGAATCCTGTACACAGGCGTCACAGCGGACATCGCGCCCAGAGCGCACGAATATCGCGAAGGGCTCGTCGAAGGGTTCACGAACAGATACGGACTCACACGCTTGGTATATTTGGAATTTTTCGACGACATCCGCGACGCCATTCAACGCGAGAAGAACATGAAGCACTATTCGCGCGCATGGAAAGTCGGACTGATCCTCGAACAGAATCGCGAATGGCGCGACCTCTATGACGATCTTGCGTAACTGATGCGGCGGCAGCCCGTTCGCGCTTCGGGCGGAGAACGTTCTCAATCCTGCAACTGTTGCTCTTTATAACGACGTGTAACCCCCAAGCCGAGGGCCAAAGCCGGCGGTTTCCGTCCTGGCCGCCCCCGGGCTTGACCCGGGGGTTGTCACGGCCATCCACGTCTTCGAGCTGCCAGTAAGCCTGGGGTTAACGCGCGGTGTCGGTTTATGAATAACCGGAAAGAATGAGGCGGCGCAACCACGTGGATGACCGGGACAAGCCCGGTCATGACGGAAAGGGCGGTTGGAACACCCCGAAGGGCCTCGAGCCAGCCGCCGATCAGCCGGCCGATTTCGTTGAGGGAACGGGCCGCGTATTCGTAGCGGCGCGAGCCCAAATGTTTCAACTCAAAGGCGAGTCGAAACAGGAACCGCAGTTTTTCAATACCGAGATTCGCCCGCGCCAACAATGCCCGCCGATCCCTTGTGTAGGTCGCTTCCACAAGAAATTCGAGCACGTCGAGCGCGGTTGTCTGGATGCGGTCGCCAAGCAGGAATTTCTGGTCGCGAGGAAATTTTTCAACGGTGGGCACGAGCCAAAGAAGGAACTGGAAATGGGCCTCGACCGCTGGACCTGTGACTCGCGACGCGTCGGCCACCGACGATCTCCCCCAAAAAAAAATCGCGCCAGGGGCTACGCCCCTGGACCCGAGCGAAGAGTCAAATCACCGCGGAAGGCATCTCACGAGGTAAAGAAGTAAAGATCAAGGATTTAACGTTCTGGCCACCCGGAAGCCGGCATTGCCGTACCGGAGGTCTGGGTCGATCCCGAGGCGATTCGCGGCGCGGAGGTACCCCGGATCGTCGCCCCAGGAGCCGCCGCGAAGGACCCGCAGACCGCATTCACCAGAAACGATCGGTGATCCATCGGACGGCGCGGCCCCATAACTGTCGCGAAAGCAATCCTCGATCCATTGCCAAGCGTTCCCAGACATGTCGTAGAGGCCGAATGCATTAGCCGCGAAGGAACCCGCCGGGGACGTCTGTTTATTGTCCCAGCGGCTGCCGCAGCCGTCACAATTTGCGTTGTTCTTGCCGACCGACGCGCCCCAGAAATAGGCGGTCGTCGTTCCTGCCCGCGCCGAATATTCCCACTCCGACTCGCTGAGCAAGCGATAAGTCACGCCCGTCCGCTTCGATAGCCAAGCCACGTAAGCCTTCGCGTCGTTCCAACTCACGTTCACCACGGGATCCGAATCCGTCTGCGTAAACCCCGGATTTTTCCAATACGCGCCCGCGTCGTAGTTCGTCTCGCGTACGAAAGCGGCGAACTCGTCCTTGGTCACGTCAAACTTGCCCACCGCGAACGGCTTCGCGATCCGCACCTCGTGTTGCGGCCCCTCGTCGGCGAATCGACCCGGCTCGGCCGCGGGCGTGCCCATGGTGAAAGTCCCCGCCGGCAGCACGACCATCGCCGGACAATCCACGCATTCGCGGAAGACGTCTTTGGGCTTCAACGCCTGTTCCTCCGCCGCCGACAAGACGCCCGGCGGCCGCGAGGCCA
>JBKQKS010000305.1:0-6654 GCA_052147395.1 Roseiarcus sp.
CCTACAACCTCATGCGAAGGGCTACGACAAAAGATTCCATGCGCCTGAGGCGCAAAGTCGCCGCCTGGGACGACGACTTCCTCGCAAGCGTCGTCGCATCATGATTTCTTCACCCGATTCCCCTGGAGCCCCCATGCCAGAGCCGCCGCGCGCAAAAATCGAACCTCGGGAGATTTCGGCGCACGGCGAGACCTGGCGCGACGAGTACGCCTGGATCCGCGCCGACAACTGGCGCGACGTGCTCGCCGACCCGGCCGCGCTGCCGGCCGACATCCGCGCCCATCTCGAAGCCGAGAACGCCTACGCCGCCGAAGCGCTCGCGCCGGCGCGCGAGCTGCAGGCGGAATTGACGCGTGAATTCGGCGCGCGGCTGCAAGAGGACGATACCGACCCGCCGGCGCCCGACGGAACCTGGGCCTATTACGCGCGCTATCGTCCCGGCGGGCAGCATCGGCTCTACTGCCGACAACCGCGCGACGGCGGGGAGGAGACCCTGCTCCTGGACGGCGACGCGCTGGCCGCGAACAAAGCGTTCTTCCGCCTCGGCGAGGCCCGCCATTCGCCCGACCATCGCCGTCTCGCCTGGAGCGCCGACGAGCGGGGTTCGGAGATGTATGCGATCCGCGTGCGCGAGCTCGAGACGGCGGCCGACCTCGACGACCTCGTCGACGACACCACCGGCGAGATGGTGTGGACCCGCGACAGCCTTGGTTTTCTCTACATCCTCCAGGACGAGAACCACCGCCCCTGGCGCGTGCAATGGCATCGGCTCGGGGCGCCGCCGAAGGCGGATGTCTGTGTCTACGAGGAGGCCGATCCCGCCTGGTTTCTCGCCTTGCAGCCGACCCGGCTCGGCCGGCGCGCCTTCATCCTGGCGCACAGTCACGACGCTGCGGAGACCCGCGTCGTCGACCTCGACGACCCGCGTTCGCCGCGGCTCGTCGCGCCGCGCCGGCCGGGCTTGCGCTATTTCTGCATGGATCACGGCGACGCGTTCTACATCCGCGCCAATGTCGGCGGCGCCGAGGATTATCAGATCCTGGTCGCGCCGGCTGAGGCGCCCGAGGAGGCGCACTGGCGCCCGTTGCTGCCCGAAAAGCGCGGCCGCATCCTCGAGGAGGCGGAGTTGTTCGAGCAATTCCTCGCTGTGCTGGCGCGCGAAAACGCCTTGCCGCGGCTCATCATTCACGAGCTCGAGACCGGCGTGAGCCACGAGATCGCGTTCGACGCGGAGGCTTACGCGCTCGATCTCGAGGGCGGCTACGAATTCGCTACGACGACCCTGCGCTTCTCGTTCTCGTCGATGGCGTGCTCGGAGGAGATTTACGACTACGACATGCGGGCGCGGACTCGCACGCTCGTCAAGAAACAGATGGAGCCCGCCGACTTCGTCGCCGCCCATTATGTCGTGCGCCGGCTGGCCGCGCCGGCGGCCGACGGCGAGAGCATCCCCGTGTCGCTGCTGATGCTGAGGAAAACGCCGCTCGACGGCTCGGCGCCGCTCGTCATTTACGGCTACGGCGCCTATGGCTATGCGATGGACGCGGGGTTCTCCACGAACCGGCTGTCGCTCATCGATCGCGGCTTCGTCTACGCGCTCGCGCATGTGCGCGGCGGGACCGACAAAGGGCGGCGCTGGTACGAGAACGGCAAGCTCGAGCGCAAACCCAACACGTTTTCCGACTTCATCGCCGCGACGCGCCATCTCGTCGCCGAACGCTACGCCGACCCGGGGCGCATCATCGCCCACGGCGGCAGCGCCGGCGGCATGTTGATGGGGGTAATCGCCAATGAGGCGCCGGAACTCTACGCCGGCATCGTCGCCGACGTGCCGTTCGTCGACGTACTCGACACCATGCTCGACGCGACCCTGCCGCTGACGCCGCCGGAATGGCTCGAATGGGGCGATCCGCGGGAGCGCGCGGCGTTCGCAACGATCCGCGGCTATTCGCCCTACGACAATGTGCGGGCCGCCAAATATCCGGCGATCCTCGCGCTCGCCGGCCTCGCCGACCCCCGTGTCACCTACTGGGAGCCGGCGAAGTGGATCGCCAGGCTGCGCGCGCTCGGCTCGGGCGGGCCGTTCCTGCTCACGACCGCGATGGCCGAGGGCCACGCCGGCGCCCCCGGCCGCTTCGACCGCCTCGACGAGGTCGCACACATCTATGCATTCGCGATCGCCGTGGTCGAGGGGCGACTGTAGCCGAGGTCGTCGACCTCGGCTGCCGCGGTCGTCGACCGCGGCTACAAAGGCGCGCGGTTTCGCTATATCCTCGCGCGGAGGTTCCGGGGGAAGGTCGCCATGGCGTTCAACGGATTCGGGCCGCAGGCGCTGCCGTTTCTCGAGGCGCTGGCCTTTCACCAGACCAGGGAATGGTTCGAGGCCAATCGCGGCGTTTACGAGAGCGACCTCAAGGGTCCGATGGGCGATCTCGTCGAAGACCTGTCGGCCGCCTTCGCTCGAGCCAAACTGCCGCTGAAGGGCGACCGCAAGTCGTCGCTGTTCCGCATCAACCGCGACGTGCGCTTCGCCAAGGACAAGAGCCCCTACAAGACCAATGTCGGCGCGGTGATGACCCGCGGCGCCGCGAAGAACGAGCCCGGCCTCTACTACGTGCACGTGGCGACCGAGGGCTCATTCACCGCGGCCGGGTTCTATCACCCCGAGCCGCGTGAGCTCGCCAACATCCGCGCCGCGATGGCGCGCGATCCCGCCGCCTGGAAGCGCTTGCTCGCCAAACTCGCCAGAGCGGGGCTGAAACCTTCCGACGAATACGCCCTGACCCGTCTGCCGCGCGGCTACGAGGCGACGACCGACGAAGACCTCGTCGCCGGCCTAAAACTCAAGTCGATCGTCTGCATGCGCGAGATTGCAAAGCCGAAGCTTTCCGATCCGAATCTGATCGACGACCTGGTCGCGTTCGCCCACGACGCGCTGCCGCTGCTGCAATGGGGCTGGCAGGCGGTGGTGGAGGAGAGGTGATGCATTCCACGCGCCCCTCGCCCATGGCTAACGTACGCACACATCTTTCCGAGGGACGCGCAATCAGGGAAAAGAACGGTAATGCCACCAGCCCCCTCGTCCTGAGGCGCCGCGAAGCGGCCTCGAAGGACGCTCCAGCTAGCGCGACCGGTTCCGCGAGACCGAGGCTCGATGCCCAGCCGGAAAGACGCAGCCTGTTGGAGCGACACAGGATCCTCGAGCGTCCTTCGAGGGCCCTTCGGGCCGCCTCAGGACGAGGGTCATGATGCCGGCGCCAGGATGTGTGCATATGTTAGCTTTCCCATGGGGAGAAGCTACGGTAGGCAGACATCTCGGCTTCTGCCGGTCTGCGGTCTGGGCGAGGGCTGAGAGGCGCGGGAAATCGCCTCAGCGCCGCGGTTTGCCGGCGCCCTCGTCGCATCGGCGGAAATCCCCGGGGGATGGAGCCATTGGCCCGGCGCCTCGACGCCGCCACGCCCTTCCTCGACTCGGGCTCCCCGGGGACTCGAGCCCGCGGCCTGCCGAGCTTCGGACCTGCCGTCCTACAGCCAGATCTCCCTGCCGGCATCGTAAACTAGCTTCAGCCCGATCAGCAGCGTCGCGGTCAGGATGACGCCATAGAACTTTTCGGCCGAGATGCGGCGCACCACCCAGACGCCGGCGAAGGTCGAGGCGAGCGCGACGGGCAGCAGCATCGCGGAATCCCGGAGGTTGTCGGCGCCGAACTGCCCGAGCAGGAAATAAGGCGGGACTTTGAGCAGGTTGACGGCGGCGAAGAACAGCGCCGCGGTGCCGGCGAGCTTCGGCGGCGAGAGTTTTTGCGGCACGGTGTAGACCATGAACGGCGGCCCGCCGGAATGGCTGATCATGCTGGTGAAACCGGCGATCGAGCCCCAGACGAAGCCGGGGACGATCTTCGGCTTCGCCGGCCCGGCCGCGCGAAAACTCTCGGGGAGTCCCATGAAGACGACGAACGCGATCGAGATGAGGCCGACCGCCAGCAGCACCCAGGCCTCCGTCACGTAGTTCGCCAGCGCCCAGCCGAGCGCGATGCCGATGATCGCGGAGGGCAGCAGGATCGCGAGATTGCGGGCGGAAAAATCGCGGCGGAACGCCCAGACGCCGACCCAGTCCTGCACGATCATGATCGGCAGCAGGATCGCCGCCGCCCGCACTGGCGAGGTCTCGAGCGCGAACACCGGCATCGCCATCGCGCTGACGCCGGAAAATCCGCCCTTGGAAAGTCCGATCGTCACCACTGCGAACGCTGCGGCGGCCCAGTAGCCGAGATCGCCCTGCATCCGTTCCCGTCCCTTCGCCTAATTAATTACCTCTGAGTGCATTGCCTTCTCTTTCATCGGGGGCGATTTAATCGCCGGATACGCTCCATCAGAGCGCCGGGAGGATGGACATGACGAGCCGTTACGCCGAGGTCTATGAACAGTGGCGCCGCGATCCGCAAGGCTTCTGGGCCGAAGCCGCCAAGGACATCGAGTGGTATTCCGAGCCCAAGAAGATTTTCGACCCCGAGGCGGGCGTCTACGGACATTGGTTCCCCGACGCGACCTGCAACGCCTGCTTCAACGCGATCGACCGCCATGTGCGCGACGGCCGCGGCGACCGGACCGCGATCTTCTACGATAGCCCTGTCACCGGAGTGAAGCGCCGCGTCACCTACAGCGAGCTGCTCGCCGAGGTGACGACCATGGCGGCGGTGCTGAAGGATTTCGGCGTCGGCCGCGGCGACCGCGTCGTCGTCTACATGCCGATGATCCCAGAGGCGCTCGTCGCCATGTTCGCCTGCGCGCGCATCGGCGCCGTGCACTCCGTCGTGTTCGGCGGCTTCGCCGCCAAGGAGCTCGCGACCCGCATCGACGACGCCGAGCCCAAGCTGGTGCTCACCGCTTCCTGCGGCATCGAGCCGGGCCGCGTCGTCGAGTACAAGCCGCTGCTCGATCTCGCCATCGGCATCGCCAAGAGCAAGCCGCAGTCGGTGATCCTGTTCCAGCGTCCGCAATGCGCGGCCAAGATGGTCGCGGGGCGCGACCACGACTGGGCCAAACTCATGGCCGCCGCCAAAGCGGCGGGCAAGACGGCCGAATGCGAGGTGATGGCCGCGACCGACCCGCTCTACATCCTCTACACCTCGGGCACCACGGGCGTGCCGAAGGGCGTGGTGCGCGACACCGGCGGCTACATCGTCGCGCTCAAATGGACGATGATGAACCTCTATGGCGTCGAGCCAGGCGAAACCTGGTGGTCGGCGTCCGATATCGGCTGGGTGGTCGGCCATTCCTACATCGTCTATGCCCCGCTGCTGCACGGCTGCGCCAGCGTGCTCTACGAGGGCAAGCCGATCGGCACGCCCGACGCGGGCGCTTTCTGGCGCGTCATCGCCGAGTATGGCGTCGTCGCCTTCTTCACCGCGCCGACGGCGTTCCGCGCGGTGCGCAAGGAGGACCCGGAGGCCAAGCTGGTCGGACAGTACGATCTGTCGAAGTTCCGAACGCTGTTCCTCGCTGGCGAGCGCGCCGACCCGGATACGGTGATATGGGCCGAGCGCGTTCTCGACCGCCCGGTCGTCGACCATTGGTGGCAGACCGAGACGGGCTGGGCGATCGCCGGCAACCCGGTCGGCCTCGGCATCATGCCGATCAAGCCCGGCTCGCCGACGGTGCCGATGCCCGGCTACCAGGTCGACATCGTCGACGAGGCTTGCCATCCGGTGAAGACCGGCGAGATGGGCTCGATCGTGATCAAGCTGCCGCTGCCTCCCGGCTGCCTGCCGACGCTCTACCGGCATGACGAGATCATGCGCGAGAGCTACCTCAGGGAGTTCCCCGGCTATTACAAGACCGCCGACGCGGGGACGAAGGACGAGGACGGCTATCTCACCATTCTCGGCCGCACCGACGACATCATCAACGTCGCCGGCCATCGGCTCTCGACCGGCGGCATGGAGGAGGTCATCGCCTCGCATCCGGATGTCGCCGAATGCGCCGTGCTCGGCGTCAAGGACGAGATCAAGGGCGAGCAGCCCTGTGGCTTCATGGTGCTCAAAGCCGGCGTCACCCGCCCGAATGCCCAGATCGAAAGAGAAATCGTGGCCCTGGTGCGCGAGAAAATCGGCCCGGTCGCCGCGTTCAAGCTTGCCCTCGTGGTGCCGCGGCTGCCCAAGACCCGCTCCGGCAAGATCTTGCGCGGCACGATGAAGAAGATCGCCGACCACGTTTCGTGGAACATGCCGGCGACAATCGACGACCCCGCCGTGCTCGACGAGATCGGCGCGGCGTTGCACGGGCGGGGGATCTGAGCGGCGGCGCCTCACCCGCCGCTCAAGACCTTCACCGCCGCCAGCGCGTCCGGCGAATCCCACTTGGCGCCGCCGGCGACGACGCCGAGCTGGCAGCCCTGCTTGTCGATGATGAGCGTCGTCGGCAGGCCTAGCGCGTCGCCGGCGAGCCTGAGCTTTTCCAGCGCGTCGCCGCTCGGGTCGGCATAGCGCGTGAGCGCTTTGATGCCGAGCTGATCGAGAAACACCGGCGCCCGCTCCGGGCGCGCGGTGTCGACATTGATGGCGACGACCTCGAAATCCCTGCTTCCCGCTTCGGCCTGCAAATGGTCGAGCGCCGGCATCTCGCGCCGGCAGGGCACGCACCAGGTCGCCCACA
>JBKQKS010000306.1:0-8484 GCA_052147395.1 Roseiarcus sp.
CTCCGCCACTTCGAAACCGCAGAAGCTCACGCGCTATCCCCTGTCCGATATCCTGTGCTCGCGGCCACTGGGCATCACACAACGGCTGGATTGCTTCGCTGCGCTCGCAATGACGGCAAATGAAGTCGCCGCACTTATTTCGCCACGTCGCCTAATTTACTCGTCTACGCCTTTCTCGACATCGAAAAGCGCCGCCGCGCGCAAGTCCTCGCCGACGGCGACGTCATCGGCGTGCAGGTTCTCGACGAGTTCACCCATGTCGCGGTGAAGAGGCGCGGACGGATTTCTTTCTACGACGCGCTGATCGCCGCCGCCGCGCTCGAAGCCGGCTGCGGCACGCGCTACAGCGAAGACATGCAAGCCGCCCGCGAGATCGGCGCGCTGACGATCGTCAACCCGTTCGCGCCGACGTCCTGAGCGCGGCGGCGCCCTGGCAAAACCTCGGATGGCGGGCCTCGTCTCCGCGCCTCGAAACATGTCCGCGATCGGAATTGGCTATAGCCGGCCCGGAGCTGACGATCGCAGATGGCGACAAAATCATGAATTATTCAACACGCCCGCACGCCTCGAGAATTGCCGCTCTCGAGAGACGAAAAGCGGAGGGGCTTGGATCATAGTTTGGCTGGCCCCCGTGTTTCCCGAGAAAGTATAGCGCAAATTATACATAATACAACGGTAACAATTCTGAAGAGCCAATTCACGCCCATGGCGCCGCCGAGGATGGGCGAGACGAGCGTCATGTTGCCGTCGAAAAAATATGATATCGTCAAAAAGCGTCCGCGGGTTCGCCGCGACAACGAAGGAGGAAAGTATGCTTCAGAAAGGGCTTGTATTTTTTGCGGTGGGAGCCGCAGCGCTCAGTCTCGCCAGCGGCGCCAGTGCGGCGGGAACTGCCGATGACGCCAAGGCGTTGCTTGCGAAGGCCGTCGCTGCGCTCGAGGCCGATAAGGGGGCGCTCGCCAAATTCGACGACCCGAACGGTGGATTTAAGGTCGGCGACCTCTACGTGTTCTGCTTCGACCGTAAGAGCGGCGTGTTCCAAAATGCTGCTTTGAAGGGCAAGGATGCGCGGACGGTCAAGGATTCAAACGGCAAGCTGTTTGGCCAAGAGATGTTCGACAACGTCAAAGATGGCGCGGTCATAACCGTGGACTATATGTTCCCGAAACCCGGCACGACTGATCCAGTTGCAAAAGAATCCTTTGTCGAAGGGATCGGTGACCTTGGTTGCGGCGTCGGTTACTACAAGTAATTGAAATACGCCTCGCGCCAATTTCCGACGCGACCACTCGAGTGGTCGCGTCAATTGAGGAAAATAAGATCGGCAGCGGGTTCTAACCGCTCCGCGCCGTGCAAAAACCGGGTGCAGAGAGGCCCGCTTCCCCCCTCGAGCGGCGAACAGGACATCGGCCAAGGGATCGACCCTGCAAACCGCTCCGCTCCTTCCGCAACCTTCACCGCCGCCGCTGCCTTCCCTGCGTCGCCAGCGCCCACAGGGCGCGGGTCATCAGCTCGCGCGACAGCAGGCCGGCGCCGCGGGTGCGGGCGCTGAGCTCCAGGACGTTCGGCGCCACCGCGGAAATTTCCGCCGCGCTCCATTGCGCGCTCGCGTTCGGCGGCGCGCCATAGGGGGCAAAGCGCGCACGGGACGGCGCGCCGCCGGCGGCGCGGTCCATCTGGTCGAGGACGCGAGAGAGCAGGCGGAACATCAGGAAGCCGCCCTCGCCGCCCTCCTCATAGAATTTCGACGCCGAGGTCTCGACCTTGGCGAGATTGCCTTCGAAGGCGCCGTCGATCAGGGTCTCGACCATCGGCGGCGAGATGCCGGCGACGATTTCCCTGATATCGTCGATCTCGATCGTGCCCGAGGAGGCGCAATAGAGCGCGAGCTTGCGCATCTCGCCGAGCGCGAGCTCGGAATCGTGGGTCAACAGCTCGACCAGGAATTCCAGGGCGACCTCGCTGACCGTGAGATTGGCGGCCTTTATCTCCGAGAGCGCGAGGCGGCGCAGCACCTCGCTGTTGCCCAGGTAGCACTCGATCGCGGCCGCGGTCGGCGCGCTCTCGAACAGGGTTCGTAGCGGCTGGCCTTTCTTCAGCGAGCCCGCCTCGACGACGATCGCGGTGGCCTCGGGCGGGCGGGCGACGAGCGGCTCGAGCGCCGCGGCGAGGTCCTTGCCCTTGGCGTCGATCCACAGCGTGCGCCTGCCGCCGAACAGGGAGGGATTGTGCGCTTCGTCGTGCAGCCGGCCGGGGTCGCGGGCGAGAGCGTCGCCGTCGAGCCGCACGATGCGGAACGGGTCGTCGTCGCCGGCGCTCGCGTTTTCGACGAGCCGCTTGGCGCGCTCGTGGACGAGGCCGGTCTCGTTGCCGTGGATGAGGAACAGCGCGATACGCCCCGAGGGCTTTTCGATGAAGGCGTCCGCCTGCTCGTTCTTGACGATGGTCATCGCCGCCGCCGCTCCTCTACGCCCGCGCGTGGCGTCGGCAAAAGACGCTTTGAGCGCAGGGGGAAATCGTCTAGGGACATAGGCCTTCGCAGCGGATGGAGTCAAAATGAGCGCCTTCAAGCTGTTGCTTCTGCCCGGCGACGGCATCGGTCCGGAAGTGATGGCGGAAGTTCTGAAGCTCATGAACTTCCTCGGCGAAGAAGGCTCCGTTCGCTTCGAGACGGAAAAGGCCCTCGTCGGCGGATGCGCCTACGATGCCCACGGCCAGGCGATCAGCGACGCCGACATGGCGCTCGCCAAAGCGGCCGACGCGGTGCTGTTCGCCGCGGTCGGCGGGCCGAAGTGGGCCGGCGTGCCCTACGAAGTTCGCCCCGAGGCGGGGCTGCTGCGCTTGCGCAAGGACCTCATGCTCTACGCCAACCTGCGCCCGGCGATCTGCTATCCCGCGCTCGCCGATGCTTCGTCGCTCAAGCGCGAAGTGGTCGAGGGGCTCGACATCTTGATCGTGCGCGAGCTCACCGGCGGGGTCTATTTCGGCGAGCCCAAGCAGATCCTCGATCTGGGCAACGGCCAGAAGCGCGCGATCGACACCCAGGTCTACGACACCTACGAGATCGAGCGCATCGGCCGCGTCGCCTTCGACCTCGCGCGCAAGCGCCGCAACAAGGTGACGTCGTCGGAAAAGCACAACGTGATGAAGTCGGGCGTACTGTGGAAGGAAGTGATCACCGCGCTGCGGGAGCGCGAGTTCCCCGATGTCGAGCTCGAGCATCAGCTCGCCGACGCGCTCGGCATGCAGCTGGTGCGCTGGCCGAAACAGTTCGACGTCATCGTCACCGACAACCTGTTCGGCGACATGCTCTCCGATGTCGCCGCGATGCTGACCGGCTCGCTCGGCATGCTGCCCTCGGCCTCGCTCGGCGACGCCGACGCGAGCACCGGAAAACGCAATGCGCTTTACGAACCCGTCCACGGCTCGGCGCCCGACATCGCCGGCAAGAATCTGGCCAACCCGATCGCGATGATCGGCTCGTTCGCCATGGCGCTGCGCTACAGTTTCGGCTTGAGCGAGATCGCCGACCGCATCGACGCGGCGATCGCCAAGGTTTTGGCCGCGGGCCTGCGCACCAGGGACATCGCTTCCGAAGGCGCGACGGTCGTCTCGACCTCCGCGATGGGCGAAGCGATCATTGCGGCGATGCGGGGGTAATTGGCGCCGGGGGCGCCGACCCCCTTGTAGGCGGGGGCCCTCATCCTGAGCTCGTCGAAGGACGACCCCGCTTTTCGGCCGGACCGCGAGCGGAGAGAGCCGGGATCGGCCTTCGACGAGCGGAGAGAGCCCGGGTCGGCGCCCCCGGCTACAATTGCGCTGATCGGCTTGACTCCGTGCCGGCCGGGCCCTACCCGGCCAGCGATGTCGACGCAGAGACCCGTTCCCGCCCTTTCCGGCCTCGGCGAGATCGCCGAGCGTTACGACGCGCTGCTGTGCGACGTCTGGGGGGTGCTGCACAACGGCCGCGAGGCGTTCCGCGCCGCCTCCGACGCGCTGGCCGCCTTTCGCGCCCGCGGCGGCGTCGTCGTGCTCGTCACCAATGCGCCGCGCCCTAATGCCTCGATCCGCGAGCAAGTGCTGCGGTTCGGCGTCGCCGCCGAGGCGTTCGACGCTATCGTCACCTCCGGCGACGTAACGCTGTCGCTCATTGCCGAGCGCATCGCCCTGCCGGTGTTCCATGTCGGGCCGCCGCGCGATCTCTCGCTCTACGAGGGAGCCGGGAAGATCGCGGGAGTCGAACCGCGGCTCGCCGGCCTCGACGAAGCTGAGTACGTTCTCTGCACCGGGCTCTACGACGACGAGATCGAAACGCCAGCCGACTACGAGGACATGTTGCGCGCGATTCTCGCGCGCAACCTCCCCTTTATTTGCGCCAACCCCGATCTCGTCGTGCATCGCGGCGACAAGCTCGTCTATTGCGCCGGCGCCATCGCCAAACGATTCGTCGAGTTCGGCGGCGAGCCGATCTACTGCGGCAAGCCGCACGCGCCGATCTACGCCGCCTCGCTCGGCGCCGCCCGGCGCGCGCTCGGCCGGACGCTCGAGCGCTCGCGCGTGCTCGCCATCGGCGACGGCATGAGGACCGACATCGCCGGCGCCGCGTCGCAGGGGCTCGACACGCTGTTCGTCAGCGGCGGCATCCATTTCGCCGATCTCGACGGCGCCGAACACCAGGCCGCCGGGCTGGCCAAACTGTTCGCGCGCGAAAACCTGTGGCCGACGGCGACGCTGACGACACTGCGGCCCTGAATCCCGAGACGAAAGTCTGTCTTCACGACAGGCCTCTGCCGTGCGTGACTCGTGCTCCGATTTGCGAGGCATTGCGATGACTCACGCCCCGTTCCAGACCTTCTACTTCGAGGATCTCGCGGTCGGGATGCGCGAGACCTACACCAAGACTGTCCGAAACGAAGATGTGATCGGTTTCGCAGAGCTCTCCGGCGACCATAATCCGATCCATCTGTCCGACCATTTCGCGCGCAAGACGCGGTTCGGCGAGCGCATCGTGCATGGCCTCTACACCGCGAGCCTGATCTCGGCGGTGGTCGGGATGCGGCTGCCCGGGCCCGGCGCGGTCTACATCTCGCAGACCCTGCATTTCCACGGGCCGGTCAAGATCGGCGATGTCGTCAACGTCGGGGTCGAAGTCGTGGATCTGGTCGAGAAAGGCCGTCGCGTCAGGCTCAAATGCGAGTGCAAGGTCGGCGATAAGCTGGTGCTCGACGGCGAGGCCATCTTGAGCGTGCCGCCGACGCCGAAATGGCGCCCCCCCGACCATTCCGCCGCAACGCCGGCGCCTTGACCGGCCCGGCGCGTCGGGGCAGTTTCCGCGCGCCAACAAGCCCGGGGCGCGCCGCCGCTTGGGCGCCTGCCGGGAAACACGTGTGACCGCCAAAAGCGCCAGTTCCGGGTTCACGCTCATCGTGGATCCCGCTCATCCGCCGCCGGCCTTGCGCCGCGCGGTCTATGCGATCGGCAATTTCGACGGCGTGCACCGCGGCCATCGCGCCGTCATCGGGCGGACCCGCGAGCTGGCGCGGAAGCTCGGCGCTCCGGCGGCGGCGCTCACCTTCGAGCCGCATCCGGCCGATTATTTCGCCGGCCGGCCGGTAGTGTTCCGCTTGACCGCGTTCGCGGAAAAAGCGCGCGCGCTGCAGGCCGCGGGGCTCGACGGCGTCGTAACTCTCAGTTTCGACGCCGCGCTGGCCGGGCTGTCGGCGGAAGCCTTCGTCAAGGGCGTTCTCGTCGACGCGCTCGACATCGGCGCGGCCGTGGTCGGCGCCGACTTCCACTTCGGCAAGGGCCGGTCGGGATCGCCGGCGTTTCTGGCGAACGCCGGCGAGCGCCATCGCTACGCGGTCGAGGTGCTCGACAAAATCGAGGGAACGCACCGCGACGAGCGCACGGCGATCTCGTCCTCGGGCATTCGTCGCGCGCTGGAGCGCGGGGACATCGCCGACGCCAATGCCTGGCTCGGGCGGCCTTACGAGGTCTCCGGCGTGGTCATCCACGGGCAGAAGCTCGGCCGCCAGCTCGGCGTCCCCACCGCCAATATCGCGCTGCCCGCGGCCAACCGGCTGGCCTACGGCGTCTACGTCGTGCGCGCGACGTTCGACGGCGGGACGCACGGCGGCGTCGCCAGTTTCGGCGTCAGGCCGACGGTCAATGGCGCCGAGCCGCTGCTCGAAACGTTCGTGTTCGACTTCGAAGGCGACCTCTACGGCAAGGAGATCCGAATCGCGTTCGTCGCGCGCATCCGCGGCGAGCTGAAGTTCGACTCGCTCGACGCCCTGAAGGCCGAAATGACTCGCGACATGACGCGCGCCCGGGAGGTTCTGGCGGGCTGAAGGCCAGCGGAGCGCGACGAAGAGCGACGGCGCCCGACCTTGTCCGCCCCCGTGCGCTATGATAGCGAGCCTGCCGCGCGGGAGGCCGGCCGATCTTCTTGGCGCGGACCCGAGGTCCGGCGCGGGGCGGCGCCTTTGGTCGGCGCCTGGGAGACGAACATGGCTGACAACGACGCGAGTGGGGCCCAAGCGGCAATGCCGCGATTCACGGTGCTCACGCAATACTGCAAGGATTTCTCGTTCGAGAACCCGAACGCGCCGCGACTGCTCGCCGCTCAGCCCAACGCGCCGAAAATCTCGCTGCAGATCAACGTCAACGCCAAGCAGCTGGCGCCGACCGACTATGAGGTGAGCCTCATGGTCGAGGGCGGCGCGGGCGAAGTCCCCGACGTGCTGTTCAAGTTCGAGCTGGAATATTGCGGCGTGTTGCGGCTCGAGAACATCCCGGCCGAGCAAGTCCAGTTGCTGGTGATGATCGAGGGTCCGCGCCTCTTGTTCCCGTTCGGGCGTCAGATCATCGCCGAGGCGGTGCGCGGCGGCGGCTATCCCCCGCTCTACATCGACCCGATCGACTTCCACAGCCTGTACATGCAGCGCATCGCGGCGATGAATCAGGCCGCGGGCCGTCAGCTCTCCTGAGCCGGCTCGTCGTCGAGCGCGTAGGCGTATTTCACCCACGCGGCATGCTCGCCGAGCGCGACAGTGGCGCGGCGGTGCTCCCGCCGCTCCGCTTCGCTCAGACGCGGCGCCAGAGGCTCGGGACGCGCTCGCGCGCCCGATTTCGCGGCGAGCGTCGCGGGCATGCGGCGCGCGTCCTCGAGGGGGCCGCCGAAGGCGAGGCTGCGCTGCCGTCCGCCCGTCAGTTCGACGTAGACGTCGACCAGGATCTCGGCGTCGAGCAGCGCGCCGTGCCTGACGCGCCGCGAGCGGTCGATGCGATAGCGATCGCAGAGCGCGTCGAGGCTCGCCGGCGCGCCCGGGTGCTTGCGCCGCGCCAACGCCAGCGTGTCGACGATGCGGTCTACGGCTAGCGGCGGATAGTCGAGCCGCGCGAGTTCGGCGTTGAGGAAGCGCACGTCGAATTCGGCGTTGTGGATGACGAGCGCATCGTCGCCGATGAAGGCGAGGAAGTCCTTCACGATCGCCGCGAACACCGGCTTGTCTCTGAGCGCCTCGGTGGTGTGGCCGTGCACGCGGACCGCCCCCTCGGGCACGTCGCGCTCGGGATTGACGAGGTGGTGGAAGGTGCGGCCGGTCGGGACCTGGCCGATGATCTCGACGGCGCCGATCTCGACGAGGCGGTCGCCCCTCGTCGGATCGAGCCCGGTCGTTTCGGTGTCGAGCACGATTTCGCGAATCATTTCGTCCTCCGTCTTCCGCCCGCGATCCCGACGATGGCGCGCACAAAATCCTCGACCTGTTTCTCGGTGGAAGCGAGCGTTGCGTCGGTGTCGATCACATAATGCGCGCGGCGGCGCTTTTCTGCTTCCGGCCGCTGTTTGGCGCGGATTGCGGCGAGCTTTTCCACCGTCATGCCCGGCCTCGCCAGCGCGCGCCCGCGCTGGGCCTCATCGCTGGCGCTGACAACGACGACGACGTCGACCGCGGCTTCGCCATGGGTCTCGATCAGCAGCGGGATGTCGAGCACGACGGCCGGGCGGCGCGCCTCGGCCGCGGCGGCGAGGAACGCCTTGCGATACTGCGCCACCGCGGGATGCACGATCGCCTCGAGGCGCTGCAACGCCTCGCCGTCGCCGAGCACTTTTTGCGCGAGGCGCGTCCGGTCGACGGCGCCGTCGATCAGCACGCCGGGAAACGCGTCTTCCACCTGTTGCGCCGCCGGCGAGCGGTAGAACCTGTGCACCGCCTCGTCGGCGTCGAACAGCGGCCAGCCCAGGCGGCGGAACATTGCCGCCGCCGTCGACTTGCCCATCGCGATCGACCCCGTCAGCCCCACGACGATCATGCGCCCGCCCCCTATGCGCCAGGATAAATCGACCGCCCCGTCTTGCGGAAGGGGCTGTGCCCGCTCGGCCTCGGCGAGGGGACGATCGTGGGGATCGAGGGCCGGACTCGACCCGAAGGGGACGTTGACCGTTCGTGCCTTAGAGGAGCGTCGGCGTCCACGCCGACG
>JBKQKS010000307.1:0-10144 GCA_052147395.1 Roseiarcus sp.
GATGAACCGGCTCGCTCACCGCTGGGGAAGTGCTGTACTGGGCGTTCCCCGCACGCGCGGGGATGAACCGACAACGTCCAATGCGACAACTGGGGCGTTCTCGCGTTCCCCGCACGCGCGGGGATGACCCGGCGGCGACCTGATCGTGATTGCTGCTGGACCGGCGTTCCCCGCACGCGCGGGGATGAACCGATTTCATCGCCGAACTTGCCCTTCGGTGTGTGGCGTTCCCCGCACGCGCGGGAATGAACCGCACTGGCGCTCAATCGCGAGCTCTGGGTCTATGCGATCGACCCGAGCCTCGCAATTCTTGCCTGCATCGGCATCGACGCGGCGCTCGCAGCCTCGAGCCGCGGCGTGTCGGCAAGCGTTCAGAGCCCGGCGCGCACCTACGTCGGAACGACGGCCGAGGTCGCCGTCGCCATCGCGCAAACCGGCGCGGCGCGCGCCCGCCAGTTCGATGTCATCGGCGAATGGAGCGGTCCCATCGACCCGCCGCAAATGCACCGGGCAAAAACCGAAAGCGACGGCGGCGCCAATCTCACTTTTTCCCTCGCCGCCCGGCGGCGCGGCGTAATCGCCATAGCGGCGGTGTGGCTCAGATGGCGCGGCCCGCTGGCGCTCATCGAGCGCAGGCGGCGTTTTGCCGTCGACAAGCGCATCGAAATCCTGCCCGACATCCGCGGAATTCACGCCAATGCGCTGAACTTCGTCAGCCGGGAGGAGATCGACGGGATAAAGACGCAGCCGCAGAAGGGCGAGGGCCGCGAATTCGAGGCGCTGCGCGACCACGCTCCCGGCCTCGACAACCGCTTCATCGACTGGAAGCACTCGGCCAAGCACCGAAAGCTGCTGTCCAAGGAATTCACCATCGAGCGCAACCACCAGGCCGTCATCGCATTCGACACCGGACGGCTGATGTCGGAGCCGATCGGCCGACTGACGCAGCTCGATCACGCGATCCACGCCGGACTGCAGCTCGGCTGGATTTCCCTGCAGCACGGCGATCTCGTCGGCCTCTTCGGCTTCGACGCACGAGTCAGGCAATACCAGCCGCCGGCGCGCGGCGCGCGCCACTTCGTGCAATTGCAGCGCGCGGCAAACGAACTCGTCTACCACACGCAGGAGACAAACTTCACGCTCGGCCTCGCCGAGCTCAATGCGAGACTGAAGCGGCGGGCGCTCGTCATCCTGTTCACCGAATTCGTCGACACCACGATGGCCGAACTCCTCATCGAGAGCGTGCAGCGCATCGCCAACCGCCACGCCGTGGTGTTCGCCGTCATCAGCGATCCCCTCGTCACGGACCGCATCCACGCGCCGCCGCGGAACTTCCGCAGCGTCGCCGAGGCGCTGGTGGCGCGGGAATTTTCCCGCGAACGCGCCATCGTGCTGGAGCGCCTGGCGCGCATCGGCGTCCATTGCCTCGAGACGCCGGCCAACGCGCTCAGCGCCGGGCTCGTCAACCGCTACCTCACGATCAAGCAGCGAGGACTGCTATGAGCGCGAGGCTTCGCGAGGCTCACCCGGCGCGGCCGGCCATCGTCATCAGGAGCGCCGAATTCCGCAAAGGCCGGCAAGCGGCCTGGGCCGAGCTCGACGCGCTCATCGCCAAGGCGGAGAAAAAAGGCGTCGGCCGGCTGACGGCCGACGAGCTCAGGCGCCTGCCGCGGCTCTACCGCACCGCGGTGTCGTCGCTCTCGGCGGCGCGCACGATCGCGCTCGACCGCAATCTCCTGCTCTATCTCGAGGCGCTCACGCTCAACGCCTTCTTCCTCGTCTACGGACCGCGGACAACGTTGAGCGAAAGCCTCAAAGCGTTCATCGGCCGCAGCTTCCCGGCGCAGGTGCGCCGGTCGGGAACAGCCATCGCGCTGGCGTCGTTCGCCATCCTCGCAGGAATCGCGATCGGCTTCACGCTCGTCGAAAACAACGAGCAATGGATAGAGGCGCTGACGCCGGCCAATCTCATCGACGGACGCGGCCCGGCGAGCACCGCCGCCGAACTCATAAAAAAGGAACTGTTCGCGCCGCCGCCGGATTTCGTCACGGCGTTCGTCGTGTTCGCAAACTACCTGTTCCGCCGCAACACCACAGTCGCCATCCTCGCCTTCGCGCTCGGAATCGCCGGCGGCGCGCCGACAATGGCGCTGCTCATCTACCAGGGCGTCGTGTTCGGCGCCTTCATGGCGCTGCATTACAACCGTGGGCTCATCACCGACTTCCTCGGCTGGGCCGCGATCCACGGCGTGACAGAATTCGGCGCCATCATCCTCTGCGGCGCCGGAGGCCTCGAGATCGCCGGCGCGATCCTGTTTCCCGGCCGCTTCTCGAGGCTCGAGAATCTTGCGCAGCGCGGCCGCGAGGCGGCGAGCCTCGCTGGCGGGGCGGTCCTCATGCTGTTCATCGCCGGCATGATCGAAGGGGGCTTGCGCCAGCTCATCGCCGACACCCCGGCGCGGTTCGCCTTTGCCGCGGCAAGCGCGGCGCTGTGGCTCGCCTATTTCCTCATCGCCGGCCGGAGACCCGCCGTTGGCCCATAGGCTCGAGCGCATCAACCGCTTCCTCGACGGCGCTCATAGCAACCGCCGGGAAATCACCACCCCGGAAGGCGTGGCGCTCGAAATCGAGATCGCCAATCACGGCGAACGCCTGACCGCGTTCGTCATCGACCTCGCCTTCTGGCTGATGACGACGGTGTTCATCGCCCTCGTGTTCGTGCTGATGGCGCTACACCACGTCGACATTGGAGTCGCGGCGACAATCGCGCTGTTCGCGGCATTCATCGTGCGCAACCTCTACTTCATCCATTTCGAACTCACGACCCAGGGCTCGACTCCAGGAAAACGCATCGTCGGCCTCAAAGTCATCGACAGCGAAGGCGGCCCGCTCACACCGGCGGCAATAGTAGCGCGCAACCTCACCCGGGAAATCGAGACCTTCATGCCGCTCGGCATCTACATGACGCTGCCGGCGGCCGCAGGGCCCGCATGGTCCCACTTGACCTACCTCGGCTGGATGGGCCTCGTTTCGGCCCTTCCCCTGTTCAACAGGGACCACAGGCGCGCCGGCGATCTCATCGCCGGCACGCTCGTCATCGCAATGCCGAAAAAACGGCTGCTCGCCGAACTCGCCGAAGGCGCGCCGGCCTATGCGTTCACCCGGGCAGAGCTCAGCCAATACGGCGCGTTCGAACTGCAGGTGCTCGAACAGGTGCTGCGCCGGCCGCCGTCGGCGGCGACCGCGAAAGTCCTCATCGACGTGTCCGACAAAATCCGCCTCAAAATTGGCTGGAAGGACTCGTCCGAACTCGCTGACCCGCACGCATTCCTCACCGCGTTCTATGCCGCGGAGCGCGCCTACCTGGAGCGCGAGCAGCTCCTAGGGGTCTACCGCGCCGACAAGACCAGCCTGCCGACGCGGGAATAGCCGCTCATTCGAAAACAGCCGCCAGCTGATCGACGTCGATGCCTTCGCGCTCGACACGAAGGTCGTGGTAGACGACCGCGCAAAGAACCGCGCCAAAGGCGGCAAAAAACACCTGCACGGCGAACGACACAGCAAGCTGGAACCAGAAGGCATACGAACGCAAAGACAGATACACGAGGCGGATGACAATTCCAGCGCCGGACTGAATCACGATCGCCCCGACGATCACGATTAGCAGCAGGCCGAAGATCGCCCAGCGCCGGCCCTTCGTCAACTCGCGGCTGCGCTCCAGACTGGCCCTCGGCCCCAATGTCTCGATGACGCAGGCCGGGATGGCGACGTAAATCGCGCACATGACGATGACGCCCGGAACCAGCAACAGCACCGTGGCGAGACCCGCGAGCAATCCGCCGAGCATGCTCGTTCCCAGGACCGGGCCGAAACGACGAAGTCCTCCGGTCAGAGACTGAGCGAACGTAAAAAACTCTCCACGCATGATCTGATACGCGCCAAAAAGACAGGCGGCATTGCCGATGGCGCTGGCGATCATCTGCAAAAACCAGAACGCCACCGGCCTGACGAAAAACATCGGCGAAGAATGCACGATGACGCCTGCCGTTCGCGGCAGCAGGAGCTGCAGCAGCACGACCGGCAGGTAGGCGACCGCCATCAAAAGAAGGAACTTCGCGAATCCCTGCCCGAATATCGAAAACGCACGGCTCAAAGCGCGCCCAACCGCGAACTCCTCGCCGATCGCCGCCGGCTGCGAACCAATGCGGCTGAAATCAGCTGCTTCACTCATGATGTCACCGACATCGCTGTCGTCAGCGCCAAGGACGCCTGGGAGCCCGACGAGAAATCCAGCGTCGCGAAACTCGACTCCAGGTCTTCACAAAGCAGAAAGAAAGATCCGCCCGAGCGTCTTTTGGTAACAAAAACGCGAGGGCGCCGACCTAAATGGCCGGCGCTGAAACGGCGCCGCAAGCAAAACCGCTGTGGCAAAGCCAGCAGCTACGACAAATCACGACTCGAGATCCAACAATGGTCGACTCGATACCTTCGAAAGGCCCCAATACGAACCGCCCGCGCGTCTTTTGATTCAAAAGCGCGCGGGCGCCCGCAGGGCCCGCAGACGCGGAGAACTTTTGCCCAGCCTCTTCATTTCGATCGCGACCCAGAGCTAGGGAAAAGCCCAGCCTAGCGGCCGGGGCATCAGCGCCGTGGCGCACCACTGTCAATCCTCCGACTTAGGCGACACGCTCAACCCCGCCACTGCGGCATCGATGTCGTAAACGACTCCACACGTTGCAGCCTCGATAGGCAAATCGTCATGAACGTCGACGGCGAGAAAATGTTTGAAAATCGCCTGGACATCGCGACGTTCTTTCGAATATAGATAGACCATGTGCAGCGCCCCGGCATTTCTAAGAATCACCTCGATTTCGGGATTGACGAAATCGGTGAACGGCGTGATCTCGGTCGCCGGATCGAGCTTCGTTGCGCACGGGGCATTCGCCCAGGTCAAGCCGTCAGCCGAGCGAACCTTCGGCGTGTCGGAGAATCGGGTGCTCTTGGGCGACGCGCCAGAACCAAGGTCCCCATCGCCTCGGGTCTCGAGCGCGGCCATGGCGCGCGCCAAAGCGTCGCCATCGGCGTCGATCGTACGTCTCGAGCGCTTGCGCGCCTCGACCTCGCGGTACACCTCGCGGCACCGGGCCTGCTCACTCTCGAGCGCGGCAATCTCGCCCTCCAGATCACTCAATTTACGCCGCCGCGTCGCTAAAGCATCATCGATCCGCGCCTGGAAGCTGCGAAAAACCTGGGCGCGCCTCTCAGCGCCCATCCGAATGGCGCCCAAACGACGCTCGAATGCAGCAAGACACTCGCCGGCAGGCTTCATCACTTTTGCTCCGGCGGCCGATTCCAACATAGGCACATTAGCACGTCATAAACCCCAGGTCCAAGAAAAACCAGGCGTGGACGCGTGTCAAAAGGCCTAGGTCAAATTTTTAGCAGGCGTGGGCGCGTGTCAAAAGGCATAGGTCAAATTTTTAGCAGGCGTGGACGCGTGTCAAAAGGCCTAGGTCAAATTTTTAGCAGGCGTGGACGCATGTCAAAAGGCCTAGGTCAAATTTTTAGCAGGCGTGGACGCATGTCAAAAGGCCTAGGTCTCAGCCATAGTAACAGTCATCTGGCCAAAAAACTACTTATCGGAAAAAACCCATACGTTCCTGCATGTTAGCCGTAGACCTAGGTCTTTTGACACAGCGAAACACCCTACATTCGCGGTTTGGACGACGTACAAGTCGAGGCCTACGTACCATGTTTCTTTACCAAGCCGTTTTAATACCAAAAACCGCAAGTTTATACATCGCATAAGAAGTACAAAAGCCAACAGATTGACAGACACAAGATTAACCCGCCCCGAGCAATTGTCCTTACAATTGCGAGGGGCGCCATCGGCACTCACCCGGCCGAGCGCCCAGCGGGGCGCACGGAGCAAAACCTACATAACATCAACGCGTTAGACACGCGTACAGGGGCCCATACGCGGCAATAGCCCAGGGTGCGCCACCGAGCGCCGCCGAGGCCACACTCCAAGCCTACTGCCGGCGGGCGAAAAAAGGCCCAAAAGCGCCGAATGCGCCGAATGCGCCGAAAAACCATAATATAAATCAATATGTTAGCTGCACCATCGGGCGGGCGCACAAACCGCCACGGACCAAAACCCCCCATCGAATCCACGAACGCGAGACGGGCTACAAAGCCAGCCCAAAAGGCCCCCTTTTTCACCCGAACGACAAACCCCGCGCGCCGACCCGCCACACCGGCGCGCGGCAAAAAAGCCCATCATTTCAACGACATAACCGCGGTCCCGAGCTCGCTCCGGCGGAGCTCGACCACGGAGACCGCAAGCGCCCGAATAAATCTCGCCAATCTGCTCGACATATCAGGCGCTAAGGCCAGCTCAGGCCGAGACCAGCCCGAGCCTTTCCGCCAACGTCGGCCCGCGGATTTTCAGACGCCAACCCGCTGCGCGGCCATGAAAACCGGGGCTTTGCAGGCATCGACAACCATCGGATCGAATGCCATTGCAACCAAAGTCTGCCTGCTCATGTCCGAAAAAGCCAGTCGCGGCAGGCACTTGCCAGATGGCAAGGACGGCAAAGCCTGTGGTACGTCATAATTCCCACGAATATCCAGTGGTGGGGAATTTAATCGGTGACGAGGAGTGCCCAATACCTCAATTTTTGAGATCGTCCCCCGACCGGGGGATCGACCGTCAAAAATTGAGCGCGCTCAAGCTCGACGGCGCGATTGGGATGTTCCCGCGCGCCCCAGCCGGGGCGCACCGACGCGGCAGACGCCGTGTCGGTAAGCGGGGCTTTTAAAGACTCTGCAAGGCGCTCACCCGGCCCCATTAGACTTGCGAAATCGGATCAAACCATCCGACAACCACGACACACATCAACAATGTGAATTGCAAGGCGCGGTCCTATCCGATACGATGACTGCATCGCACTGTCAAGGCACCGGCCGCGAACCATGACCCCTGGCGAACTCGAACGCTGGCTGAAGAAGCAAGGAAACATCGGCGAGCGCATCATGCGCCGCCAGGGAAAAGTCAAAACCGACATAGACGCTACCGTCGCTAGAGCGTCGCCCGGTCGACGGCTCAAGATCGGCCGCCTCTATGATCTCGTCAAAGCGTCGCTTACCAGCCCAGGGCTCCCACGCACTGGCCGCCCGATCAACTCCGAGGGCGGCTCGACATTCCACTTCGCAATCACGCGGATCGTCAAAGCGTCACCTGCCATGGAGCTCGCCGGACTTTCCCGTGCCGGCACTGCGATCGCGCACCAAGCTTACATCGAGCGCGAGAATGCCCCCGAGAAATACCTCGACACCAACGGGCTATCGTCCCGGGCGCGCGTCACCACCCCTCTCGAGAAAGACGCCCTCTGGGAAGCTCAAGGGGGCCAAATCTACATTGAGCGGCCGAACGCCGTTGAGCCAGTCGGCGAGGCTCTTGCCAGCTTCGGGAACATTTCAGACAACTACGAGGAACGCCTGGAATTCTGGCGCCTCGTCGAAGAGACGGAGCGCGCGCCCAAGCACCAAAAACTATATTTCGACAAAACAGAAGACGTCGACTTCTGGGCGCGCATCCCCAGCAACTCCACAGCGCCCCAGATCCTCAAGGATCTCGCCGAAGACAAAGTCGACAAAGAACGGATAGATCGTGGAAAATTCGTCGAACCGCAGAAAAATCACCCATCTCCATTCGACGAATCCACACAAGAGAACGAAGCCAGACACAAAAAGAAGGACCAACGTCCAAACGTCCTCCTCGATGAGGAAGAAACCAAAGCCGTTGCCGAATACCTGGAGGCCCAAAGGGCGCCTGACAAACCCTCCGAACCGAAGAAGCCACCCACGACGGCCTTCGAGATCGACACTCGGGGTGGGGGCACTATCCAGACCCGAATCATCGCCGAACTGCCTTACAAACTGTCCGCAGAAGACCGCCTATCGATTGCCAAAGAATTCTGCGAGGACTTCGAACGTCCTCGTTCTCCCCCAGAAAACCCAAAAAAACCAACGAAAGACGGGGTGGACCCGGCGCCAATCCGCTACCACTGCGTCATACACGCGCCCGACGAACACAGTGATGAGCGCAACGCCCATCTGCACATAGTCTTCTACGAACGTCCAGCCGCGAAAATCGCCCAAAAGGACGGGTCCCTGCAATGGGACTTCGCCGTCGTCGACTACAAGAAGTACAGCTCCGGGTGGAAGCGTCCGGGCTATATCTATGCCCGGGCCAATGACCGCACACTCAACCACCGGGATTGGCCAAAAAACGCCCGAGAACGTTTCGCCGACATCGTCAACCGGAAACTCTCAGAACGCGGCATAGCGCAAAAATACGACTCACGGTCCTACGAAGACATGGGACTTGGGATAGAGCCCCTGCCGCGCATCAGCCGCGGCGAGTTCCTCAAAGAAAAGTCTGGCAGGGAAACCGCCGCCGGCGCCCTCATCGCCAAGCGCTGGGACCGCATGCAGGGCGTCATCGACCGCCTCTACGGCAAAATGGACACCAGCCCGACCATCGAGGACAGGTTCGACAAGCAGGTAAAACGCTGGGGCCGGATCGGCAGCTCATTCGGGCACATGGCGCTGGCGCACCGATACCAATGGCGGGTCGCGACCCGGCTCTCGAAATACTGGAAGGGCGAAGCCGCGATCGCCGCATTCGTCGGCGAGAAAATCCTGTCGCGTGTCGATCCGCCAATCCGCAAAGAAGGACCTCGAGACCCGGAACTCGGGCCCATTACGGAGTACATAGACAAACAAATCAATGACTCCGTCAGAAAGGCGCTGATCCACCGCAACATCGCAGCCGCGTCATTCGACGTCCTGACGCGTCTCGAAACTAAAAGTCTCAAGGAAAACAAATCAATAAATTACATCTACGGCGACACGCTGCCCAACGGCCAGCCAAACCCCAAACGCCTCATGGACGAGGGTCTCTACAGGCTCGCGCAAAGCCTCGTCGACGCCGCAAAGATCGGGAAGGGACAAGAATTCAAAGACTCTCTCTTCAAAAAGCGAGCACACCCCGACGCGGCTCCCGCGGCGCCAATGCCACAACAAGGCGCTGCGCCACAAACCCCGGCAAGGAAAAGACCTTCAGACCAGCTGGACGCGAGCGATCTCGAATTCTACAAGGTCGTCGACAACATCCTATCAGCGCCCAACGAACAAAAAGCGCCGACCACAGAAACAAAACTCAGCGCACGAGAGCAAAACGAAGACGCAACCGCGCCGCCGGCAATTCCACCTGCGCCTCCGGCGCCCCCGTCTGTCGCCCGAGAAACGCCACAGCCCCAACAGCCTCGCAGACCGGCGGCGCCAACAAGAACGACATACCTTGCCACAAAACCCACGATCTCCGCATAGACTGTTGCGGTCCAAGGCGCCATCATACGCAAGACGTTGATATCAGGACGAAAAGAAATAGACGCGGCAAAAATCCCGGAAACGGCCACATCGCCAAAACCACCACAAGCGGCAATCCCGCAGCACAAAACCCCAGAAACCCATCCAGCAACGCCACCAATCCACACTCCCACAATCTCTACTCGAGAGCGCAATACCACGCCGATCCCGACATCTGAGTCTCAAAAGCCATCAACCGTGCCACAAACCACGGTCGCCGGTCCGCACCGTCCGCAAAAACACATCACGCAACTCGCCAATCGGACAAGCGTACAAGAAGAACCGTTGCACGGACAAGCGGCACAACGCACACAAAAAGAGCTACCGCCACAAGCTCCACCAGCCTCCACGCCAATCCCCACCAAGCCCCCAGAGCCACCACCACAGCCGCCGCCGCCAGACCCCTCCACAGCGGCAAAAAAGAAACGCCGGAAGCTCACTCGCGAAGAAGCGAGACGACAACTCTTCCAAAGGCAGCAAGCCGCCCGCAACCGCGGCCAAGAGCGCTGACCGGTAAACCCGGCGAACTCTGCCGGCTCAAGTCTGGGTTTCGCCCGTGGCCCCCGGACCTCCTATGGGGTCGGTTTTGTCAAGGGGCTTTTTTGGCGTTTTGCGTGGACATCCGAGGTTGGCTCTCTTGGGATACGGGGACTGGACGCTTGGTTGGGTTCGATCTGATCGAGCGATGCTCCGGTAGGGTTTGTCCAGG
>JBKQKS010000308.1:0-4703 GCA_052147395.1 Roseiarcus sp.
CGCCAGCAGCATCGCGGGGTGATAGGAGGCCGACCCCGAGCCGCGATAGCTACCCGCCATCGCCCTGAGGTCGAGGCTTTCCACGACCTCGACCACGAACCGGGCCAAATGCCGCTCGGGCAGCCACCCGTCCACCGACGGCGGCAGCAAGAACTTCGTCACCCGATCGATCAAACGGAAGTTGCTCATCGCCCAAGAACCCGAAGCCCCAACGAATCAATACCTTAATGTAGCATGAACGCCGCTCGAGCCAAAGCGCAAAGCACTACGGCGACGCACAAATACAAGCGGCGCCAGGGCGTGAGCGCCTCCGAGGGGTTTCAACGCGCAAGGCTGCTCGACCGATTCAGATGTTCTCGGGCGTCCTTAAGTCCGACAGGCTGCTACGAGGAAGTCGCCAAAGAGTTCGCTTCAGAATTGATTTCGGCCTCTCGACGCCGGCCAAACAGCTTCATCATCGCAAAGAGCAATGCCGAAGTCCACGACATCTGCAAGCGGATTCGGGCCTCCTTGCGCGAAGCCGGCCTCCTCACGGGGCCAGACACCCGATTTCTCGCGGTGACTCCATCCGGCCAGTCCGTCCAGTCGACGTTGGCCGTCGGCGACCACATCCGCTTTCTCGTTCGCAACGAGAAGTTACGCGTCTTCAACGGAACGGACTCCAGCGGGGCGGCGCGCGCAACGGCCAAGTGGATGTCCGCCGCCCGCTCGATGAGGCCGCCGCCATGGCCGGAGGAATCGTCGATGCTCTGGAACGCCGTCTCCAGGGCGACAATCGAATAATCAGAAAGCCGCAGCGCCATGGCAGCGCGCGGCCCGTCCGAGAACTCCTCGACCGCGTCGAGCGCTTCGTCGACGCCCGCGGCCCAGTCGCGCGCCTCGGAATAGTCGATACAGCCGCGAGGCTCGATCGCCTCGCCGAGCGCCGCGCGCAGCCGCTGTTCGAGAATCGCGTCGTCGGCGTCGACGCTCGCCGAGGCGAGATCGAGGCGACGCATCAGCGTCTCGTCGCGCTCGGCGGCTTCGAGGATGAGCGCGACGAGCGCATCGACGCTCGACGCCTGCAAAAAGCTGCGAATGCGCTCGAGCGGGTCTTCGCCGTCCGACACATCCCCGCCCGCGGCGTTGGCGGCGAGCGCGGTCGCGGCCATGTGCTTGCAAAAGCCGAAACTATCCGCAGCGAGGCACTCGCAGACGCCGCCGATCCCCTTTGCCGCCGCAAGTGAGCACCACACGATAGACCTGACCGCCTTCGACGACCGATGTGACCCGCGACTCCGTGCAGACCAGGCGAGGCGCCCGGCCTTCGCGCCAACAGCCTTCGCCGCGCGCAAAACCAGTGCCGGCGAGCTTTTCGAGCCGTGCGACATCGAACCGCGGCGCAGTTCGCGCGTCCTTCACATTGGCCAAAGGAGACCTTGCTTCTCGATGATTTCGAAAGCCTCTTCGAGAGTCACTTCCGAGCGCAGAGGCCAGAACTGGCCCGTGTGGCGCGGCCACATCACGTCGAACAAGACTTGGTCGGGCTTTTCCTCGATAGGGTCGAGACGCGCAAAAG
Organism: Roseiarcus sp.; assembly: GCA_052147395.1. Taxonomy (GTDB): domain Bacteria; phylum Pseudomonadota; class Alphaproteobacteria; order Rhizobiales; family Beijerinckiaceae; genus Roseiarcus. The sequence continues at coordinate 1,559 of JBKQKS010000308.1, forward strand.
GCGCATCGAATTCCTCGCCGAGTGTCTCGGCGAAGCCGGAGCGATAGCGGGTCAGGAAGCTGTAGAACCGGCCGCGCCATCGACCTTGGAGGTCGACGGGATAGTTGAAGTCCGTCGGCCGAGTCTCGTTGAGGAAACGCGGCTTCAATCGCTCGTCGATGAAGCGTCGGCACGCCGCAGCTATGTCGGACTTCTCCTCTAGGCAGAGCTGACGAACCCGCATCCACACGCGCTGTTGTTTCGCCATCGCGGCCGCTTTCTCGCGAATCGCCTATGCGAGCCCGCCGATCGATCACATCGCATCACCGCGCCCGTAGACCCGTTAACTGTAACCCGTCGAGACTAGAATTCCGCATGCAAATTCTGAGGAAAACGGCATCATGCAGACTATGGTAGTGATCTCGAGGTGAATTCGGGAGGGTCGAGGCGGAGGCGCTGCGCGGAATCGCAGTCGAAAGCGTCGGCTAGTCGACATGGATCGAGATGAGATAGAACAGGAAATCTCGCGGGTTCGGCAGCGCCTCATTGACCTTGAAGCCGAACGAACTGGCCTCGAAGCGGCGCTTGTCGGTTTGCAACGGCAACTGACGGCGGTTGACGAGACCAGGCGCCCTTCGGTGTTCGAGGGCGCGACAGTGACTAGCAGTTCGCCGCCCGGTGAGAAGATCGCCCTATTTCGTCGTCTGTTCGCTGGCCGGCCCGATGTCTTTCCGGTGCGGTGGGAAAACCGGAAGGCGGGTCGCGCTGGCTATTCGCCGGCCTGTTTCAACGAATGGGTGAAGGGTGTCTGCGGCAAGCCGAAAGTGAAATGTAGCGAGTGCCCGCATCAGGCGTTCATCCCTCCTTCCGATGAGATCATCGCACGACACCTTCGAGCCGGCGACGCGCGCTCGGGCGATTTTGTGGCCGGTGTTTACCCGTTGCTGTCCGATGAAACATGCCGGTTCCTCGCCGCTGACTTCGACAAGGAGGCGTGGGCTGAGGATGCGATTGCGTTCTTGGAAACCTACCACGGCAGAAACATCGCCGCCGGTCTCGAACGATCACGGTCGGGCAATGGCGGCCACGTCTGGATATTTTTCAATGAGCCGGTTCCCGCGCGGATCGCGCGTCAGATGGGAGCCGCCCTGATCACCGAGACAATGGAGAGGCGGCCAGAGATCGGCTTCTCGTCCTATGATCGGTTCTTTCCCAATCAGGACACGATGCCGCTCGGCGGCTTCGGCAATCTGATCGCGCTGCCGTTCCAGAGGCGGGCGCGCGACGTCGGAAACAGCGTCTTCGTGGATGAAAACCTGAGACCTTACGACGACCAATGGGCCTTCCTGTCGACGCTGAGCCGGAATTCAGCGGACGCGATCGTTGGGATTGCTGACGAAGCGGAATTGTCAGGGCGCATCCTCGGCGTCCGTACGCCGGTTCGCGACGAATTCGCCGATGAGCCTTGGAGAATGCCGCCATCGCGCCGGACAGGACCGGCGAGGATAGAGGGTCCGCTCCCGAAGTCGATGAACATCGTCATTGCCGATCAGATATACATCGAAAGGGCGGAGCTTCCCCCGTCCCTGGTCGCACAATTCGTTCGGTTGGCGGCCTTCCAGAATCCGGAGTTCTACCGAGCGCAGGCGATGCGCTTTCCGATATTCGGAAAGCCCCGAATCATCTCCTGCGCCGAACTTCATCCTCGGCATGTGGCTTTGCCGCGCGGTTGTCTCGACGAGGTGACCGCACTTGTCCGGAGCCATGGGATCGACATGGTCCTGGAAGATCGTCGCGAACTCGGCCAACCGCTGCCGGCGGGACTGACGTTCCGGGGAGAATTGCTGCCATCCCAGCAAAGCGCCTTCAGGGATCTCGTTGCCCACGATCACGGCGTTCTCGAGGCCACGACGGCATTCGGCAAGACGGTCGTCGCCGCCGCATTGATCGCTCAGCGCCAGCAGAATACACTCGTCCTGGTCCATCGCCGCGAACTGCTCGATCAGTGGGTGGCGCGCCTGCGGTCCTTCCTGGACATCGAACCGAACCAGATCGGTGTTATCGGCGGCGGCAAGCGCAAGCCGACCCGAATCATCGACGTCGCGTTGATCCAGAGCCTGGTCAGGAACGGTGAAGTTGACGATCTCGTTGCCGGATACGGACATCTCGTCGTTGATGAGCGCCATCATCTGCCGGCCGTGAGTTTCGAATTGGTCGCCAGGCGCGCCAAGGCCCGCTTCGTTCTCGGGTTGTCCGCCACGATCGCCAGGAAGGACGGGCATCACCCGATCATCTTCATGCAGTGTGGTCCGGTCCGCCATAAGGTCGACGCACGGACCCAGGCGTCCGAGTGGGGCATCCGTCATCGTGTTCGAGAGCGGAGGACGAAGTTCGAATTGCCCATGACTCTGGCGTCGGCGGAACGGCCGCCGATGCCGGAGATCTATGCCGCATTGGGGCGGAATGATGAACGTAACGATCTCATTTTCGACGACGTTCTCCATGCTCTCGAAGGCAAGCGATCGCCGATCGTTCTGACCGAGTGCAAGGACCACCTTCTTTATCTGGCGAAGCGCTTCGCCCCCTTCGTCGAGAACATGGCGGTGTTGTGCGGCGGCCTGTCTGCGGCCGAGCGAAAAATTGCCGAAGCGGCGCTCGGCGTTCCCGAGACCAAAGAACGGCTCATCGTCGCCACTGGACGCTACATCGGCGAAGGATTCGACGATGCACGGCTCGATACGCTATTTCTGACGATGCCCATCTCCTGGAAGGGGACTTTGGCTCAATATGTGGGCCGCCTTCACCGGCGACACGCCGGGAAGACGGATGTTCTCGTCGTCGACTATGTGGACGCCGGAGTGCCGGTCCTGGCGCGGATGGCCGCGAAACGGCGGGCGGGATATCGCACGCTCGGCTATACGATCGAGTAGCGGCGCCTTCCAGCCGGCAGGTGGAGATCGGCCGGCTGGTTCCGCAGCCCTCTCCCTCGCGGCACACTCATGGGATCCAATTTCACCGTACCGAAGCGTGGGGGCGCCGGGAGCCATTGTCCGGTCAATGACACGGCGTCCTCAGGCCGAATGCGGTCGCTTCGTCTGACCGGTGTTCGCAGTCTTGTCTCGAGTGATGTCGGAAATGGCGCGCCGGAGGAGACGAAGATGAGAAC
>JBKQKS010000309.1:0-5738 GCA_052147395.1 Roseiarcus sp.
TTGCAGCGCGGCGATCATTTCGGCGACCGCCTCGCGCGCCGGCGCGAGGTCGAAGTCCGGCGCCAGCGCGTCGGGATCGGGCGTCCTCGCCAATCCATCCATTCCGAACAGCGCGCGCGCAAAACTCGGGTAGATGAGCCGGCCCAGCAGGCGCTCGGCGGCCTCGGCGGCGGGGCGGGAGTCGAGCGCGAACGTCGTCTCGAGATAGGCGGCGATGCGGGTCTGAGCTTCAGTGAACATCGCGTCGAAATGCTGCGCCGCGCCCTTCGGAAACCGCGCTGTCTCCGCTCGAGCGATGGCCGAGGGTTTCGTTGCGATGATGGCGGCCAAGGACGCCGGGCTCGACAATTTCGAGCCGCGCACCCCCGAGGCCTCGAGCCCCACGACCTTCCGCCAATGGCGCCAGGAGGTCTTGAAGCCGGCGATTCTCGGCTGAGGCGTCTGCAACGCCCCATGGGCTAACAGCGGTCAACAGATTCAGCAGGCCGCTCGACAGGCCGCCGTTGCGCGGGATTTCCACAGGAAATCCGTCGCCGGCGACGCCATTGGCGATCGCCGCGAGGGGAACAGCACGAGGACCGCCGCACGCAGCCCTCCGACGCTTTCCTCGCGCGGCGGACGGGACGCGTTCAGGGCGCGAATTCGATATCCTCGTAGATTTCCGACAGCGGGACCGTAACGCCGACTTCGGACATGTCGAGCGCGCCTTCGGCCGAAACGAATTCGTAGTTCCACTCGCCCTCCGCGTCGCGGTGGAACACTTCCGCGGCGGCGAGGCTCTGATGCAACACGACACAGCGTTTCAGCGAGGGCAAGGTCTGGTACTCCGCGTTCTTGGCGCCGAGATCGTCGCGCGCCGAACTGCGGCTGATGATCTCGAAAATTACGACTGGGTCGGGAGCGAAAGTGGACTGAGGGTCTAAACGAGAGCAGGTGATGAGCGCGTCGGGGTAGCGCACGCTCGTGTCGGTGCGAACTTTGAGTTCGCTGCCGACTGCCCGGCAAGGTGAGCCTCGTAGCCGACCGAAAAGCAAACCCAACAGGTTGGCCTGGATCGCGGCGTGGGCTGCAGTCCCGCCCGTCATCGCGCGCGCGAGGAACCCGTCGTATTCATACCGCAGCTCTTGCCGCTCTTCCCAGGCGACGAACTCGTCGATCGTCGTCGGCTTCGGCAGGGCGCTCATCGTTCGCTCCGGTTCGGCAACTCGGGCGCAAGATGCTCTCCGGCGCGCTTTTCGACAAGCACCGGCCCTCGCCTCGCACGACTTCGAACGTGCCGAAACGAGTTTCTCGTGAACGGGCGAGCGCGAACGGGATTCACGTGATCCCCGAACCGGCCCGCGCTTCGCGCGGCCAACTCACGGGATGGGTAAAGTTCTCGGTTCCTTCCCGACGCGTGTCGCCGTGAAGTCATCAGCAAGGGTCTTATGGCAATTCGTGTTGTCAGCCCGCCTCGGCGCAATTGTAGCCGGCCGCGCCGAGGCCGGCCCCCGCCGCGCTTGTCCGCTGGGCCAGCCGGCCTCGACGCGGCCGGCTACAAACATCGCGGCAGGGCGCCGCCTTTCGGGCAACACGACTCTCAATGAGAGCGATCAGCAAACTCCCGCCCTCACCCCAGCGCCTTCTCCATCACCCGGCGCAGCCGCGCCGCGAAGGCGGGGGCGTCGGACAGCGTTTCGCCGTCGACGAGGCGCGCCTCGTCGAGCAGCAGCCACGCGGCGTCCTCCACCAGCGCCTTGTCGGCGCCGTCCTTGAAGCGCTTGGCGAGCGCGGCGGTGAGCGAATGCGTCGCATTGACCTCGAGCACCGGCTTCACCCGTTCGGAGACCCGGCCATGGGCGGCGAGCAGGCGCTCGAGCTGGCGGTCGGGTGCGAATTCCGGCGCGACGAGGCAAGCGACGCTGTCGGTGAGCCGGTCGGAGGCGCGCGCGTCGGCGATCTGACCTTCCAGCGTCTGCTTGAAGAATGCGATCAGCGTCGCGACCTCGGCGCTCGCTGCCGCCGGCGGGGTCTTGCCCTCGATGAGCGGGATCGACTTGATGTCGGCCGCGCCCTGGCTGATCGACTTGAATGGCTTGCTGTCGTAGCCGACCGCGGTCGAGGCCCAGAACGAGTCGACGGCATCGCCGAGCAGCAGCACTTCGACGCCGCGGGCGCGGAATCCTTCGAGCTGCGGGCTGGCGGCCAAGCGTTTGGCGTCGTCGCCGGTGAGATAATAGATCGCGGTCTGATTCTCTCTGACGTCCGCGACATAGCCCTCGAGCGTGCGGTCGCCGCTCGCGTGGCTGGTCGACGTGAAGCGGGCGAACTTGTAGATGGCGTCGCGCCGCTCCGGGTCCTCGTACAGGCCCTCCTTCAGCACGGCGCCGAAGTGGCCCCAAACTTTGGCGAATTTTTCCGCGTCCGACTCGGCGAGCTTGGAAATCTCCTGCACGATGCGATTGGTCACGCCCTTGCGGATCGCGGTGAACGCCGCGCTCTCCTGGATCATCTCGCGCGACACGTTGAGCGGCAGGTCGGCGGAATCGACGACGAGGCGCACGAAGCGCAGCCAGCCCGGCAGCAGGTCGGCGTCCTCGGTGATGAGCACGCGGCGCACATAGAGCTTGTTGCGGCCCTTGCGCGCCGGGTCGAACAGGTCGAACGGCCGCGAGCCGGGGATGAAGGCGAGCACGCTATATTCATAGCGCCCTTCCGCGCGCCAGTGGATGGTGAGCGCCGGCTCGTCGTACTGGCCGGAGAGGCTGCGATAGAATTCGGCGTAGTCCTCTTGCCCGATCTCGGACTTCGGCTTCGCCCAGATCGCGGCGCCGTCGGCGATGCGCTTGGGCTCTTCGCCGGGCTTCTCGATGACGTCGATCGGGACCGCGACGGCGCCGGAATGCTCGCGCACGATGCGTTCGATGCTGTCGGCCTCGGCGTAGCTCTCGCTCTCGGGGTTGAGATGCAGGGTCACGCGCGCGCCGCGCGAGGGCGCCGCCTCGAGGGGCAACGCCGCGACGGTGTAGGCGCCCTTGCCGTCGCTCGACCAGCGCCAAGCCTCGGCTTCGCCGGCGCGGCGGGTCTCGACGACGACCTCGTCGGCGACCATGAAGGAAGAATAGAAGCCGATGCCGAACTGGCCGATCAACTTGTTGGCTTCCGCTGCCTCTTTGTCGGCGCCGTCGACGGCGATTCGGTCGAGGAAGGCGCGGGTGCCAGAGCGGGCGATAGTGCCGAGCGCGTCGACGAGGTCGTGGCGGCTCATGCCGACGCCATTGTCGGCAAACGTGAGGGTCTTTTCGGTCGCATCGACGGTGATCCGAATCGCGAACGGTTCGCCGTCCTCGATCAGCTCCGGGCGCGAGAGCGATTCGTAGCGCAGCTTCTCGCAGGCGTCGGCCGCATTGGAGACCAGCTCGCGGACGAAAATATCGCGGTCCGAATAGACCGAATGGACCATCAAGTGCAGCAGCCGCGAAACGTCGGCTTCGAAGTTCTGGGTTTTGGCGTCGGAGGCGGTTCCCGCCATCGTTGTCGTGTCGGACGTCAAGTAAGCCTCGTGTTGTTCGCGAGAAAGGGGGGTGCGGGGGCCTCGCCCGCCGCCCGTCATATCGCGGCTGAGGCCGGCGAATTCAAGGCTGGGATCGAGGCGGCGCGAGAGACAAAAAAAGGCGGACCGGCTAGGAGGGGGCCTGCCGATCCGCCAGCCTGCAGTGGCTACACTCGATAATGGCGCCGTTCGGGGGCTGGGGGGCAAAATACACCGAAGCCGACGCCGCCATCGAACCAACGAGGCCTGCATGACAGTATCGCGTAGGGTTGGGGCGCGCAATTGTCCTGAATTCGGCTAAACTGTGACATTGCTCAACGATCCGTGAGGGAAAACCGAAGAGTCTTTGTAACCGGGGCAAATTCCCGGGCCGCGCCACTCTGTAGCCGAGGTCGTTGACCTCGGTCGGCGCGTAAGCGCCTCATTCTTACACGACTCATCCAAGCGGAGGCAGCGAGGTCAGCGACCTCGCCTACAATGGCGCCCGGGAATTTGCCCCGGTTACAAATCTTTGCCGCCAACGCGCTAATCGTGGCGTTGCGCCAGCTCGAGGCTTCGCCGATCGCGCAGCGGCCTACGGCGCTCAGCGAACCATCACCACCGGCGCGCCGACCTGGACGCGATCGTAGAGGTCGATGACGTCCTCGTTGTACATGCGGATGCAGCCATAGGAGGCGGCGGTTCCGACCGAGGCGCGCATGGCCGCCGTCGTGCCGTGGATCGCGATCTGGTCGCGGTCGAGGGTAATCGCGCGCGCGCCCATCGGATTGTGCAGCGAGCCGCCGGGGATCAAGTCGGGCAGCTCGGGATGGTCGCGCTTCACCGAGTCCGGCGGCGACCAGGCGGGATCGACATATTTGCCGTCGACCCGCGCGAAACCGCGCCATTCCTTGCCGCGCTTGGCGACCGCGACGGGATAGGCGATCGCCTCGCGCGGCCCGAGCACGAAATAGAGCCGGCGCGCGCTCTGGCTGATGACGATCGTGCCCTCGGCATAGGGAGTCGGGAACTCCACGAGCGTGCGCGCGTCAGCCGCGGTCGCGGCGAGCGCCGCGAGACTGGCGGCGACGAGAACACGAAAACGCATGGCGCCCCTGCAGGATCGGGTCACAGGAGAGGATAGCGCGCGCCGCGCGCGGCGCCACAGGCAAGCGAAAATGCGGTGAATCCTTTGCAATTTCCGCCGCCGCCATGGACGCCGTTGCATAAATGCCCTAAATCTATCGTCTAAATCCAGCTCTGCGCGCGGCGCGGAAAAAAACGGCCATGCTGACCAACAAGGGCAAATACGGCTTGAAGGCGATGGTGCATCTGGCGGGCATGCATCCCGGCCAGCCGGCCCTCGTCGCCGACATCGCCGCCGTCAATGCCATCCCCAAGAAATTTCTCGACGCGATTCTCGGCGAATTGCGCACCGCCGGCTTCGTCCATTCCAAGAAGGGCCGCGGCGGCGGCTACGTGCTCGCCAAGCCCGCCAACGAGATCATGGTCGGCGCGATCGTCCGCTCCCTCGACGGCCCGCTGGCGCCGATCGGCTGTGCGAGCCGGTCGTACTACCGGCGCTGCGACGATTGTCCCGGAGATCGCCCCTGTGCGGTGCGCTCGGTGATGATCCAGGTGCGCGACGCCATCCTCGCGGTGCTGGACTCGCGCTCGCTGGCGGAAATGCGCGCCCTCGCCGACCTCGCCGGCGATGAGATCACCTACCACATCTGAGTTCCGCGCCGCCGACGTCGAGTTCCCTATTTATTTCGGACCAAGCCCGTAAACCGGGCGATTCGAGGCAATCGGGTGAATGGTCGCAATCCACACATACGCCGTCATTGCGAGCGCAACGAAGCAATCCAGCCTCTCCGCCACTTCGAAACCGCAGAAGCTCACGCGCTATCCCCTGCCCGATATCCGGTGCTCGCGGCCCGCTGGGCATCACACGACGGCTGGATTGCTTCGCTCACTCTTCACAATGACGGTGGAAAGGTTACGACAATTTCTTTCACCCGATTGCCCGGCCCATCGATTCGAGGCCGCGCCCGGACCGAGTCCCCAGAGTCTCGAACCTTCGCTCATGGCCTCGGCGACGAACCCGCCCGCAGCGCTGAGCGGGATCACCCGTCCGAAGGCCGGTATCGACCCGGAGGGGAAGTTGATCGTTCGTGCGATCGAGGAGCGTCGGCGTCCACGCCGACGTTTCGCCTCGAGACGTCGG
>JBKQKS010000310.1:0-14739 GCA_052147395.1 Roseiarcus sp.
ACCACCCGGTTGATGCCCTTCACCTCGTTGATGATGCGCGTCGCGGCGCGGCCCAGGAACGCCATGTCGAAGGGGAAGAAATCCGCCGTCATGCCGTCGCTGGAGGTCACCGCGCGCAGCGCGCAGACAGAATCGTAGGTGCGGCCGTCGCCCATCACGCCCACCGTGCGCACCGGCAGCAGCACGGCAAAAGCCTGCCAGATCGAAACGTAGAGCCCGGCGGCGCGGATTTCCTCGAGATAGATCGCGTCGGCCCTGCGCAGAATGTCGAGTTTTTCGCGGCTGATCCCGCCGGGACAGCGGATCGCGAGGCCCGGCCCGGGGAACGGATGGCGGCCGACGAAGGCGGCGGGGATGCCCAATTCGCGTCCGAGCGCACGCACCTCGTCCTTGAACAGCTCGCGCAGCGGCTCGACCAAGTTCATGTTCATGCGCTCGGGCAGACCGCCGACGTTGTGATGCGATTTGATCGTCACCGACGGCCCGCCGGTGAACGACACCGACTCGATGACATCAGGATAGAGCGTGCCCTGGGCGAGGAATTCTACGCGCCCGCGCCCGTCCTCGGCGATCTTCTTCGCCTCGCGCTCAAATGTCTCGATGAACAGTCTTCCTATCGTCTTGCGCTTCGCCTCCGGCTCGGCGACGCCCTCGAGCGCGCCGATGAAGGTCTCGGACGCGTCGACATGGACGAGCGGGATGTTGAAGTGGCCGCGGAACAATCGGACCACCTCCTCCGCCTCGCTCATGCGCAAAAGACCGTGGTCGACAAACACGCACGTCAGTTGGTCGCCAACCGCCTCGTGGATCAGCACCGCGGCGACGGCGGAATCGACGCCGCCGGAAAGGCCGCAGATGACGCGGCCCTTGCCGACCTCGGCGCGGATTCTTTCGCGCGCTTCGGCGCGGAAAGCGGCCATTGTCCAGTCCGACTTCAGGCCGGCGATACGGTGGACGAAATTGCCGATCAGCTTGGCGCCGTCGGGGGTGTGGACGACTTCCGGGTGGAACATCAGGCCATAATAGCGGCGCGCCTGGTCGGCGATCAGCGCGTAGGGCGCGTTTTCGGAGACGCCAACGCGCTGAAAACCCGGCGGCAGGCGGGTGATGCGGTCGCCATGGCTCATCCACACCACGTGGCGCTCGCCTTTGCGCCAGACGCCGTCGATGAGCGGGCAATCGTCGAGCACTTCCACTTCGGCGCGGCCGAATTCGCGGTTATGGCCGCTCTCGACGCCGCCGCCGAGTTGCTCGGCCATCGTCATCTGCCCGTAGCAGATCCCTAAGACCGGCACGCCAGAGTCGAAAATCGCCTTGGGCGCGCGCGGCGACCCTTCATCAGGGACCGAGGCCGGGCCGCCGGAAAGGATGACGGCTTTCGGCTGCATCTCGGCGAAGGCGCGCTCGGCGGCCTGGAACGGCGCGATCTCGCAATAGACCCCGGCCTCGCGCACGCGGCGCGCGATGAGCTGGGTGACCTGGCTGCCGAAGTCGACGATGAGCAGCTTTTCGTGCGTCATGGCGGGGCCTTTCCTCTAGCGCGAAGGCGATATCGGACTCTTAACGGCCGCGGTAGACGTCGCGCCAGCACGGCCGCTCCGGCATGACGGCGACCGAACTCGCCGCGAACACCCCGCGAGCGATGCTGCGCGCGACACATTCGGCGGCGAGGACGCCGATCTCGGTGAGGTCGCCGAGCGCGGCCGGCCGCGACGCCCGCCCCGTCGCGGCCGCGAACAGGATGTCGCCGTCGGTCGGCCCGAAGGCCGGGCGCAAGCCGAGCGCGAAGCCGCCGGAGGCCATGATCGCGATGCGGGTGAGCCGCGCCTTGTCGAACGCGGCGTCGGTGGCGACGACGATGAGCGTGGTGTTGGAGGGGCTCTCCTGGACGAGCGGCGCGCGTAAAAACTCCTCGCCGCCGGGCCCGGCGCCGAGGCCGCCGAATTCATCGCCGCGTTCGTAAGCCGCCGCCCAGAAATAGGGCGAGGCGCCCCGCGTGGCGCGGCCGGAGGCGTTGACGGCGGCAAGCGCGCCGACCGTGTAGCCGTTGGAAGTTTTTGCGCTCGCCGAGCCGAGCCCGCCCTTGAGGTCGAAGGTCCAGCCGCCGTAGCCGGCCCCCGCCGTGCCGAGCACAAACTCTTCCCCCGCGGCTTCGGCGGCGCTGAGCCCGAGCTCGAAATAGGGCGAGCGCCGGCCCCAATTCTTGTCGCCGCCGTGGCTCAGATCGAACAGCGCCGCCCCGGGCGCGATCGGCGCCAAGTGGCCGCGGTATGCGTAGCCGCGCCCTCTCTCGGCGAGATAGGTGAGAGCGCCGCCGCTGGCATCGAGCCCGAACACCGAGCCGCCGGAGAGCACGAAGGCGTCGACCTTGTCGACTATCATCTCCGGCGCGAGCAGCGCCCCGTCGCGCAACGCCGGCGCGCCGCCGGGCGTCGCAATCGCGCCGACGGCGGGAGTCTCGAACAGCACGACCGTCGTCCCCGAGGCGATGCGCTCGTCGTGCGCCGAGCCGACGAGGACTCCCGGAACGTCGGTGATCAGATTGCGCATGAGTCGGACCTCCTCGCGCCGTGGTAGCACGACGGGCCGCCGGCCTGTAGCCGGGCGGGGTTCGCCCTGACGCAGAACGGCACTCGCGCCGGCCAGACCGGACTAGCGGCGGGTGGCGCGCTTCGCAGCGCGGGCGCTCTGCTCTGGCTGCCGCGGCGACTTCGGTGGCGCTTGCAAATCCGTCAGGGTCGCGCCGGCGCCGACGGGGGCGCCCGGCGTGGCCAGGTTTTTTCCGGCGCGCCGGAACGCGGCCGGCGTCGATTCAAAATGGGCCTTGAAAGCGCGCGTCAGCGCGGATTCCGAACCGTAGCCAACCTGCGCCGCGATGTCGGCGATGGGCGTGTCGCCTGCCCGCAGCAGATCCGCGGCCAGGTCGAGCCGCCAAACGGCGAGATAGCGCAAGGGCGGCTGCCCGACCACCTGCTGAAAACGCGCAGCGAACGCCGATCGCGAAAGACCGGCGACCTCCGACAGTTGAGCGACCGTCCAAGCCCGCGCGGGATGTTCGTGCATGGCCGACAGCGCGCGACCGATCGAGCTGTCCCGTAGGCCGCTGAGCCAACCCAAATTATGGGAATGGCTTTGTCCCCATTCCCGGACAGCCTGAATGAATAGCAGATCCAGAAGGCGCGCGATCATGATCGCGGAACCCGGCTTGGGAAAGCGCGTCTCCTCGGTCAGGAAATGGGCCGTGAGGCGTAGCCATTCCAGCGGGCGGCCCTGCTCGGCGCGGATCAACATCACGGGCGGAAGGATCGTCAGCAGCTTGGGCGCCAGCACGCCATCGAAGGCGAACTGTCCGCAGAGCACATGCGTGGCTTCACCGTCGCCGCCGATCTTGAAGACTGATCCTTGGCGAACCGAATTGCTGCGAACTTCGTCCATGATGGGAACCGGCTTCAGCTTCGGCGAACTTGCCAGCGCATGTCCGGCGCCGTGCGGCAGAATCGCCAGATCGCCGGTCTCGATCCGCTGCGGCGTCTCGCCGTGAACCGTCAACCAGGCCGAGCCGCGTTCGACGATATGAAAGTGCGCGATCGGACGATCGAAGCGGATGCTCCACGGCGCCGAATATTCGTTCACGCAGACAAACTCGCCGCGCATCCGCACCAGGGAGAGAACATCGGACATGGCGTCGGGGACGCCGCTGATGACGGGCATGGCAAGACCTGCACAGATGGACGTTGAGTACGGAAGATTGGACTTTGCGTGATTGTGACAGTTCCGGAGGGCGCCCTATACGCGATCCCTGCAGCCAGCGCCGTCGAACCCCGACCCTGGGCGCCGGGATCTCCCCACAACTACCTCAGATTGTGACAGTTCGTCCAGCATATCTGGACGATGCGTATAGAAATCGAGCCGTCGGGTGGTTGAGATTAGCCTGAAAACGCGGGTAACTCCCGACCCTGTCAACCCTAGGGGATTGGAGATCTCCCATATCGGATTGGAAACTCGCGCTTGGCGCCTCGGCGCTGGCTCTCATGGCCGGCGCCGCGGACGCGATCGAGAAGACGACGCGCCAATGAACCTTGCCATCCTCATCGTCGGGGCGGGACGCGTCGGCGCGACGCTCGGCAAGCGCTGGCTCGAACTCGGCCACGACGTCCGCTTCGGCGTCCCCGACCCCGAAAGCCCGAAATATGGCGCGCTGGCGAAGGAAAGGCTCCAGCCCGCGGACGAACGGCGCGGCGCCGCCACGGTGTTCGCGACGCCCTATGCCGCTCTGGCGCCAGCCGCCAGGGCGCTCGGCGATCTCTCCGGCGCCATTCTCATCGATGGCGCCAATTCGCCATCCCAATTTCCCGAAGACCTGAAGGAGCCTGAAATGAGTCTGCGCGATCCGAACCCCGTCAACGCGAGAGCGCCCAAGCGCGTCGCAATCGTCCTTTCCAACCCCGCAATCTCGACGACGACCGGTTGGCCGGTCGGCTTCTGGTGGAGCGAACTGGCGCATCCCTATTTCGACTTCGTCGAGAACGGCTACGAAGTCGAAGTGTTCTCGCCAAAGGGCGGCAAATGCGAGGCCGACGCCTACAGCGACCCGCGCGATCCCTCCGGCTATTCCGAGACCGACCTCATCAGCCTGGGGTTCCTCTCGACGCCGAAGCTCGCCGCGCTCGTCGAGGCGACGAAACCCGTCAGCGAACTCGCCCTCGACCGGTTCGACGCCATCGTCGTCGCCGGCGGGCAGGGGCCGATGTTCACCTTCGAACACGCGCACGAGCTGCATGAAAAGTTCGTCGAGTTCTATGAAGCCGGCAAACTTGCGGCTGCGCTCTGCCATGGCGTGGCGATCCTTCGTTACGCCAAACTCTCCAACGGCGACTATCTCGCCAAGGGCAAGACGGTCACCGGCTTCGCCAACGTGGAGGAAGACTTCGCCGACAACGCCGTCTGGACGATGGGCGCTCTCACCCGCGACAAGCACGTAATGCCCTGGCGCATCGAAGATGAATTGAAGAAGCTCGACGCGAATTACATTCAGGCGGGCCTTTGGCGCGGGTTCGCCATACGCGACGGCAATCTGATCACGGGTCAGCAGAATTTTTCGGGCGCGCAGACGGCGAAGGTCATCGTCGACGCGCTCGGACAATAGCCCCGTCTCACGTCGACCCGGCTACGCGTCGACGCGGGCGCGTAGCCGCCAACGCAACTCTTCATTCCTGAAGTCTGCGGAGTGCGCCGATGAACTTTGCCCATTCGCGCCGTTCCGGGGCGGGGGTTGGGCGCCCGATTTACGAAGCGAGGTCCGGCGGCGTGAACCGCCGTCGATGGCGGCGGGCGTGGACGCGTTCAGAAAATTAGAAAATAACCTTCGTGAAGTGCATTTCCCGACGATCATATTTCCGATTGACCGAACCGTGAGCCGCGAGATGAAAGCGCCGAGGGAATTCGGGCAAACCGTGGCTGCGCGCGCGCGAGACCGGGAGAGTGCGTCACGGCGCCGCGCCCGGACGCCCGGGTCGATTCGCGGCTTTTTTCGAGGCTGCGGCGGTCGAGCGGCAAATCGAAATAAAATGACGCGCAACCCTTTGATATTCCATGAAACTGCCAAATGAGAGGCTTGGAAAGCTTGACAAAGCAGTAGCAAAACTCGCCGAAAATTTGGCGATTCCCATTGGAATCTTTGGCGAAAAATTTGGCGGCAGGCCCGGCAGGCGGCGCGCGGGCTCGACGCCCACACTCGACGGATGCCGATCGCCTAAAGCGCCCCCTCGGCCTCGAGGCTCTTCCCCTCGCCGTCGATCTCATTCTAAAGTCATGGGCATGACCTTGTTCACCGGCCCCACCGCGATCGCCATATCCATCGGCTACGTCGGGCTGCTGTTCTTCATCGCCTGGTACGGCGACCGGGGAGGGCGGCGGTTGTTGACGGGGCCGCGGCGCGCTCTGGTCTACGCGCTGAGCCTCGCGGTCTATTGCACCTCGTGGACCTATTACGGCTCGGTCGGCCTCGCCTCCGAGCGCGGGATCGACTTCCTGCCAATCTACATCGGCCCGATCCTCGTCATCGGGTTCGGCTCGCGGCTCATCGAGCGCATCGCCCAGCTGGCGCGCGACCAGAATCTGACGACCGTCGCCGACTTCATCTCGGCCCGCTACGGCAAGTCGCAGGCGGTGGCGTCGATTGCCGCGCTCATCGCGCTGATGGCCTCGGCGCCCTATATCGCGCTGCAATTGCGCGCGATCACCGAGACCGTGCTGATGGTGCTCGGCGCCTTCGACCACGGAACGCTCGAGCACGGGGGGCCGGCGCCGCTGTTCTCGCTCGTCGCCGCCGCGCTGCTCGCCGTGTTCGCCATGGCGTTCGGCACCAGGCGCATCGATCCGACCGAACATCAGCACGGCCTCATCCTCGCCATCGCCGCCGAATCGCTGGTGAAACTCGTCGCCTTCCTCATCGTCGGCGCTTTCGTGGTCTGGGGGCTGGTCGGCGGTCTGGACGACCTGTCGAAACTCGCGCGGGCGCCGCGGATCGCCGAGATTTTGGGGACGACCCCCGATCCCTTCGACTGGACGATGATGACGCTGTTGTCGGCAAGCGCGATCCTGCTGCTGCCGCGCCAGTTCCATGTCTCGATCGTCGAGTGCCGCGACAAGCGCGATATCGCGGCGGCGGCGACCCTGTTCCCGATCTATCTCGTTCTCATCAATCTGTTCGTCATCCCGCTCGCCATCGCCGGGCTGACGTTGTTTCCCGATGGAGCGGTCGACCGCGACGCGACAGTGCTCGCCCTGCCGTTGCAGGCCGGCGCGCGCGGCGTCGCGCTGTTCACGATGCTCGGCGGCGTGTCGGCCGCGACCGCCATGGTGATCGTCGACAGCGTCGCGCTCGCGATCACCGTCTCCAACGATCTGGTGATGCCGATCCTGCTGCGCCGGCGCCGTGGGCCGGCGACCGCGGCCGCGGGCGAGATCGGGCTCAAGGTGCTCTCGATTCGCCGCACGGCCATCGTGTTCGTGATCGGCATCGGCTATCTCTACGCGCTGTTCGCGAGCCAGGCGGCCCTGGCGGCGATCGGCCTCTTGTCGTTCGCGGCCATAGCGCAGATCCTGCCCGCCTTTCTCGGCGCGCTGTTCTGGCGGCGCGGCTCGGCGCGCGGCGCTGCAGCGGGCATGATCGTCGGCTCGCTGGTCTGGTTCTACGTGCAGTTCCTGCCCTCGCTCGCCGCCGAGGGCCCGCTCGCCGAGCTGATTGCGCGCGGCCCGCTCGGCATCGCCTGGCTCCGCCCCGCGGCGCTCATCGGGTTCACCCATTTCCCGCTCGCCGGCGGCGTCGCGCTGTCGCTTTCCGCCAATCTCGTCGCATTCATAGCCTTCTCTCTGACGCGCGAGCCCAATCCGCTGGAGCGCACCCAGGCGGCGGCGTTCGTCGGGGTCGACGGCGGCGGCAAGGCGCAGGCGTTTCGGCTCTGGCGCGCTTCGGCGACGGTCGGCGACATCGAGGCGACCGTCGCCCGCTATCTCGGCGGCGCGCGGGCGCGCAAGGCGTTCGAGGCGTTCTACGCCGAACGCCGCGAGCGCCCGAGCGCGAGCGCCGAGGCCGACGCGCTGCTGATCCGCCATGCCGAACATCTGCTCGCGCCGGCGATCGGCGCCACGACCTCGCGGCTCGTGCTGTCGCTGCTGCTGAGCCGCCGCGCGATGTCGGGAAAGTCGGCGCTGAAACTGCTCGACGACGCTTCGGCGGCGATCCAGTCGAGCCGCGACCAGCTCCAGCACGCGCTCGACCATGCGCGCCAGGGAATCACCGTGTTCGATTCCAATCTGCTGTTGACCGCCTGGAATCGCGAGTTCCAGGAGCTGTTCGACCTGCCGGCGAGCCTGATGCGCGTTGGCGTCGGGCTCGACGAAATGGTGCGCTTCAACGCCGGCCGCGGCGCCTACGGGCCGGGCTCATCGGATGACTTCGTCGCCGAGCGCATCGCGAGCCTGCTCGACGACGACGAACCGATGCGCCTGAAGCTCTACCCCTCGCAGCGCGTGATCGAAATCCGCTCGGCGCGCCTGCCTGACGGAGGCATCGTCACCACTTACACCGACGTGACACAGACGGTCGCGGTCGAAGAGGAACTCGCCGCGTCCAACGAACGGTTGGAACGGCGGGTCCAGGAACGCACCGCCGAGCTCGAGCGGCTCAATGCGGAACTCGAGCGCGCGCGCGTCACCGCCGAGAACGCCAACGTTTCCAAGACCCGATTCCTCGCCGCCGCGGGCCACGACGTGCTGCAGCCGCTCAACGCCGCGCGGCTCTATGCGAGCTCGCTCACCGAGGCCGCCGCCGACGCGAGCCCGGAGGAGCGAATGGGGCTGGCGCGCAACGTCGATGCCTCCCTGGAGGCGGTCGAGGAGATTCTCGGCGCGCTGCTCGACATTTCCCGGCTCGACGCCGGCGCGACCAGGCCAGAGATCGCCGACGTCGCCGTGCGCGAGCTGTTCCGCCTGCTCGAGATCGAGTTCTGCCAGCTCGCGCGCGCGAAAGGGCTCATGCTCACGTTCATGCCCAGCCGACTCGTCTTACGCACCGATCGGCGGCTGATGCGACGACTGCTGCAGAATTTCGTCTCCAACGCCATCAAATACACGCCAAAGGGCCGCGTGCTGGTCGGCTGCCGCCGACAGAACGGATCAGCGCGCATAGAAGTGTGGGATACTGGGATAGGCGTGCCTGCGAACAAGCACCGCGCGATCTTCGAGGAATTCCTGCGCCTCGATCAGGGGGCGCGCGCGGCGCGGGGCTTGGGGCTGGGCCTGTCGATCGTGCAACGGCTAGGCCGCGTGCTCGACCATCCGATCGGCGTGCATTCGACGCCGGGCAAGGGCTCGGTGTTCTCGGTCGTAGCGCCCCTCGCCGACCGTCTCGCGCCAACGCACGTCGACACGCTGCAAACGCAATCGGCGCGCAATGGAGCATCGCTTTCCGGCCTCACGGTGCTCGCGATCGACAACGAGCCCGCGGTGCTCGAAGGCATGCGGCTGTTGTTCGAGAAATGGGGCTGCAAGGTTGCGACCGCCGCCGGCCTCGAGACGGCGCTGAGGAGAGTCGATCCCGTCCCCGGTATCATCGTCGCCGACTATCATCTCGACGGCGGCGATGGTCTCGAGGCGATCACGGCGCTGCGCGGCAGGCTCGGGTTGCACACGCCGGCGATCCTCGTCACCGCGGACCGCAGCGCGGAAGTGCGCGACGCCGCGCGTTCCCTCGACGTCGAAATTCTCAACAAGCCGGTCAAGCCCGCGCCCCTGCGTGCGTTGCTGTCGCGCTGCCTTGCCCTCAACGCCGCAGCGGAATAGGACCCGTCCGCGGCCCCGAAGCCGCCCCGCTGTCCGAGAGACCTTCATGACCGCCCCCCGCCCGTTCGACGACATCCGTACGCTGTTTTCCGCCTTGCCCGGCCCCCACGAGGCCGCGGTCGCTGCAGCGCGCGAACGCCAGGCGCAACTGACCAAGCCCGCCGGCTCGCTCGGCCGCCTCGAGGAGATCGCCGTATTCCTCGCCGCCTGGCAGGGCGGGCAGCCGCACGTGAATGAGCCGCTGATGGCGGTGTTCGCCGGCAATCACGGCGTCACGGCGGAGGGCGTTTCGCCGTTTCCGCCCTCGGTGACCGCGGCGATGGTCGCCAACTTCACCCACGGCGGCGCCGCGATCAACCAGATCTGCAAGACCTTCGACATCTCGCTCAAGGTCTACGAGCTCGCGCTCGAACAGCCGACCGGGAATATCGCCCGCGAGCCGGCGATGGACGAGCGAACCTGCGCGGCGACGATGGCGTTCGGCATGGAGGCGCTCGCCTCCAGGCCGGACGTGCTGTGCCTCGGCGAGATGGGCATCGGCAATACCACGGCCGCGGCGGCGATCTATCATGCGCTCTACGGCGGCGAGGCGGAGGACTGGGTCGGCCTCGGCACGGGCGTCGACGACGAGGGCCTGAAGCGCAAGGCGGACGCCGTGCGCCGCGCCGTGGCGCTGCATCGCGAGTATTTGTCCGATCCGCTCGAAGTGCTGGCGCGGCTCGGCGGTCGCGAGATCGCGGCAATGGCGGGCGCGATCCTCGCCGCGCGCACCCAGAGGACCCCGGTGGTGCTCGACGGCTTCGTCGTGTGCTCGGCCGCCGCCGTTTTGCACGCGATCGACCCGAGCGCGCTCGACCACTGCCTAGCCGGCCATGTGTCGCAAGAGCGCGCGCACCGCGAAGCTTTGAAGCGGCTCGGCAAGGCGCCGCTGCTCGACCTCGGCATGCGGCTCGGCGAGGGCTCGGGCGCGGGCCTCGCGGTCGGCCTGCTGAAGGCCGCCGTCGCCTGCCATAACGGCATGGCGACCTTCGCTGAAGCCGGAGTCGCGGGCAAGGAATAGCCGTGCCGACGCCGTTCACCGACGAGGACCTAGACGCCGCCGTCGCCGCCGGCGTCCTCGGCGCCGAGGCGGCGAACGGCCTTCGCGCCTTCGTCGAGAAGCGACGCGCGACGCCGCTCGCCGACGAGGAATCGTTCCGGCTGCTCACCGGCTTCAACGACATTTTCGTCGCGCTGGCGATCGTGATGGTGCTCGTCGCGCTCGGCTGGCTGGTCCGCGGCGTCGGGCCGCCTGGCCATGTCGTGAGTTGGGCCCTGGTCGCGGCCGCGAGCTGGGCGCTCGCCGAATTCTTCACCAAGCGTCGCCGCATGGCGTTACCGAGCCTGGTGCTGCTCGTCGCCTTCGTCGGCGCCGCTCTCGACCTTGCATTCGGCGCAGCGGGGATCATTCAGAACCTCACGGGCGCAACATTCGGCGGCGGGGGAGCGATCCTCGGCGGCGCCTTCGGGGTCTTCGCGGCATGGCTGCACTGGCGCCGGTTCCACGTCCCGATCACGGTTGCGGCGGGGGTCGCCGCGGCCGCTTTCGGCCTCGTCGGCGCGCTCGAGATCACCGGACACGGCGACCGCTCGGCGCTGCCGGCGATGGCGGGGATGGGGCTCGTCGCCTTCGGCCTCGCGCTCTGGTGGGACGCGAGCGACCGCGAGCGCAAGACGCGCCGCGCCGATGTCGCGTTCTGGTTGCATCTGACCGCCGCGCCGCTCATCGTCCATCCCGCCTTCGCGATGCTCGGCCTCAGCGGCTTGTCGCTGCTCTCCGGGATCGGGCCGAATGTCTCCCCCGACGCCGAGTTTCGCGGCGCCGCGCTCGCCGTGGCGCTCTACGCCGCGCTCGCGTTCGTCGCGCTCATCGTCGACCGCCGCGCGCTGATGGTGTCGGCGCTCGCCTACCTGCTCTTTGCAATGAACGCGTTCTTCCGCTCGAGCGGCGCGCTGACGTCGAGTTTCGCGCTCTCGGCGCTCATCGCCGGCGCCGGCCTGCTTCTCATCGCTGCCTTCTGGTCCGCCGCGCGCCGGCTCGCGCTCGGCCTCGTCCCCGCGCGCATCCGCGCGCTCGTGCCAGGCGCCTGAGAAATTCCTCGAGGAAACTCGCGGCGACGAGGGCGGTCGGGCGGCGAATCAGCTAGCATTGCCGGACTTGGCGACGACAGCGAGGCGAATGTGACCGCGGTGCGAAAAACCCGTGAGGACCCGGTCGAAGCGCGGGCGCGAAAAATCACCGCCTCGATCGCCGAGCTCACTTTGAAGGCGATGCCCTATGGCTCGCGGGCCGCGATCCAGGAGTCGGTGTCCAAATGGCTCTCCCGTGCAGCGCCGCCGCGCGACGCGGCCGACGCCGAACGGCTGCATCAGGAAGCGGCCACGCTGGCGGTCGAGCTCGCGCTGCACGCGCCCTCTATGAGCGGCCAGACGCCGCTCGACCGGCTCGTGCGCGACATGAAAATCGCGAGCGGCGACGAAGCGACGGCGCTCGTGAGCCTGCGCAAAGCGAAAATCACGCTGCTCAACATCATCGCGCCGGTGCGCGACGCCGTCTACATGGCCAAGGACCTCGCGAGCGGCAAGACGTTCATGCTCTACGAGGAGCGGCTAGCCCCGGCCGCGATCGGCCTCGACCTCGGAGCGCGCGTCGCCGCGATCGGCGACGGCCTCTTCGTTTTCGCCGGGCCGACGCTGCTCGTCGATCCGAAGTCCGAAACCTGCCGCGCTTTCGTCCGCCCCGGCCTCGGTCTGACCAACGATCAGCGTTGCGCCGCACAGGTCTACCGCGATTATTTTCGCGGGCGCGGCGCGTCCCGCCTCGACATGCACTTGGCGGCCAAGCGGGAAAAGGCCGTGCAATCGTTCCCGGACGAAGAGCTCGACGCTTTCGTGCGCGTTTGGGCGGAACGCGGCGAGGGCGCGGCGCCGACCGGCGACGCGCTCGGCGACGTACGCAATTTCGCGTGTGAAAAGCGGCTTCTTTCGGCAGTGGTGTCCAGCGTGGAAATGCGCGCCGCGGGCCTTACCAGGCTCGCCCAAGTCTATCGCGAGGTCGCCGCGATCCAAATCGAGACGATGCGTCGCCGCGCGCAGGCCGGCATCCGCCCGAGAAACGACATCGACCGGGTGCTCGGCATTCTGCAAAGCCGGGCGGACGAGAGCCGCGTAGCGCGCGCGAGCCTCGATCTGTTCCTCGAGCTCGGGGCGCGCTTCGGGCAGGCGACCCAACGGACCACCGCGACGGGCGAGGACCTGCAGCGCGTCATCGACCGGATTCGGGCTTTGCGCGCCAAGACCACGGCGCAGGGCTGCACCGAGCAGGAGGCGCTCGCGGCGGCGGCCAAGGTCGCCGAACTGCTCGAGCGCTACGGCCTGTCGCTCAGCGAGCTCGACATCCGCAAGCAGGCCTGCGAGGGCTTTGGGGTCGACACCGGCCGCAAGAAGCAGGCGCCGCAGGACCGCTGTGTGCCGACGATCGCGCATTTCTGCGATTGCAAAGCTTGGGAGGAGAAGACCCCCGAAGGCGCGATAAGATTCGTGTTCTTCGGCCTGCCGGCCGACGTCGAGGCCGCACGCTATCTCTACGACCTCGTCGGCGTCACGTTCGACACCGAGACGGCGAGCTTCAAGAACGGCGAGGTGTTTTCGAAATTCGACGCCGTCCAGCGGCGCGGGGCCGTCAACTCGTTCCAGATCGGGCTCGCCAACGGCATCGATACCAAGCTCGACAAGCTCAAGTCCGATCGCCAGGCGGCGATGCGCAAATCCACCGGCCGCGATCTCGAGCCGATCAAGACCTCGGTGATCGACGACGAGCTCGACAAGCTCGGCATGCGCTTCGAGCGCAAAGTGCGCCGGCGCCGCCGCGTCGTCGTCGACGCCTTCGAAGCCGGCCGCGACGCCGGCCGGAAGTTCGAAATTCACCCAGGGCTCGAATGACGCGTCGACCCGGCGCCGCAATCCGGCGGCCGACAAAAGAACCCTCGCCCGAGCGCTCGGCGACGATGCGCGCGGTAAAATCGCGCGACACCGGGCCCGAACTCGCCGTACGCCGGCTCGCCCGGAACATCGCCCCGGGCTACCGCCTCTGCCGCGCCGATCTGCCGGGCAAGCCGGACATCGCCTACGGACGCGCAAAACTCGCGATCTTCGTCCATGGCTGCTTCTGGCATGGCCACGACTGCCCGCGCGGCGCGCGCATGCCGAAGACCAACCGCCCCTACTGGCAGGATAAGATCGGGCGCAACCGCGCCCGCGACGCCGCGCATGTCTCGGCGCTCGAGGCGCTCGGCTGGCGCGCGCTCACGATCTACGAATGCGAACTCAAAGACCCCGAGGCGCTGCAACGAAAACTCGGCGCGGCGCTTGCACGACATTCCGGAGCGCTTGCATCGCGCCCTCGGGCGCTGCATTGAGCCAAAAGTCGAAGCTCCTCTCGGACCGCCCCGATGACGATCGTCGGGCTCGCCGCGCGCGGTTGCCGGCGCATCATTCGGCCGCGCGGACGCGATCGCTCTCCATCCAGCGCCGCGCGCCAAAAATGCCGGCGACCAGCCCGGGAACGAAGAGATCGACGCCGAGCGCCGGCCACGCCAGATTGAAGCCGGCGCCGTCGATGACGACGTCGGCAAGGTCCGCATCGCGCACGGTCCGCAAGTCCTCGACCAGGGCGACCGGAAAGGCGTAGGCGCAGCCATTGTTCAATTCGAGCACGATTCGTCGAGCGCCGACGTCGATCCGCGCCGATTGCGCCCGCGGCGCTCGGACCGCGAGTTCGGCGCCACGCTCATCAGCGGCGTCGAGTTCGGCTTCGAGAACATCGGCCATGAATTCGCTCCCGAGCCTGCAAGAATTCGTCGCGCCGAAGGCGAGCCTCCAGCGTGATCCGCCTGAGATCGCTTCGGGGGATGTATCACGAAGCGATAACCGAAAGCTCGGTGGATAACGACCATCGCATCCGGCTCATCGCCGTCGGCGGCGGTCGTCCAGCTGCGGCTTCACCCGTCGTCGCATGTACGCCCTCACCCTTCGTCGCATGAGGGCGCCGCCGAAACGAGCGGTCGCCAAAGCGCGACAATTCCCGCAAAGCGATGTTGGCGCGGAGCCGCCGCCTTCATTTTCGTGCAACAACCCTGCTATTGAACCGGGCGAGAGTCCTATGGCGTGAAGCCGAATGAAGAAAGGCCAGTCCGCACGAGACGCGGCGAGCCTCATCCCCGACTGCGCCGTGCTGATGATCGGCGGCTTCATGGCGGTCGGCAGCCGGCGCCGGCTCATCGAGGCGTTGGTCGAGGCTGGGCGCAAGAACCTCACCGTCATTGCCAACGACCGGCATGGGCGGCGCGATGGACT
>JBKQKS010000311.1:0-3430 GCA_052147395.1 Roseiarcus sp.
AGGCCGGCTGGCCCAGCTGACAAGCGCGGCGGGGCCGGCCTCGGCGCGGCCGGCTACAATTGCGCCGCAGCGGCCTGACAACAAGAATTGCAACAAGAGCGCAAAAAGATATCGCCGAAAACGCCCCCGTCACTCCGGCTTGCATCCGGAAACGAGGCGTTCCCGAAACTCCTTTTCCCGCGCGAACAGCGCTATGGCCGCTGCCGGCGCGCCACGACGATGAGCCCGCGGACGGGCGCCCCCGCCTCGCTTCGCGTCGAAACGTCGCCGATCGAAAGCGGCGCCAGGCCGGCCGCATTCACCGCGCGCTCGACATATCCGCGCGAATGGCGATAGCGCAGCGTCGCGCCGAGGCCGAAGTTTTGCCCCGCCTCGGCTTCGACCGTGAATACCGCGAGTCCGCCGGGTTTCAGTGTACGCGCGATTCCCGCCAGCACCGGCGCGAGGTCGCCGAGATAGACGAACACGTCGGCGGCGACGGCGAGATCGGCGCTCGCCTCTGGCTCGGCGACGAGAAAGGCGACGACGTCGCCGACCGCGAGCGCGTCGTAGAGTTTTGTCCGCCGCGCCCGCTCGATCATGCCGCGCGAGAGGTCGACGCCAGCTATGGCGTCGACGCGGGAGCGCAACGCCGCGGCCATGAGCCCGGAGCCGCAGCCGAGATCGAGCGCGCGTAAGAATCGCCGACCGGGCGCCGCCGCGTCGAGCGCCGCCGCGATGAGTTCGGGGCCGCGATAGCTCAGCTCCCGTGTCAGATGTTCGTCGAACCTCGGCGCATAGTCGTCGAACAATCTCGCGACGTAGGCGGCGGGGAGGGCTTTGGGCGCCGTTTCGTCGAGCGCGGCGATGCGCACCGAGGCGCCCTGGGTGTCGCTCGGGTCGAGCCTGAGAGCCTCGGCAAAAGCCTCGCGGGCGAGCAAAAAATCGCCGAGCTGCTGGCGCGACTCGCCGAGCGCGAACCACGCCGCCGCCCAACGCGGATCGAGCTCCAACGTTTGCTCGAGCACCTCCGCCGCCGCGGCAAAATCGCGATCCCGCGCCGCCGCCCGGGCATAGGCGTAGCGGCGCTCGGCGAGGGGGTTTTCGGTGCGCAACGGGGAGGGCACGGCGGCAACCTACAGGCTCGCGAAACGAAAAGGGAGGGCCGGCGCCGCTCCCGAACGCCGAGCGTCATAGCAGCGGCGACGTTTCCTGGACGCGCCACGAGCGTGGGTCTGCGGCCACGATGCGGCGCCCTTCGACGAGCGCCGGCCGAAAACCGTTGCTTTTCGCGCGCCTTTCTGCTTGAAGACCGCCATGCGAATCCTGTCGGCAGCCCTGCGACTTATTCGCCCGACGCGCTGAGGCGCGCCGGGTCGTCTTCGCATCTTTTTCGTCATCCTCGCGTATGCTCGCCCGACGCCGCTGCGCCGTCGGCGTTTCTCCTCTGGGGTTTGCCATGAATTCCATGCCGATTCACAAATACCGCGCGTTCCCGCCGATCGCGATCGCCGATCGCCGCTGGCCGTCGGCGGTGATCGAGAGGGCGCCGATCTGGTGCTCCGTCGATCTGCGCGACGGCAATCAGGCGCTCATCGAGCCGATGGGCGTCGAGCGCAAGAACCGGATGTTCGACTTGCTCGTCCGCATGGGGTTCCAGGAGATCGAGGTTGCATTTCCCTCGGCGTCGCAGACCGATTTCGATTTCGTGCGCTCGATCATCGAGAGCGGCCGGATACCCGACGACGTCGCTATTCAGGTGCTGACGCAGTGCCGCTCCGAACTCATCGCGCGCACGTTCGAGGCGGTGAAGGGCGCGAACAACGTCATCCTGCATTTCTACAACTCGACCTCGACCCTGCAGCGCGAGGTGGTGTTCCGCTCGGATATGAAGGGCGTCGTCGACATCGCGGTCGCGGCGGCCAAGCAGGTCAGGGCCCTCGCGGACGCCGCGCCGGAAACAAAATTCCAGTTCGAATATTCGCCCGAGAGTTTTACGGGGACCGAGCTCGAATTCGCGCTGGAGATCTGCGAGGCGGTGAAGGAGGTGATCCGTCCGACGCCGCAGAACAAGCTGATCCTCAACCTGCCGGCGACCGTCGAGATGGCGACGCCGAATACCTACGCCGACATGTTCGAGTGGTTTGGAAGAAAAATCTCGGATCGCGACAGCGTGCTGTTGTCGGTGCATCCGCACAACGACCGCGGCACCGCGGTGGCGGCGGCGGAGCTCGCGGTGATGGCCGGCGCCGACCGGGTCGAAGGCACCTTGTTCGGCAATGGCGAGCGCACCGGCAACGTCGACATCGTGACGCTGGCGCTGAACCTGTTCACGCAAGGCGTCGACCCGAAACTCGACCTCTCCGACATCAACGCGATCAAGGAGACCGCCGAATACTGCAACCAGCTGCCGGTGCATCAGCGCCATCCTTATGTCGGCGAACTCGTCTATACTGCATTCTCCGGCTCGCACCAGGATGCGATCAAGAAGGGGTTCGAGGCGCAGGAGAAGCGCAACGACCCCGTATTCCAGGTGCCCTATCTGCCGATCGACCCCAAGGACGTCGGCCGCACCTACGAGGCGGTGATCCGCATCAACAGCCAGTCGGGCAAGGGCGGCATCGCCTATCTGCTGAAGGCCGATCACGGGCTCGATCTGCCGCGCACGCTGCAGGTCGAGTTCTCCAAGATCGCGCAGGCCAAGATGGACGCCGAGGGCAAGGAGCTCACGTCGGAGGACATCTGGGAGCTGTTCCAGCACGCCTATTTCCTGAAGGAGGCGCCGCTGACGCTGGTAAAGCAGCAGATCGTGCCGACGAGCCCGGAGAATCGCGAGCTCATCGCCAAGGTGCGCAAGGCCGACGGGACGATGCTGACCCTGGAAGGCGAGGGCAACGGACCGATCGACGCCTTCGTCGACGCCCTGAAGAAGAGTTTTGGTCTCGACTTCCAGTTTCTCGACTATCACGAACACGCGGTTGGACGCGGCGCCAATGCGACCGCTGCGTGCTATGTCGAGATCCAGAACGGCGACGGCCGCCTCATCCACGGCGTCGGCATCGACCCGAGCATCGTGATGGCGTCGCTGAAGGCGACGCTGAGCGCGGTGCAGAGGTTGCTGGCGAGGGGGGCGTAGGCAGTCGGCAGTCGCGTAGCGCGGAGGACCGCCCGGCAGCCCTCGGGCGACAGCCCGAACTTCGGCGCCCCGGTCTTCGACCGGGAAGCCGAAGTTGTTGGCCGTGGCTTCCCTACCGATTTCCCTGTGGTAGGCTGCAGGCGGCGCACTCCAGTCGGTCAAACTGGCCGTGGCTTCCCTACCGATTTCCCTGTGGTAGGCTTATGCGGGAAGGCGCGCAGCGGCTTGCCGGGCCGTGGCTTCCCTACCGATTTCCCTGTGGTAGGCTGCGATGCGGTCGATGGCGTCTTTGCTCAGAGCCGTGGCTTCCCTACC